>CAMJWJ010000023.1 GCA_946409435.1 uncultured Prevotella sp. | reverse complement strand
CGGGCGACGAGACGGGACGCGCCTTCCGCGACATCGACCTGGAGCAGAAGCTGCTGGACGAGGCCCACAAGATCGGGCTGGGAGCACAGTTCGGCGGCAAGGCCCTGGCTCACGACATCCGCGTCGTCCGCCTGCCGCGCCACGGTGCCTCGTGTCCTATCGGCATGGGCGTCAGCTGCTCGGCCGACCGTAACATCAAGGCCAAGATCAATGCCGACGGCATCTGGCTGGAGAAGATGGACTCGAACCCCGCCGAGCTGATACCCGCCGAGTATGCCAAGGCCGGCGAGGGACAGAACCAGATAGAGATTGACCTGAACCAGGGCATCGACGCCGTTCGCAAGGAGCTGACAAAATACCCCGTCTCCACCCGCGTCAACCTGAAGGGCACCATCATCGTTGCCCGCGACATAGCACACGCCAAGCTGAAGGCCCGTCTGGATGCCGGCGAGGGCATGCCTGAATACTTCAAGAAGTACCCCGTGCTCTATGCCGGACCGGCCAAGACACCGGAGGGCTACCCCTGCGGTTCGATGGGTCCCACGACGGCCAACCGTATGGACCCGTATGTTGACGAGTTCCAAGACAACGGTGCCTCACTGGTGATGATTGCCAAGGGCAACCGCTCGCAGGTGGTCACCGATGCCTGCCAGAAGCACGGCGGATTCTACCTCGGCACCATCGGTGGCGTGGCTGCCGTACTCTCGCAGTCGAGCATCAAGAGCATCGAATGCGTAGAATATCCTGAGCTGGGCATGGAGGCTATCTGGAAGATTGATGTCGAGGACTTCCCCGCATTCATCCTCGTTGACGACAAGGGCAACGACTTCTTCAAGCAGCTGAAGCCGTGGGCACCCTGCGGAAAGTAAAGATAGACAGCCAAACACTAAAACAGTAAAATAGTAAAACAGTATAGTGTAAGAACTCATGCACAAGACACTGTCAACAATCCTCATGACCCTGCTGCCATGGTGCGCCATGGCACAGGGTCTCCAGATTGTCAAGGGCGACTGCACGCCTCCTTCCGACGAGATTACAACAGGCCACAGGGCACCAGCCCGCCGGCTGCCCGTTATGAAAAACAACTGGGACCCGCAAAGGACCTACAAGCAGATGGTCGTCATCTTCACCTTCCGCGACACCGACTTCAAGCACGAGGACCCCAAGGAATACTACAACAAGCTGTTCAATGAGAAGGGGTACCACGAGAGAAGCGGTCAGGGATGCGTGGCCGACTACTTCCGTGACCAGTCGCACGGCATGCTGAACATGGAGTTCGACATCTACGGTCCTGTCAAGGTCGACACGCTGGCACAGCCCTACGAAGCCCCCACAAAGGACACCAAGAACTACGGTCATGCCATCATGAGGGATGCCACCATGCAGATTCTGGCAGCCAACCCCGACGTTGACTACTCGCAGTACGACTGGGACGGCAACGGGTATGTCGACCAAGTCGTCTACGTCTATGCCGGCCTGTCGGGCAACGTCGGTGCATACGGTCACATCTGGCCTAACACCAGTTCTTTCACCATCATCACCGCCCCCGATGGTACGAAAATCAGCAACTACACCTCCAGTTCGGAACTGCTGTCGGGCACCATCTATTCCGGCATCGGCACCATCTGCCATGAGTTCACCCACAGTCTCGGTCTACCCGACATCTACCCCGTCACCGCTTCCGTTGGCTATTCCATCTGCGACGAATGGGACTTGATGGACGGCGGCAACTTTGTCAACTTAGGATGGTGCCCGCCAAACTACACCCCGCTGGAGAAGATGCTGTTAGGATGGCTCACACCCACGGAACTGACGGAACCTACAACCATCACGGGACTGAAGCCCGAGGCCGACGGTGGCGAGGTGTACATCGTCAGGCACACCGACACGGAATACCTGCTGCTGGAGAACCGCCAGCAGAAGGGATGGGACGCCGGCATACCAGGCAACGGGCTGGTAGTATGGCACGTCAACTACATACCCCAGACATGGAGCAGCAACCGCGTAAACAACACGAAAGACTTGCCGAACTTCCACTTGGTGCATGCCGACAATTTGAACTATGACGCATGGGAAGCAAAGGTAGGACGCGGCAAGCACAAGAACAGCGCATACATGAACAGCATGCTGCTCAGCACGTCGCCCTTCCCATGGTCAACGGACAGCACGGCATTCGTCAACGACCAGCTGACCGACACGTCTACGCCGGCAGCCATCATGTACAACCAGAATGCTCAAGGCAGCACGCTGTTAGGCAAGGCCATCACCAACATCACCATGACTGCCGACGGTCTCGTGTCGTTTGACTTCATGGGTGGCAGCAGCCAGATACTCAAGGGCGACCTGAACAACGACGGTGACATTAATGCGCTGGACATTCAGATTGTCATTAATGCTTGTGTCGCAGGAAGTTCCGATGCCGTCTACGACATCAACGAAGACGGTGTCGTCAATGGACTGGACATTCAGTCGGTCATCATCTTAGCTGTCCAACATTACGATCAAAACCATCAATGACTTTCAAGAGTACTATGACGGGAAACATCATAAGCCGCCTGCTGCCAACAGGCAAACAGGCATTGCTCCTCCTGCTGCTCACCGTCACGATGACAACAGCAGCAGACGAGCTGCCCACCTTCAGGCCCTGCAGAGTAAGGCCACAGCCGCTGCCTGCCATACACCAGACAACAGGACGCCGCGCTGCACCAACCGACCGTTTCAAGGGCGACCGCCGACAGATGACCATACTGGTGACGTTCAGCGACCTAAACTTCAAGGAAGCCGACCCGCTGGCTTTCTGGAATAAGGTTTTCAACAAAAAGGATTTCAATGAGACACCATTCTACGGTTCTGTCCATGACTACTTCTACGACCAAAGCTACGGGCTGCTGAATCTCCAATTCGACCTGTACCACGTGACGCTGTCAACGGAACACTCTGTCTATCGCAGCAATGAAGTCGACGACCGTGGATGCCCCATACTGGTGCAAGATGTCATAGCAGCCCTCAAGGGAACAGTCAGCGACTGGTCGCCCTACGACTGGGACGGCGACGGCTATGTCGACCAGCTGCTCATCCTCTATCCCGGCATGGGCATGAACGACGGAGGCGACGAGAACACGATATGGCCCAACCAAAGCTATATGACCGACTACGACTACTCACCCGTGGAAGTTCCCACCGCCGCGGAAGGCAAAAGCCTGTTGGTCAACTGTTACTGCTGCGTCAACGAGCTGACGAGAAATAACACCTACGGCAACTTCGGAACCATTTGCCATGAATACAGCCACTGCTTTGGACTACCCGACTTCTACAATGGCAGAACGATGTACGTCTATAAGTGGGACATTATGGACTATGGCAACTACAACAATGAGGGGTTCTGCCCACCATGCTATTCCGTACATGAGCGCATGCTGTTAGGATGGACGACCCCCACGGAACTGACGGCTACGACAACTGTCACCGGTATGCGCCCAACTAACAGCAGTCAAGATGCCTACATCATCCGCAGCGAGGAGGACAGCAATGACTTCTACGTCATTGAGAACCGCCAACAGCAGGGATGGGACCTGGCACTTCCAGGAAGCGGCATCATCATCTTCCACGTAATATATGACGAGACAATATGGAAGACCGGCATTCCCAACAAATATGCTGTTTCCTCTCCCCTAAACCGTTATACAATCAAGAAAGCAAACAACAACAACACAGTCAAAACAAGCAGCGGATGGGCATATCCCTATGAGGGCAACGATTCGCTGACGGCACTGTCGGCACCGGCCTGTGACTACGAAGGCATATCGCTGACCAACATGACCGTTACGGGAGAGACTGCCTCGTTCAACTTCATCAAGAACCAAACATCAGGCATCGGCACACCACATGCCAAAGATGCTGTGCCTACAACCGTCTGCGACCTGCAAGGACGTCCCGTCAGCAAGGGCATGATGCCAAAAGGAGTGTGCATCGTACGCTACAGCGACGGAAGCATAAAAAAGGTGAAAAGGTGAAACGGTAAAAAAACAAAAAAGTAAAAACAACAATCTCAGCAACACAATGAAAAGACTACTTACCATCCTGGCTGCCTCATGGGTCATCACTGCGGTAGCCCAAAACAGACCGCTATGGATGCGGTTCCCTGCCATATCGCCCGACGGTAGTACGATAGTATTCAGCTACAAAGGCGACCTCTTCAGCGTGGCCGCCACCGGCGGAGAAGCACGCCAGTTGACCACCAACCCAGCCTACGACGCCTACCCTGTATGGAGCAAGGACGGCAGCAGCATAGCCTTTGCTTCCAACCGCGAAGGGTCGTTTGACGTTTGGATCATGGATGCAAAAGGAGGCACCCCTACCCGACTGACGACACACTCGACGGACGAATACCCCATGACGTTTAGCAACAACGGCAACGTAATCTTCAAGGCTGCCTACATGCCGACGGCACAGTATATCGGGAATGCAGCCTCAGACTTCCCACAAGTCTACGAGGTCAGTACCCAAGGCGGCAGGCCACACCTCTACTCTACCTTCACGATGGAGGACATGAGCATCAATGCACAGGGCGACGTGCTGTACCACGACTACAAGGGCTATGAGGACCCGTTCAGAAAGCACCACCAGAGTGCCATCACGCGTGACATATGGGTGAAGCGCGGCGAGCAGTTCACCAAACTGACCACCTTCCGTGGCGAAGACCGTACGCCGAGATGGACGGCCGACGGACAGGCTTTCTACTATCTCAGCGAGCGCGACGGTACTTTCAACGTATGGAAGCGCAACCTCGACGGCAGTGCCGAGCAACAACTGACGCACCACAAGGGTAATCCCGTGCGATTCCTCACTGCTGCCGACAACGGTACGCTGTGTTATGGCTACGACGGTGAGATATACACCTTGAAGAACGGACAGGAACAGCGTGTGGCCATCACCGTCACAGCCGACCGCAACGACCGCGAGGTGGTCAGGCAGACACTGACAAGCGGTGCCACGGAGATATGTCTCTCGCCGAAGGGTAAAGAGATAGCCTTTGTCATGCACGGCGATGTCTACGTCACTTCGCTGGACTACAAGACAACAAAGCGCATCACCAACACCCCCGAACAAGAGCGCAACGTAGACTTTGCGCCTGACGGACGCAGCCTGGTCTATGCCTCGGAGCGCAACGGCGTGTGGCAGATATTCCAATGCGCCATCGTCAACAAGGAGGAGAAGCGTTTCACATACGCTACAGAACTGAAGGAGGAACAGCTGACCAAGACCGACCGCGTGTCACAGCAGCCAAAGTTCAGCCCCGACGGTGAGGAGATTGCCTTCTTCGAGAACCGCAGCGACCTGCGTGTCATGAACTTGAAGAGCAAGAAGGTACGCACCGTGCTCGACGGCCGCTTCAACTACTCCTACTCCGACGGCGACCTGTGGATGGAGTGGAGTCCTGACAGCAAGTGGATGCTGGCCAGCTATATCGGTGTGGGCGGATGGCACAGCCCCGACGTGGCACTGGTGGACGCCAGTGGCGTCAAGGAACCGTACAACCTGACCAACAGCGGCTACAGCAACGGATATGCCAAGTGGGCGCTGGGCGGAAAGGGCATGATATTCACCAGCGACCGTGCCGGCTATCGCAGCCACGGCAGCTGGGGAGCCGAAGAGGATGTCTACCTGATGTTCTTCGACCTTGACGCCTACGAGCGGGCACGCATGACGAAGGAAGAGAAAGAACTGGCCAAGGAGAGCGAGAAAGAACAGAAGGCGAAAGCCGACGACGGGAAGGACAAGAAGAAAAAGGAGGGCGACGACAAGAGCGAGAAGAAGCCTGCCGTCAAAGCACTCTCGTTTGACTTAGAGAATGCCCGCGACCGCATCATTCGACTTACCGTCAATTCCAGCCATCTGGGCGATGCCATTCTCAGCCCGGGCGGCGACACGCTGTACTACCAGGCATCCTTCGAGGACGACTATGACCTGTGGAAACACGACCTGCTGGAGGACAAGACAGAGATTGTGCTGAAAGGTGTCGGAGGCAGCACCATGCATGCCGACAAGGATTTCAAGACGCTGTATCTGCGCAGCAAGGGTGGCATCAAGAAGGTCGATCTGGCCAAGGAAAAGGCAGAGAGCATTGCCTTCGAGGCTCCCTTTGACTATCATCCCTATCAGGAGCGACAGTATCTGTTTGAACACGTATGGCGACAGGTCAAGGAGAAATTCTACGACAGCAAGCTGCACGGCATTGACTGGGCGGCATACCGCCAGACCTACGAGCGCTTCCTGCCGTTCATCAACAACAACTTCGACTTCCGCGACATGCTGAGCGAGATGCTTGGCGAGCTGAACGGCTCGCACACCGGAGCACGCTACTATCCCAATGGTGCAACCCTCAAGACTGCCAGCCTCGGTCTGTTCTTCGACTCCACATACGACGGCGACGGACTGCTCGTGCAGGAAGTCATCCGCCGGGGTCCGTTTGCTGTGAAGAATACGGGTGTCACGCCGGGCAGCATCATCGAACAGATTGACGGCAACGACATCAAGGCTGGAGAAGACTTCAACTGGATGCTCGACGGCAAGGCCGGCAAGCCCGTCCACGTCACCGTAAGGAAGCCCAACGGCCAGCGAACAGCCATCATCGTCAAGCCCATCAGCCAGTCACAGCTCTACGACATCCTATACAAACGGTGGGTCGACCACAACAAGCATCTCGTTGACAGCCTCTCCGGCGGACGCATAGCCTACGTGCACGTCAAGGCCATGAACAGCGAGAACTTCCGTAACGTGTATAGTGAACTGCTCAGCGACAAGAACCGCAACCGCGATGCCGTCATCGTCGACGAGCGCGGCAATGGAGGCGGATGGCTGCACGACGACCTCTGTACACTGCTCAGCGGACGGCAGTACCACCGGTTCATGCCTAACGACCGATATGTAGGCCGCGACCCGTACAACAAATGGGTGAAACCGTCGTGCGTGCTGATGAACGAGGACTGCTACTCTAACGGCTCTGGATTCCCGTGGGTCTATCGTGAGCTGGGCATCGGCAAGCTCATCGGCACGCCTGTGGCAGGAACTGCCACGAGCGTCTGGTGGGAAACGCTCATGGACCGCTCGCTCGTCTTCGGCATTCCGCAGGTAGGCAAGTGGGACAAGAACAATCAGTGGATGGAGAATCAGGAGTTATTCCCCGACATTGAGGTCTACAACACGCCTGAGGACATCATCAGCGGACACGACAGCCAGCTGGAGCGTGCCGTACAGGAAATGCTCAAGTAAAAAATTGAGAAATAAGAAATGAGGAATGAAAAATGAAACGCGCAGCTCATTTCTCATTCCTCATTTCTAATTCCTCATTTCCCATTTCTCATTCCTCATTTCTCATTTGTGCAACAAATGAGATTCTGATGTACTATGCCGTTGGTGGCTACAATGCTATCGCCGTCGGTAAAGTACTCGTCACCACAATAGTCCGTCACCCGTCCTCCTGCTTCCATCACGATCAGCGCACCTGCCATGTAGTCCCACCGGCCGATATATCGTTCAGCGTAGCCATCCAGACGTCCGGCAGCGACATAGCACAAGGCCATCGCCGCAGAACCTATCATACGAATGCTTCCCACGTGGCCATAGAACTCATTGATAAGACGTAGTATCACAGGCTTATACGCATCGCTGTTATAGGGCAGTTGCAGACACAGCAGGGCATCGCCGATGGCACTGTTGCCCACATGCAGTGCTACATGTCCCAATTCTCCTTTCTCATGGTTCACCTCCAGCCATGCGCCCCCACCCTGCCAGGCATAGTAGCACTCGTCGGCGCACACCTCGTAAACTACGCCCAACAAGATGGATTGCTCGTCCTTCAGCGCTATCGACACAGCGTATGGCGCAAAGCCATGAATGAAATTCGTCGTACCGTCCAGCGGGTCGACAACCCATACCAGACTGCTCTCGGCAAGTTCCGTGTCGTCAGTTTTTCCGGCGGCAGCATCACTTGCAAGGCCGTCAGCTGTACCCTCTTCCGTGATAAAGCCTGCCTCAGGCAACAAGCGGCGCAGCCCCTCAACAATGAGCCGTTCGGACCCCTTGTCGACATACGATACATAGTCGTGGGCATGCTTTCGCTCTACCTTATCAACAGAGAATCCCTCGCGTTCCTTTCTTATATATGCGCCAGCCTGACGGGCTATCGCGCAAACCTGTAAAGTCAAGTCCCTATAATCTATCATATATGTCCATTGTTTGTCTCCGCAAAAATAAGCATAATTTTTGAATCCGCCAAAAGATTTCGGCATATTCAGCCAAATATGAAGACATCCGACAAGACATTTTGCCATTATCGCTAATTTAGGTTAAAAAACATGCAGATATCAAGAAAAATGTATATCTTTGCACAACTAATATCAACATCATACTATGGAAGTAAAGACAATAGGACTGGCCAGCGACCATGCCGGCTACGCATTGAAACAGTTTGTTAAGAAGTATCTCGACGAGAAGGGATACCAGTACAAGGACTATGGCACGTACAGCGAGGACTCGTGCGACTACTCCGACTTCGGCCACGCGCTAGCCAGGGGTATCGAGCAGGGCGAGGTATTCCCCGGCATCGCTATCTGTGGCAGCGGCGAGGGCATCAACATGACGCTGAACAAACATCAGTCCATCCGCGCCGGATTGTGCTGGATTCCTGAAATTGCACACCTTATCCGCCAGCACAACAATGCCAACGTACTGGTCATGCCTGGACGCTTCATCGACGAAGACATGGCACGCCTCATCATGGACGAGTATTTCGCCACAGACTTCGAGGGTGGACGACACCAGAAGCGCATCGACAAGATTCCCCTCTAAACCCACACGATTTTCTTGACAACTCAGCCACGGATGTCCAGAACTGCCACGAAAGTATTATTATGAGATATAACACCAACTCTCAGGGAGAATACGACCACCTGACGGTAACGGCAGAGCAGCCTCTGCTGGAATTTCTGCTGGAGCACGTTCAGCAGAGCCGTACGAAAATCAAGCAGACGCTGCAGGGACAGGGAATCAAGGTCAACGGCAAGACCGTAACGCAGTTTGACTACCCGCTGAAACCAGGTATGAAGATTGCCGTGTCGAAAACGAAGCGCAACCAGCAGCCCTTCCGCAGCCGGTATGTAAAGATCGTCTACGAGGACCGATGGCTCATCGTGGTCGAGAAGGCCGTTGGCATCCTCTCGATGGCTGCAGGTCACTCGACGCTGAACGTGAAGGCTGTGCTGGACGACTATTTCAAGAAGTCACACCAAAACTGTACTGCCCACGTAGTGCACCGGCTGGACCGCGACACGAGCGGACTGATGGTGTATGCCAAGGACATGGACACGGAGCAGATACTGGAACACAACTGGCACCAGATGGTCTACGACCGCCGCTACGTGGCTGTGCTCAGCGGTGAGATGGCGGACGACGAAGGCACGATAGCAAACTGGCTGAAAGACAACAAGGCCTATGTCACCTACTCGTCGCCCGTAGACAATGGCGGCAAATATGCCGTCACCCACTTCCACGTGATGGACCGCACCACGGAGCACTCGCTGGTGGAATTTAAGTTGGAGACTGGCCGTAAGAACCAGATTCGTGTACATGCTGCCGACATGGGGCACCCCGTATGCGGTGACACGAAGTACGGCAATGGCGACGACCCACTACACCGGCTGTGCCTGCATGCCTGGCTGCTGTGCTTCTACCATCCCGTCACCCGTCAGCCGATGGAGTTTGAGACACCCGTCCCCGCCATGTTCCGACACCTGTTTAAATAATGAGTAATTAGTAATTAGTAATAATGATTACCGTGCATGCCATTGTATATAGCCGACAATATGGTGATAACACGCGATATGGTGATAACACGCGATATGGTGATAACACGCGATAATTAGCCTGTTGGTATGTGGTGATTTAGAGCATTGAACTATTCAGAATTACTCATTACTAATTATTAATTACTAATTAAGAGAGATGACTGATACTGTAAAACTAAACTCACTGCGTGCCTGGCTGCTGGCCGCACGCCCCAAAACGCTGACTGGTGCTGCCACGCCAGTCGTGATAGCGCTGGCAGTGGCCTACTGCGACGCTCAGGAATACGGCGGCGACGTGTTCAGCTGGACGGCTGCCATACTGTGCATGCTCTTTGCTTTCGTCATGCAGATTGACGCCAACTTCATCAACGACTTTTTCGACTATGCCAAGGGCAACGACGACCCGGCCACACGCCTGGGTCCGGCACGAGCCTGCTCAGAGGGATGGGTGACTATCGACGCCATGAAGCAGGCCATTGCCTCCACAACCGTTGCAGCCTGCCTGGTGGGGCTGCCGCTGATTTACTTCGGGGGACTGGAGATGCTGATGGTAGGCATGCTCTGCATCGTCTTCTGCTTTCTGTACACCACCCACCTGTCGTATATGGGACTGGGCGACGTGCTGGTATTGCTGTTCTTCGGCATCGTGCCGATATGCTGCACATACTACGTCCAACTACATACCGTGACGTGGCAGGTTTTCGTGGCATCGGTGGCCTGCGGACTGGTAATTGACGGACTGCTCATCGTCAACAACTACCGTGACCGTGAGGTAGACAAACGCGACAGCAAGCGTACGCTGGTGGTACTGATAGGCAGCCAAGCCAGCGAGTGGCTGTATCTCGGCGTGGGCATTGCCGCATGCGTTGCCGGCGTAGTGTTCTGGTATAATGGCCATGTGCTGGCCTTTGTGCTGCCGTTAGTGTATCTGTTGCTTCACTTCTTCACCTGGCTGAAGATGCGCCGCATCCACGAAGGGCGCCAGCTGAACGAGTGTCTTGGCGAGACAGCCCGCAACATGTTCATCTATGGCATCTGCGTAGCCGTAGGAATACTGCTGGTGTGACAGAAATGGAAAATAGGAAATGAGTAATGCGCAATTACTCATTACTCACTAATAAGAATACTGTAAATTATCTGAAGTAGAGGTACCAGACGGCTACAGCTATCGCTATTAGCACAATCGTGACGACAGACTTAATCAGGCACGACGCTACTTTCTTGACTACAATAACGCCGATAATGATGAGTAACAGCAGCAGGACGTAATAAGTGATTCCTTCCATATCGATTCTTAGTGCTTATTTCTTATTGCTTCAATGCAAAATACTTTATGTTATGTTGTCTCTTGAGTAAAAATCCGGTCAAAGACGGGACGCATCTTGTCGGGCGATGCTATCAGGGTACGCAGTTCGTTTAGCTGTCGCTCGTTCTCGGATCCGTGCAGCCACAAGCGGATATAGCCCGTGCTGCTGTACTTCTCGTTCATGTGCTGCATAAAACGACGCCAGTGGCCCTCCACATCCAACTGTGGATAGTTGGCCAGTCCGAACTGGATGGTACGGCGTATGACGGTCTCGGGCGACAGGTCACGGTCAGCTTCTGCCACAATCTTGCCATAAATGCTGCGCGGCGAACGTGATGCAGAGGCCCGGTGGTCCTCGACGGCTTCCTTCATCATCTTCAGCTGTTCGGCAGTGAACCAGCGCTTCAGTCGGGCATCGGCCATGAGTATCTTACCACTAGTCAGGTGGTGGATGGCTCTCGGCCCCGTCAGCCCCAAGTCGTGATAGGCAGCAACGACGTAGGCCATATTAAGGTCAGCCCCTACCTGACGTGCCAGTTCAAGCGAGCGGCGCACGACACGGATGACATGCTCGGTATTGTGAGCCTTGTCGAAGGCTAAGTACTGTGGCAGAATCTGTGTCTCGACAAATTCCACCAAGTCGAGCGAGGGAGAGACTATCATGCTCATTCTTTATGATTATGCCAATGATTCACCTTATTGAGTAACCGTTAAGAAACAAATTGGTATGGTTCGTGTTACAGACATTTGCGTCATGCTATTTTGTATTGTCACTGATTAATTATAGAAGTTCCAGCTGACGCCTAACCGGAAGATGCGGGTATTGGTGGGATAGTGCGGAGTAAGGAAGTAGCGCTTCGTACCAGAACCAGCATTGACGTGACTCATGGCCACAAAGAAGCGTGCCCGCTTCAGGTGCATGTTGGCATAGACGTCGACGAACGGATAACCGCCCACCTCTATGCGGCTCTCGTTGTTCTGCTGTACGGCAAACGTGTTCAACTGCGGCAAGAAGTCGGGAGCGGCATACTTGGTGAAATACGTCACGTTACCACCGAGTTCCACCTGCAGCACACGAGCAACACGGAACTTGAGGTAGAGGTTTGAGAACACATTCAGCATGGGCAGTGGCAGCGCGTCCTTGCTGCTGGAATGCTGATAGGTCAACACGTTCTCCCAGTTAAGTATGCCCCAGCGCAGGTTCTGCATCAACTGTAATGTCAGCACGTTGATGTTGCCTTTGTTCTGGTACACGCCAGCTGTCATGGCCTTCCTGCCATTGTCGGTCATGTCGTACGACATGCCAAAATAGGTATAGTTCTGAATCTCGTCGACAGCGACACGCAGCCGGGTGTCTGTCTTCTCGTACGAGAAGTTGCCCTCAAGGTGAGTGCGCGTCTCGGCTGACAGCGACTCATCCCACCATAGGTGCTTGGAGTGGTACGACTCCATGAAGGAACCCGGCGGTATACGATAGAAGAATGCGCTGGCAGCCAGCCGCACCGTGTCGCCGAAAAGTGCAAAATTGAGGTCGGTGGAGAAGTCGGCCGTTAGCATACCCTGGTCCCTACCGGTCACACCCAGCTCTGCCTCAAGGTTGAAGTGGAACGTCTTACCCTGAGTCTTCGACAGCTTACCTCCGACATTCAGCCCGTATTCATTCCACGACTTCATGTGGTAGGCAGTAGCTCCCTCCACAAGGTCGGGCATCTGGAACTTGCACAGCTGGTAGCTGACGAAGCCCTTCAGGCCAGCCTTCATGTATTTGTTGAAGCCTTCAAGCAATGCCAATCCAAAGGTATTCTTGACACTGGTATACTTATACTTGTCATAAATGGACTCGCCCGTAGAGCGTCCCTCGTCGTCGGCATCGTAGTAGGTGTTGGCATAGTAGTCTGTGGGGGTGGCATATGCCTGGTAAATGCGGTCGTAGTTTTCGATGTCAAGGGTATGGATGATGCTCGTCACGGGGACGTACTCCTTCTTCATCGTGGCATCGATAGAGTCCTGCCGCTGCTGCTCGGCCAGCAGGCTGTCCATCTGCTGCTCGCCGTCGACCTTGATTCGTGTGGTGTCAGACTCCTGTACCGTCTTGCCCTTGACCGGCTCGTCGCCGGCAATGCGGGCATCAGAGGGACGGCCCTTGGGGGCATTTGCCGATGGGTCTTTCTTGTCGGTATCACCATCCTTCGTCCTGCCACGCAGCTTGTCGGTACCACTGGCCTCGCGCTTAGCCTTTTGCTTAGCCGACGAGGCAGCAAACTGGCGGGCCTTGATTTCCTCGTCTGTCATCTTCACCTTACGGTAGAAACCGATATTATAGCGATGCGAGAAGAACAGCTGCTGCGAGTTGTTGCGGTTCCAGTTCTGCGAGAGCACGGTCGGTATTTCCTCCTCCGAATACTGGCTCTCCTCCTGTTCGGGATGGGTGATGTAGTTGTCGCTGGTGATGCCGCCATTCTCTGACGCCTTATGGTGATAGGCCGTGGCCAGTAGATGCATCTGGTAGCGGTCGCCACGGTAGCTTCCGAACAGTGAGGCACGGAAGTGCGAGTTGTTCACGTTTGCATAGTATCCTGTGGCGTAGTGGTAGTCCAGGTCAAAGCCCATCCCCAGTCGCTTGCCGGCATTCACGGCAAACTTAGCCCTGAAGTGGTCCTCACCGTGCTGTTTGTCACCACAGTTCTCGTAGCTGAGGTTGGTGTAAGGCGACAGTGTACTGAGGAAGTGGAAATCCTCGGGTTCGTACGTCGTATAGCTGTAGGCATCGGTGAAGAAAAACTCGCTGAAGCCTGGACGGTCAATGAAGATACGGCTTTCACGTGCCGAATAGTTGTTGCTGAGTATGTTGTACTCGCCGTACAGTCCTGTGGCGTAGATGCTGTTCTGATATAGGTGAGGCATGGTGTCAAGCTCAGTAGGCTCGATGTCGCCGAAACGGCGATCAACTGTCCATGCCCACACCCCCTTGGGAACCTCCTTGTTGGAGGTAGTGGAGTCGGTGCGGTTAGGGTTGAAGCTCTTGATCTCGTTTCGCCGCGTAACATTACCGTCGGCATCCATCTCATTATACTCCTGAGCCTGCACACCAACGGGCATGCAGACAGTAAGCAGCAGAGCCGTCAGTAGTATGTTAAGCGTCTTCATCTTTCCGTTTCATCATTCTCAGTGCCGATTCCGTGAACTTGACCAACATTGCCACCAATATAATATAGGTGCCCATCGTGCGGTCACCCTTGTAGTAGATGTACATACCGATAATGGCAGCAATGATGAAAATGGTGTTAAGCCAGTTGCGCAAGATACGGATATTCATTTCAGCAGCGTATCAATTTTGTTGAATATGAAGTTCATCCTGTCAACCGTCTTACGGCGGAACTTACCGCTGATGGGCAGCAGCTTAGTGTTCTTCTTGTTCAGCGCTTCCTTGTCAGTAATCCACTCCTCGGCTTTCAGGTGCTGGGGACTACGCTCCTCCTCGTAAAGATAACGGAGTCGCATGATAGACACGTCAGCACTTCCTTCAGCACAGTTCACCTGAACGGTATAGTAGAACCGGGTGCGATCGAGCATGATGGCAGTAGACTTGAACACGAGCCACTCCTCATAGCTAGCTCCCAGAGTGTGCGTCGCCTTGTCCTTGATCACGACACGGCTGTTCTCCGTCTGGTTACCCTCGGTGGTCATCTTCTCCAGATAGCCGCCAATGATGTCGAATATCTGGTTGGCCGTCTTGCCTGGTGCGCTAAAATGTCTGCTGAAGACAACCTTCCCGTCAACCTCGGGCACAGCACCCTTCAGGTATTTCGCGTCTTTGTTTATTTTCTCCTTTACTGGTTGCTGTTCCTCTTCGGGACGCTCCCATGTGTTGTGTTGTGCACTCATGGCCAACGGCAGCCATGCCACCAACAGTATCAGGTACTTTCTCATTTGTTCTTGTTTTTTGTGGATTAAATACTACATTGTCGCTATGACCTTGCAAAATTACAAATATATTTTGTCAACACGCTATCTGCCTGCGTTTTTTCATATATTTTTAATCTTATTTAAGTTCCAGCTCCTTCTGCAAACGCACTATTTCGTCACGATACTGCGCTGCCTGCAGGAAATCAAGGTTTTTGGCAGCCTCCTTCATCAGGCGTGTCGTCTCAGCGATGCTCTTCTCCAACTGCTGACGGGTCATGCGCTCCACAATGGGGTCGGCAGCAAAGGCAGCCTCGGTTGGCCCGGTATAGGCCATAGCCACCTTGCCTCCTGTTTCACTCTCATTATCTTGCAGCCGCAAGTCACTTTGTCTCAATGACTTTTCTATCTGTTTGGGAGTGATGTGGTGTTCCTCGTTGTAGTGTTGCTGTTTCATGCGTCTGCGCAGCGTCTCGTCGATGGTGAGTTGCATGGACGGGGTAATCGTGTCGGCATACATGATGACCCGCCCATTGACGTTACGGGCAGCCCGCCCGGCAGTCTGGGTCAGCGAGCGGTGACTTCGCAAGAATCCCTCCTTATCAGCGTCGAGAATGGCTACCAACGACACCTCGGGCAGGTCAAGGCCTTCACGCAGCAGGTTGACCCCCACCAGCACGTCGTACGTCCCATTGCGCAAGTTCTCCAATATCTTGATACGGTCCAGCGTGGTCACGTCGCTGTGGATGTAGGCCGTCTGGATGCCATGGTTCAGCAGGTATTCCGAGAGTTCCTCGGCCATCCGCTTGGTCAGCGTGGTGACTAGCACTCGCTCCTTACGCTCAACACGTTGCAAGATTTCCTCCATCAGGTCGTCAATTTGGTTTTCCGTCGGCCTTACCACGATTTCGGGGTCCAGCAATCCCGTCGGTCGTATGAGCTGTTCGACCACTACACCTTCGGCCTCGTTCAGCTCGTAGTCGGCAGGGGTAGCCGACACGTATATCACCTGACGGGTCATCTGCTTGAACTCGTCGAACGTCAGCGGACGGTTATCGAAGGCTGCTGGCAGTCGGAAGCCGTACTCCACGAGATTGGTCTTCCTGGCTCTGTCGCCACCCCACATGGCCCCGATCTGCGGCACGGAAACGTGGCTCTCGTCAATGAACATCAGGAAATCGTCTGGAAAGAAGTCCAGCAGGCAATATGGCCGTTCGCCGGGCTGCCGACCGTCGAAATAGCGGGAATAGTTCTCAATGCCCGAGCAATGTCCCAGCTCTTTGATCATCTCCATGTCGTATTCCACACGTTCCTTGATGCGCTGGGCCTTGATGGTGTCGCCCAGTTCCTCGAAGTAGGCAACTTGTTTCACCAGGTCGTCCTGAATCTGATGTATGGCCAGGTGTGTCTGCTCCTCGGTGGTCATGAAGAGGTTGGCCGGGTAGAGCTTGTATTCCTCAAACGTCGCCATGCGGTCCATCGTGATGCTGTCCAGTTCCTCGATGCGGTCTATCTCGTCGTCCCAGAACGTGACCCGCAATATCGCCTCGCTATAGGCCATGGCGATGTCGACGGTGTCGCCCTTCACGCGGAAGCTGCCACGCTTCAGTTCTATATCGTTTCGGATATACAAAGCCGCAACCAATTTTCTTAACAGTGCATTACGACCAATAATCTGTCCATGGTGAATCTCGATGATATTCTCGTTCAAAGCCACGGGACTTCCCATGCCGTATATACATGAAATAGAAGATACAACGACAACATCCTTCCGTCCTGACATTAAACTACTTACTGCACGTAGTCGCAAGCGGTCTATCTCCTCGTTGATGGCAAGGTCCTTCTCAATATAAGTATCGGTAGAGGGCAGATAGGCCTCTGGCTGATAGTAGTCATAATAACTGACATAATACTCGACAGCATTTTCGGGAAAGAATTCTCGCATCTCTTCATACAGCTGGGCAGCCAGCGTCTTGTTATGCGACAGGATGAGCGTCGGACGGTTGATGTTAGCAATGACGTTGGCCATTGTGAATGTCTTACCCGACCCGGTGACGCCCAGCAGCACCTGCGAGTGGTCACCTCGCTTCACGCCTTCGGTCAGCTGGCGGATAGCCTCAGGCTGGTCGCCCGTAGGCAGGTATTTCGATGTTAAATGGAACTTCATATCCTGCAAAGGTACGAATTTAGGTGAACAATACAAAGGAAAATGGCAAATTAATCATAATAAACGGACCAAATCCCTAATTTTTATCAAAAAGCCTTTGAGTTTACACGGAAAATATGTAATTTTGCAGGTCAAAAAATCAAGATATGATTAAGAATACTATCATAACCCTCTGTATCGCAACCCTTCTGACAGGATGCGCCTCAGAGTTTAACAACGTCTATAAATTCGGCGACACGGCTTACAAATACGAATTTGCCAAGCGTTGCTTTGCCATGGGCAAGTTCCAGCAGGCTTCTACGCTGTTGCAAGAACTTGTCACCGTGCAAAAGGGACGTAACAATGGCGAGGAGTGCCTCTACATGCTTGGTATGTCGCAATACTGCAACCGCGACTATGACGCTGCCAGTGCTACGTTCCGCAAATATTTCCAGAGCTATCCCAAGGGTATTTTTGCCGAGCAGGCCTGCTATTACGTCGGCCAGTCGCTCTACCAGAACGCCCCCGAGCCTCGCCTCGACCAGTCGCCTACCGTAGGCGCCATCAATGCCTACCAGAACTTCATCGACTATTTCCCCGACTCCCACCTGCGCGATGCTGCCCAACGTAAGCTGTTCGAGCTTCAGGACAACCTCGTCCGTAAGGAGTTACTTTCAGCCAAGCTGTACTACAACCTCGGCGGTTATTTCGGCAACATTAACGCCAACAACGAGTCGAACTATGAGGCTTGTATCATCACCGCACAGAACGCGCTGAAAGAGTACCCCTACACCGAACTGCGCGAGGAGTTCTCGGCACTCATCATGAAGAGCAAGTACTATCTTGCCTACAATAGCTCGGAGGAAAAGAAGATTGACCGCTACCGCGAAGCCGAAGACGAATGCTACGGTTTCATCAGCGAATTTCCCGACTCCGAGGAGGTGCAGACGGCCCGTAAGTTCATAGAGAAATGCAAGAAAATCACGGGAGACTAAGAAAGGGTAAAAAGTAAAAAGTAAAAAGTAAAATAAATAATAATTAAAGATGGATTACAAGAAATCAAAAGCACCGGTAAACACCGTAACACGAAACATCATGGACTTGGCCAAGGACACGAACAACATCTACGAGAGCGTGGCCATCATTGCCAAGCGCGCCAACCAAATCAGTCTTCAGATCAAGGACGACCTCTCGAAGAAGCTTGCCGAGTTTGCATCCTATAACGACTCACTTGAAGAGGTGTTCGAGAATCGTGAGCAGATAGAAATCTCACGCTACTACGAGAAACTGCCCAAACCCTCGCTGCTGGCTACCCAGGAGTTTATCGAGGACAAGATCTACTGGCGCAATCCCGTCACCGAGCAGCAACCTGCAGCCGAATAAATTGCCAACCGTCAATACGCGACTGACGATTTACGATTGAAAATACACAATAAGAACTGGTATGATACAACGTAAGCAAACACTGTTTCTGCTGGTAGCTGTCATTTTGGGCATGGTCCACTTCCTGTCTTGGCCGCTGTTCATCATCCAGATGCTGACATCGGCAGTGAGCCTCTACACCATCTTCCTTTACAAGCGCCGAACCTTCCAGGCCACTCTTTGCCTCATGGCACTGCTGGCATCGCTGGTTTGGTACGTCATGCTGGCCGTGCTCATTCAGCAGGGTAAGCTATCATCAGACCTGCCACTGACAGCAGCACTTCCCCTCATCGTGGCGATATGCTGCTTTTTGGCCCGTCGCTTCATCCTTGCCGACGAGCGTTTGGTACGTGCAGCCGACAGGATACGCTGAATGCCACTACCCCGCCCCATCGTTATTTTGAAGACATTCTTTACATACAAAGTGCACAGTAGAACTTATTGTGCACTTTGACTTGGTGGTTAGGACCTTGCTCTCCCCCATTGCTATATGTAGGTACATTGAACGATTGGGGGGCTCTGCGCAAAAAGTGCAGAGAAGGGCTGGTTCTGGTGTGTGCTATGAGATAAAATGATAAAACAAACAAAAATGGTTACTTTTTTCGGATGAAATAGTCGCCGTTTACGAAAAAAAGTGTACCTTTGCAACATATTAACAAAGAATGTATGGGTATTTTTGGCTTTTTTAGCAAGGAAAAGAAAGAAACGCTGGACAAAGGATTGGAAAAGACCAAGACCAGCGTATTCGACAAACTGGCACGTGCCGTGGCTGGTAAGTCTAAGGTGGACGACGACGTCCTTGACAATCTGGAGGAGGTGCTCATCACCTCGGACGTCGGTGTCGAGACGACTCTGAAAATCATTGAGCGTATAGAGAATCGCGTGGCTCGCGACAAATATGTGTCGACGTCGGAACTGAACGGCATACTTCGCGACGAGATAGCAGCCTTGATGGCTGAAAACAATTCCGACGACAACGACAACTGGGACCTGCCCAACGACCATACGCCTTATGTGATTCTCGTCGTGGGCGTCAACGGTGTTGGCAAGACGACAACCATCGGCAAACTGGCATGGCAGTTCAAGAACGCCGGCAAGAAGGTATATCTTGGAGCCGCTGACACGTTCCGCGCAGCCGCCGTTGAACAGTTGTGCATTTGGGGCGAGCGCGTCGGTGTTCCTGTGGTGAAACAGCAAATGGGCAGCGATCCTGCTTCTGTAGCCTTCGACACGCTACAGAGTGCCAAGGCTAACGGAGCCGACGTGGTGCTGATAGATACTGCCGGACGACTGCACAACAAGGTGGGGCTTATGAACGAGCTGAAGAAAATCAAGGAAGTGATGAAGAAGGTGCTGCCCGAGGCTCCTGACGAGGTGATGCTCGTACTCGATGGCTCGACAGGTCAGAACGCTTTCGAGCAGGCACGCCAGTTCTCAGCCGTCACGCAGATCAGCAGCCTGGCCATCACCAAGCTCGACGGTACTGCCAAGGGCGGTGTGGTGATTGGCATCTCCGACCAGCTGAAAGTTCCAGTAAAGTACATTGGCCTGGGCGAAGGCATGAAGGATCTACAGCTGTTCAACAAGAGGCAGTTTGTCGACTCGCTGTTTGACTATGAGAAGCATGACCGTTGACATCATCACCATGGGGTGTTCGAAAAACCTGGTGGACTCGGAGACGCTGATGGGGCTATTCGAGGCCAATGGTTTCCGTGTTACCCACGACGCGGATGACCCTCAAGGCGAGATAGCCGTGGTCAACACCTGCGGTTTTATTGAGGATGCCAAGCAGGAGAGCATCAACACCATTCTGGAACTTGCCCAGCGAAAGGATGAAGGACATCTTCAGCAGCTCTACGTGATGGGCTGTTTGTCAGAGCGTTACCTAGCCGACCTTGAGGCAGAGATTCCCGAGGTTGACGGCTGGTATGGCAAGTTCAACTACAGGCAACTGCTCGACGATTTGAAAGCTCAGAGCACATTGCCTTCCCATCGGCATATCACTACTCCAAGCCACTATACATACCTGAAGATCTCGGAAGGCTGCGACCGCCATTGTGCCTACTGCGCCATCCCGCTGATTACCGGTCACCATCGTAGCCGGCCGCAGGAGGATATTCTGGACGAGGTGAAATGGCTGGTCAGCCAGGGTGTCAAGGAGTTTAACGTGATAGCACAGGAACTAACGTACTACGGCATTGATATTGACGGCAAGCAGCACATTGCAGAACTGGTGGAGCGCATGGCCGAGATAGAGGGCGTGGAATGGATCAGGCTGCATTATGCCTACCCTGCCCACTTCCCATGGGACTTGTTGAGCGTCATGCGGGAACATCGCAATGTATGCCGATACCTTGACATTGCCCTGCAGCACATCTCCGACCACATGCTTGAGCGTATGGTCAGGCATATCAGCAAGGAGCAGACCTACGAACTGATACGCCGCATGCGTGAAGAGGTGCCAGGCATTCACATCCGTACCACGCTTATGGTTGGTTTTCCCGGCGAGACCGACGACGACTTCCACGAGTTGATTGAGTTTGTCAAGTGGGCACGCTTCGAGCGTATGGGAGCCTTTGCCTACTCGGAAGAGGAAGGCACCTACTCGGCCGAGCACTATAAGGATGACGTCCCCACCGATGTAAAGCAACAGCGACTTGACCGTCTGATGCGTGTCCAGCAGCAAATCAGCGCTGAGATAGAGGCTGCCAAGATAGGACAGCGCATGCGTGTCGTGATAGACCGCCAGGAGGGTGACTGGTATGTGGGACGCACAGAGTTCTGCTCTCCCGAGGTTGACCCCGAAGTACTCATCCCTGCCACGGAGCATTTGTCCGTAGGGCAGTTCTACGATGTCTGCATCACCGATGCAGAAGAGTTTGACTTATATGCAACTACCAAATTAAATGTATGAATAACAAGGAGTTTATTGCCGAATTATCCTCACGGACAGGCTATTCTGCTAAAGACACTCAGAAGCTGGCATCTTTTCTGATTGACGCCATGGCCGATGCGTTCCAGGGCGACAACGCCGTGCTGATTCCCAACTTTGGTGTGTTCGAGACTAAGAAGAAGATGGAGCGCGTCATCGTCAATCCGTCGACAGGTCAGCGCATGCTGGTACCTCCCAAACTGGTGTTGAGCTTCAAGCCAAACCAGACGTGGAAAGATACACTGAAAGGAGGACGATAGACATGGGAAAGATTACAATACAGGAACTGGCAAAGGTTCTCGTCGACAAAAAGGGACTGGCCCCGCGTGAAGCCAGCGAGTTTTCCACGAAGATGTTCGCCCTGATACTGGAACGTCTGCGTCAAGACGACCAGGTAAAGATCAAGGGGCTTGGCACGTTTAAGATTATCAGGGTCGAGGCGCGCGAGAGTGTCAGTGTCAGAACTGGCGAACGCGTCGTCATCGACAGCCACGAAAAGGTGACATTCACCCCCGACACGCTCATGAAGGAACTGGTAAACCGTCCCTTCTCACAGTTCGAGACCGTGGTGCTGAACGACGGCGTGGAGTTTGCCGATATTGCCAGCACCACAGCTGAAGATGATGCAGACGACGCAGAAGACCCCGACGAGTATGTACCTGCCGGGCAACCATCGACAGTACAGGCGTCGGAACAGGTAGAAGTCGCTGCCACTAGTCCACTGATAGACATTGCAGAACCCACACTGCAACCCAAGCCCGAGGTGCAGCAGCAACCTGAACCGGTTACATTGCCGCAACCCGAACCGATAATTGTGCCGGAACCCGAACCGATTCCAGATCCAGTTCCAGAGCCAGTTATTACGCCGCAACCTGAACCGATTCCTGATTCAGTTCCGGAGCCAGTTATTGTGCCACAATCCGAGGCAATACCAGAGGCGGTAATTGAAAAGAGACCAGAACAGGTAATTGAGCCTGAACAAGAGCCTGTAATTGAAATCGCTTCAGAGCCAACGTTGGAAGCAGAAGCTAATCCAGAGCCAGTGCTTGAAAGCAGCATTGAACCAGAGCCAAGCACCGAAGCCGAGCCAAAGCATGCCCCTATGCTGGAGCCACGACCAAGGATGAGGGCAAGGCACAAGATGGAAAGACGGACAACAGACGACGAGCCTAAACCTACTGCGTGGTGGAAATGGCTACTGGCTGCTGCCGGAGTGCTGCTGCTGATGGCTGTCTCAGCGATTGGCGGATACTATTACGGAACGTCGCAGACGCCTGCCAGCGTCATCACCGATACCATTGAAAGGGTTGACACCGTAATCATGGTTGAGCAGTATGACTCGGAAGAGGAATTGGAAGCAGTGGACGGAGAAGCTGCTGAAATGGAGAGTGAGGCACCAGCAGAAAAGAAGACTGAGCCTGCTGCCGGAAAGAAGGCTGAGCCTGCTGCCGAAACGCAAAAGCCTGCCACGAAGCCCGCACAGGAGAAGACGGCATCAAGCAGCGAGTCGACAGACCCTTATGCTGCAAAGGACGTCCGTGTACGGCTGGGAGCCTACCGCATTGTAGGTCTTGACCATGAGGTGAAGGTGCAGGAGGGGCAGACCTTCTACAGCATCTGTCGTGCCCACTTAGGACCTGACATGGAGTGCTACGTCGAGGTGTTCAACGACCTGCCGTCGGAACCAGTTATCAAGGTCGGCCAAGTGATCAAGATACCGAAGCTGCAACTGAAGAAGCGGAACCGGTAGGGAGTTCATAGTTCATAGTTCACAGTTCATAATTCACAGTTCACAGTTCATAGTTCATAGTTTTGTCAGGCTAATGGCTCAGCTTTACTATGAACTATGAACTTTTTTCATGCTGAGCGAGATACGCTGACGGCGCATGTCGACAGTCATGACACGCACCATGACGTGCTGATGGAGCTTGACAACTTGCGTGGGGTCGCTGACAAACCGGTCGGCCATCTGCGACACATGTACCAAACCGTCCTGATGGACACCAATGTCAACGAACGCGCCAAAGTTCGTGATATTGGTAACGATACCTGGGAGCACCATTCCTTCCTGCAGGTCGTCGATGGACTGCACACTATGGTCGAACTCAAACTCCTCAATCTGTTCACGAGGGTCACGACCGGGCTTCTCCAGTTCCTTCATGATGTCATTCAGCGTGGGCAGACCGGTGTCGGCCGTCACATACCGCTTGACATCTATCTCCTCGCGACGTTCTTTATTCTTAATAAGGTCGGCCACGGTGCACCCCTGGTCTTTGGCCATCTGCTCTACCACGTGGTAGCTCTCCGGATGAACGGCACTGTTGTCCAGTGGGTTCGTGGCACCGGGTATGCGCAAGAATCCTGCACACTGCTGGTATGCAGCAGCCCCCAGTCGCGGCACCTTCTTTAACTGCGAACGACTGGTGAATGCCCCGTTCGCACTACGGTATTCGACAATGTTCTTGGCCAGCACGGGTCCCAGCCCACTGACGTATGTCAGCAGGTGCTGCGAGGCAGTATTCAGGTTGACGCCCACCAAGTTGACACAGCTCTCTACAGTCTGGTCCAGCGAGTGCTTCAGCTTCGTCTGGTCCACGTCGTGCTGATACTGTCCGACGCCGATGCTCTTAGGGTCAATCTTCACCAGCTCTGCCAGTGGGTCCATGAGTCTGCGCCCTATCGACACCGCCCCGCGAACGGTGACATCCTCGTCGGGAAACTCGTCGCGAGCCACCTTCGAGGCGCTGTAGACCGAGGCACCATCCTCGCTGACGACAAAGATTTTGGGGATTGCTGGCTGAGTGTTGGATGCTGGAGCTTGGGCGTTAGGTGTTGGGCACTTCATCGCCTCATCGATAAACTCCTTCGTCTCACGGCTTGCCGTACCATTACCTATGGCGATGGCTTCTATGCGGTAGTCTTTCACCATCTGCTTTACGTGGACGGTAGCCTGCATGCGGTGGTTGACGGGCGGATGCGGGAAGATGGCTTCGTGGTGCAGCAGTTTACCCTGGGCGTCGAGGCAGACCACCTTACATCCGGTACGGAATCCAGGGTCGATGCCCATCACGCGCTTCTGGCCCAGGGGGGCTGACAGCAGCAGCTGCCTCAGGTTCTCGGCAAAGACTCGGATAGCCTCCTCGTCGGCCCGTTCCTTCCCCTGCGCCATGAACTCTGTCTCTATCGAAGGCAGCAGCAGACGCTTGTACCCGTCCTCCACAGCCTCTGCCACTAACCGCTGACAGGCTCCGGTGCCCCGCACATAGTGGCGTTGCAGCCGATCGACGGCATCGTCGTCGTCGATGGTCAGGTGCAGTCGCAGAATGCCCTCGTCAGCGCCGCGCCGCATGGCCAGCAGCCGATGGCTGGAACAGCGTTTCAGTGGTTCTTCCCAATCGAAGTAGTCGCTGTATTTCTGAGCCTCGTCGCTGTCCTTTTTTCCCTTGACCACCTTCGACTCGATGAAAGCTTCACGACGGAATGCAGCACGTATCTGCTGTCTGGACCGTTCATCCTCGCTGACCTGCTCGGCAATGATGTCCTGCGCACCCTTCAGGCAGTCAGCGACAGTAAGTCCTTCCCGTACGAATCGCTGCGCAGCACGCTCGGGACTCGTCTCGCGCTGCATCATCAGCAGTGTGGCCAGTGGCTCCAGTCCCTGCTCGCGGGCCACTTGTGCCCTTGTCCGCCGTTTTGGCTTATAGGGCAGGTAGATGTCCTCCAGCGTAGTCATCTCCCAGCAGCCATCGATGCGCTTTTCCAGCTCTGGCGTCATCTTGCCCTGCTCGGCGATGGTCTTGACGATGGTTTCCTTACGTTTGGCTATCTCCGCCAACCGTTCTGCCCGTTCGCTGATGGCAGTAATCTGCACCTCGTCGAGTCCCCCCGTACGTTCCTTGCGGTAGCGCGAAATGAAAGGGATTGTACATCCCTCTTCCAGCAGTTTCAGCGTGTTCCCCACCCCCTGTTCCGGCAGATGCAGCTCCGAAGCAATCAGTCGTGTAAACAATCCATTATCCATGATTAATTATTCATTATTCATTATTAATTATTCATTAGGCCGTAGGCCGCCTTCTCCCTCGTGCTTAATGCCCCTGACATGCAGCACAATTCCCGCAACGATAAGCAGCAGCCCCATAAGCAGCAGCCAGTTATGGTTCGTCATGCCGTCAATTCGTGTAGCTACCAGCGTCAGCGTGCCCACCACGATAAGAGCTATGCCAAGGTGTGTTGTTCTGTAGTTCATAGTTCGTTCTGTTTTATTTAGAACCTTACGCCAAACGACCCACGTACGTACCAGTCCAGCATCCTGACCTCGGTATTGGAATAGTCGTAGGCGAAGCGGTTCAATTGTCCGAATACATTAAGGAAATAGCGTTTCCACACATAGGTAACCGACAAACGGGCATTGACGTTCAGCTGCATAGAGCCATGTTTCGAGGCAGACGATGTGCTCAGCACTTTGATGTCTTTTTCCCATGAGTCGTCTTCCGGATAATATTTTACTATCTCACCGTCGATGGCACCGAATTGGGTGTAGTTGAATTCGTAGTAATAGAACTTCGACTTGCTGAAGACGCTGACCGTGGGCATCACCATCGCATTGAGCAGCCATCCGCGCCCCGGCACCCAGTTGTAGCCATAGCCAAGGCCAAGGTTAAGCTGCATGATTCTCAACTTCCCTATATTACCGTGCAATTCTACCAACGGAGCGTTTAATGGCGAGGAGAGGTCAATCTTCGTTTGTTGATACAGCCCACCCAGCATCAGCGATCCCGACGAGCGTCGCTGTATGACCGACTGGTTGTAGGCAGCTGCCTGCGAGAACCGTCTTGAGTTGAACAGCCAATAGCCGTCGATGATAGCCGTCGTCACATGTATGGGGGCGCCGATGGTTCCCGACTCGGTCATCTTCTCCGTCTTGCCTTCTGCCGTCATAACGGCTTCCACGGTAATGTCGCTGATGTCGAACTTGCGAAAACGGGCTGTCAGTCCGTAGCGGGCACCGGTACTGCTGAACGTCAGGTTGAGACCTGGTCGCTTGAGCAGGTTCAGGGAATAGCCGAAGCCCAGGCCGCGATAGCCGACGTAGAAGCCCACCGACTGCGAGGGGGCGGGATTGATGTGCGTCTTCCATGCCAGACGTCCATCGTCAAGACCATACATTCCGAAGACCTCGTCGCCAAGTGTAGACTTCTCCGACATGTCAATATCGCTCAGTTTCGTCCGCAGCACCACGCGCCACGGTTGCTTAGGCACCTCAATGTATGCCGAGTCGTACTTCTGCACAATCATGGAGTCCAGCCTATGTTTCAGCCAGTAGGCAGTACGCTTCAGCCAGCCGTCTTGAGCCGGGGCAGCCAGCGAGGTTGCAGCTAACATCGTGGTCAATATTAGTGTCTTTAGATTCATCTTGTTCTGTCGAGTTGTATTTAGTTCCGCAAAGGTACGAATAAGCGAGAACAATACAAAGCAAAAAAACATTTTTTTTGCTTTTATTGTCGAGCGAAAGAAGGTTTAGCTCGACGAAGTCAACCTTCTGAGAAACAAAAGGTACGAATAAGCGAGAACAATACAAAGCAAAAAACATTTTTCAAAAAACCCTTCACCAACGCTGTAATACTGTATAAAACAAGCGTTTACGGTGAAGGGTTTATGACATGCGTCTTCACATCGTAAACTTAAAACCCGTTGCAAGAGAAAGACCGCCCTTCACAGGTTTTGACATCATGCAAATTGTTGTCGTGAGTGGCCCACTCAGCTCCGTGAGTGGCCTTCTCAATTTCGTGAGTGGCCTAGTTACGATCGTAACTGGCCTAGTTATTGAAATTACTCATTGAGTAAATGCAGAAATGCAATGAGTAAATGCAGAAATCTATGAAGTTATTCCAGAAATGCATTACATTTCTGCAGAAACCCATTGCATTTCTGCAGAAACCCACAGCATTTCTGGAAAAACCCATTGCATTTCTGGAATAAAGCATTGCATTTCTGGAAATCCCTTTACCTATTGGTAAGTCTCAACAACCCTTCACCGTATCTCACTGTAATCCTACGCTTTACGACGTTGGTGAAGGGTTTTTTGAAAAATGTTTTTTGCTTTGTATTGTTCTCGCTTATTCGTACCTTTTGTTTCACAGAAAGTTGACTTCGTCGAGCTAAACCTTCTCTCGCTTCCATATAACAAATTTGTTTAGGATGCTTCTGCAAGTCTCTGGTCAAGTT
>CAMJWJ010000022.1 GCA_946409435.1 uncultured Prevotella sp. | reverse complement strand
TGACCTCCTGCGTGACAGGCAGGCATTCTAACCTACTGAACTAACGCACCAAAGGGTCATTCTGTCAATTGCGGGTGCAAAGGTAATCAGAATTTTTGAATCTGCAAAACTTTTTCCGATAAATTTTATAAAAAACTTTGCAAAACGACGGCATCGCAGTATTTTCGGCCATCGTAGAGCCAGTCGTTCAAGACGGCATGACGGCTGAAACCGCTCTCCTCGAACAGATGGAGGGCTACGGAATTGTCGGCAGCCACGACGGCATACAACTGGTGGAGGTGCAGCACGCGGAGGGCATAATTGCGCAGCAAGGCCAGTGCGGCCGTGGCATATCCCTGGCGGCGGCAGGCGTCAAGCGTGACGATACCGACCTCGGCGCGACGATGCTGGGGATTGAAGTTCACGATGTCGGCCATACCTACTGGCTGGCCGTCGGTACGCTCGATAATCAGGCGCACCTGGCGGTCGGCATAGATGTCGTCAGACGAGGTGGCTATGTAGTCGTGCAGCGTGTAACGGCTGTAAGGCACGTTTGTCGTTCCGACGTTCCACAGCCGATGATCGTTCTCGATGCGGTAGAGCAGGTCAAGGTCCTCGGGTTCAATAGCCCGAAGGTTTACTACTGACTTTTGGTTCATAGTTCATCGTTTTGAGGATTGACGAAATGTCTGAAGCGGTAGCTCAGCATCTGGACCAGCGCAATGAGCGCCCTAAAGTAGATAGCTATTTGGACAGGCAGTGAAAGGAGGACACTCAGGTGACCGTAGTGCTTGCGGAAGAAGATGAGCATAGCCTGATAGAACACATGGACGTATCGGAACGATGTCTTCTGGGTGGACTCGCCCTTGTAGTGCACGATGTCAAACGGCAGGTACCAATTCTGCCAGCCGCCCTTCAGCAGGCGATAGGAGAGGTCTATGTCCTCGCCGTACATGAAGAAGTCTTCGTCGAGTAGTCCTACCTGACTGAGTGCTTTACGACGCAACAGGCAGAAGGCACCGCTGATGACCTCGATGCGGCACGGCTGGTCCCACGGCAGATGACTCATGTAGTAGCGCGACGTAAAGCCCAGCATCTTGAGCATCGACACCCACGGCGTAGGCACTGCGCGACGTGACTCTGGTGCCGGCGTTCCCTCCCGAGTCAGCATGCGCACTCCTGCCCCACCCGCTTCCGGGTGCTTGTCCATGAAGTCGAGACATCCCCGCAGCGTCGGTTCGTAAACAACGGTGTCGGGGTTCAGCAGCAGTACGTACTCCGCCTCGGAGAGCCGGATGGCCTGGTTGTTGGCCCGGGCAAAGCCGACGTTCTCGGTATTGGCGATGAAGTGTACGTCGGGATGTTTTGGCGTCAACTTCGCTATGGTATCATCTGACGAGTTGTTGTCAACGACAAACACCTCTCCGTCGATACCTTGCAAGGCACGTTCCACGCTCTGCAGGCACTCGTCCAGCAGTTGGCAGACGTTATAGCTGACAATGGCTATGCAGATTTTCTTGGCCATACGAAGGGAATACAAAGTAAGAGTATGACTCCCAGATAGAAGAAGGGAGTGGTACGATAAATGATGTACAACAGGGCATTTAGCAGTAGCGGTACTACGATTAAGGCAAAACGTAGCCACTTGTTCTTACGAAACAGCCGGAGACCGAGATAGGCACACACCAGCGTGCCCAGTTCCATCACGGTAGTCAGCAGGAATAACAGCGTTTCTTCGTTCATGAATATCTTATTTTCAGCGGGTTATTACTTCTTATGGTTTAGCGTCAAATGGCGTACGGTTGAGGATGGAGCGGCCCAAGGTCACCTCGTCGGTGTACTCCAGTTCGTCGCCCACGCTGATGCCTCGTGCTATGACGCTGATTTTGACATCAGCAAAAGGGGCCAGCTTGCGGAAGATGTAGAATCCCGTCGTGTCGCCCTCCATCGTGGAGCCCAAGGCCAGTATCACTTCCCGGACATTGCCACGGCTGACGCGCTCGACGAGCGAATCGATTTCAAGGTCCGAGGGGCCTATGCCGTCCATCGGCGATATGACACCACCAAGCACGTGGTAGAGTCCGGCAAACTGCTGCGTGTTCTCTACAGCCATCACGTCCTGTATGTTTTCCACCACACAGATGGTCGTCGCGTCACGATGGTCGTTGCTGCAGATGGGACACAGGTCGCTATCGCTGATGTTGTGGCACACGCGGCAGTGCTTCACTTCTCGGCGCATGCGGGCTATAGTGTCAGCAAACAGCACGACGTCGTCGGTTTCCTGGCGCAGCAGGTGGAGCACCAGTCTCAGTGCCGTCTTACGCCCGATGCCGGGCAGCTTGGCAAACTCTGTGACGGCCTGCTCCAGCAGTTGTGAAGGATATTGCTGATTCACCATATATTATTAATGTATATCATAGTCCACGAAATGCATATCATATTTCACTAAGTTCCAGCCAGCGCATCGATTTCTCGTCCAGCTCGTCGTTTAGCAGTGGCAGTCGCTTGCTCATGGCCGTTATCTCGTCCACCGACGTAGTGCCGCCGCAGAGTGCCTCCTCTATTGCTTTCTTCTCGGCCTCAAGTGCTTCGATGTCCTTTTCGAGCTGCTCCATTTCGCGCTTCTCCTTGTAGGTAAGCTTGCGGGACCCTCCCACAGGTGCACCTCCACCTTGTCCCTCCCTTGCAGACGGGGAAGTAGACGGTTTTTCAGATTTCTTCACGCCAGGAGAGTGGCCACTCCCGTCCTTACTTGGGTCCGGATGGTTGGAGGGGCTTTTGGGAAGCGCTCTCTCCCACTCGCGGTACTGCGTGTAGTTGCCGGGGAAGTCCTTGACGATGCCGTCGCCCTTGAATACGAGCAAGTGATCGACCACCTTGTCCATGAAGTAGCGGTCGTGCGACACGACGATGACACAGCCGGGAAAGTCCTGCAGGTATTCCTCCAAAATCTGTAGCGTCACGATGTCGAGGTCGTTGGTTGGCTCGTCGAGCACCAGAAAGTTGGGGTTCTTCATGAGCACCGTACAGAGGTAGAGTTTTCTGCGCTCGCCACCGCTCAGCTTGTAGACGTAGTTGTACTGCTGCTCGGGGGTAAAGAGGAAATACTGCAACAGCTGCGATGCCGACAACTTACGTCCGCTGCCCAGATCGACGTAGTCAGCAATATCGGTAACGATGTCGATAACCTTCTGCTGCTCATTGAATTGCAGCCCTTCTTGCGAGAAGTACCCGAACCGCACGGTGTCGCCAACGACGATGCGTCCTTCGTCGACGGGCACCAATCCCAACAGCATCTTTACGAAGGTCGACTTGCCTGTGCCGTTGTTGCCGACGATGCCCATCTTCTCAAACCGCGAGAAGTTGTAGTAGAAGTCTTTCAGGATGGTGATAGATGCCCCTCCCCCTTGCCCCTCCATTGTAGGGATGGCAGTAGATGGCCTGAACGCCTTCGAAATATACTGGCACTCGAATATCTTGCTACCTATATAGACGTTAGACGATTTCAGCCGCAGCTGACGCTCCTCGATGCGCTGCTTGGCCACACGCTCCAGCTCGTAGAAGGCATCCTCGCGGTATTTTGCCTTATGGCCACGGGCCTGTGGCATGCGTCGCATCCACTCCAGCTCGGTGCGGTAGAGGTTGTTGGCACGAGCTATCTCGGCGCGTTTGTTGTCGATACGTTCCTGCCGCTTCTCCAGATAGTAGGCATAGTTGCCACGATAGGTATAGACGGTCTGGTCGTCCAGTTCGAGGATGACGCTGCACACGCGGTCCAGGAAGAAGCGGTCGTGGGTCACCATGAGCAGCGTCCTGTTGCCTCGCTGTAGATAGCCCTCCAGCCACTCTATCATCTCCAGGTCCAGGTGGTTCGTCGGTTCGTCGAGTATCAGCAGGTCCGGCTCTGTCAGCAGTACGCCGGCCAGGGCCACGCGCTTCTGTTGTCCTCCGCTCAGTTCCCCCATGCGCTGTTGCAGGTCGCGTATCTTCAGCTTTGTCAGCACCTGTCTGGCCCTCAGCAACTGCGCTTCTGTCTCCTCAGTTCCCAAGGCGGGATGTCGTGTGCCGGAGGCATCCTTGCCAGCCCCACTGTCACTCACAGCATTGGGAACCCTCAGACAGGCATCGAGCACCGACTCGTCAGGGTCGAACACTGGCGACTGTTCCAGGAAGCCCACCTTTAGGTCACGGCGGAACACCAGCGAGCCACTGTCGTAGCCCTCCTTGCCCGACAGGATACTGAGCAATGTCGACTTTCCCGTACCGTTCTTGGCTATCAGTCCCACCTTCTGTCCCTCTCCGATTGAGAAGTTGATGTCGCGGAAGAGCACCAGTGCCCCGAACGATTTCGTCAAGTGTTGTACGTCCAAATAGGGAGTCATTGTCTTGTTTTTTCTTTTGCGTCTGCAAAGGTACGAATAAGCGAGCGCAATTCAAAACAAAAAACAAGTTTTTTGATTTAATTGCCGAGCGAAAGTATTTTCTGTGAAACAAAAGGTACTAATAAGCGAGCGCAATTCAAAACAAAAGGCAATAATATGGCTGTCGACCAAATGGTACACCTTACCCCGCTATCTTATAATAATCACAAAACAAAAAACCCTTCACCAACGCTGTAAGAGACTGCACGACAACAGCTTACGGTGAATGGTTTCAGTGAGACGGCGTGAAGGGTTCCGATGAGGTTATACGAAGATTTGACGGGATAACGCCCTTCACGAATTCTTCCAATCATTTTTGGCGCTGTGAGTGGCCTTCTCAGCTCAGTGAGTGGCCTTCTCACGATCGTGAGTGGCCTACTTATTGCAATTAGTAGGCTACTAACTGAAATTACTCATTGAGTAAATGCAGAAATGCATAGAGTAAATGCAAAGACCTGCGATGGTACACTCACATCTTACATCATCCATCATCCATCATCCATCTTACATCATCCATCTTACATCATCCATCACACATCTAACCCTTCACCGTATCTCGTTGTATTATGACACGTTACCCGCTCGGTGAAGGGTTTTGGTGCATAACAATCTCTCCTTTATTTAACAGCCCTGGCACTTCCCAGGGTACGAAAACCGCCTTCAGGAACGCCGACAGAAGGGTAAAAGTGCCACGGAAAGCAGTTTTTTTCATAATAATCACAATAAAGGGGCTGCATTTTTGGTCATTTCGCATTATTTTCGTACTTTTGCACATTATTTTATCATAAATACATTATTTTATAGGAAATACAAAAACGAACAAGAGATTGTAAGCGAATGAAACCGACAGCAATACTGCTTCTGCACTGCCCCGACCAACAGGGCATTATTTCGGAAGTGACGAGGTTTATCACGGATAACCAAGGCAACATCGTCTATTTGGACCAGTATGTGGACAAACAGGACGGTATGTTCTTTATGCGCATAGAATGGGAACTGGAGAACTTCCTCATTCCCCGCGAGAAAATCAGCGAATACATCAACACGCTATATGCACAGCGCTACCAGATGACGTGCAACCTGTACTTCAGCGACAAGCGTCCGCGGATGGCCATCTTCGTGTCGAAGATGAGCCACTGCCTGTACGACCTGCTGGCACGTTGGAAGGCCGGTGAGTGGGAGGTGGACATCCCGTGCATCGTCAGCAACCACGAGGACCTGCGCTACGTAGCCGACCAGTTCGGCATTCCCTACCACGTGTGGAGCATCAAGAAGGACCACTCCAACAAGGCCGAGGTTGAGCAGGCCGAGATGGAGTTGCTGAAGCGTGAGCGTGTGACGTTCATCGTGCTGGCGCGCTACATGCAGATCATCAGCGATGAAATGATATCCGCCTACCCCAATCACATCATCAATATCCACCACTCGTTCCTGCCGGCCTTCGTCGGTGCCAAGCCTTACCATCAGGCCTGGGAGCGGGGCGTGAAAATCATCGGCGCCACAAGCCACTACGTGACGTCGGTGCTTGACGCAGGCCCCATCATCGAGCAGGACGTGACACGCATCTCGCACAAGGACACGCCCGAGAGCTTGGTGCTGAAGGGCAAGGACCTGGAGAAGATCGTGCTCTCGCACGCCGTCTCGAAGCATATCCAACGCAAGATTCTGACGTTCAAGAACAAGACAATCATCTTCAGCTGACAATTGAGCATTAAAGTATGCAAGTAGCAATCGTCAAATACAATGCCGGCAACATCTACAGCGTTGTCAATGCACTCAGACGGCTAGGCGTAGAGCCTCTGCTGACTGACGATGCCGAGCAGTTGCAGAAGTCCGACCGCGTGCTGTTTCCCGGTCAGGGCGAGGCCCGTGGTGCCATGGAGTACTTGAAGGCCCGCCGTCTTGACGAGGTGATACGCTCGCTGCGCCAGCCGGTGTTTGGCATCTGCGTGGGACAGCAACTGCTCTGCCGCCATTCCGAGGAGGGCGACGTCGACTGCATCGGCGTGTTCGACGCTGAGGTGAAGCGGTTCCAGCCGCAGCGGCACGAAGAGAAAGTGCCCTGCATGGGATGGAACGAGCTGCACGCTCCGGAGGGCAAACCCTTTGGAACGAGCAGCAATCTACTGTTTAGCAGACTGGGCGACGCGCCGTATGTCTACTTCGTCCACTCCTATTATGTGCCGCTGTGCAAGGAGACGGCTGCCGTGGCCGACTACATACAGCCCTACTCTGCCGCAATGCATAAAGACAACTTCTACGCCTGCCAGTTTCACCCCGAGAAGAGCGGAAAAGTGGGCGAACAGATTCTGCGCAACTTCCTCGACCTCAACTGTGAACTATGAACTGTGAACTATGAACTCAATAGAACTCATCCCCGCCATTGACATCATCAACGGACAGTGCGTACGGCTGACCAAGGGCGACTACGAGCAGAAGACCGTCTACGGCAGTCCGCTGGAGATGGCCCGCCAGTTCGAGCAGGCCGGCTATCGCCGGTTGCACGTCGTCGACCTCGACGGTGCCAAGTCCAAACACGTCGTCAACCTGCCCGTGCTCCGCAGTATCACCACTGAGACGCGGCTGACGGTAGACTTCGGCGGCGGCATCAAGACCGACGACGACCTGAAGGCAGCTTTCGACAACGGGGCACAGATGGTGACCGTTGGCAGCATAGCCGTCACACGGCCAGAGCTGTTCATGGCATGGCTGGAGCAGTATGGAGCCGACCGCATGATACTTGGCGCCGACGTCCGAAACGGCAAGATCAGCATCAACGGATGGAAGGAAGACTCTGCGGAAGACCTGCTGCCGTTCCTGAAGAAGTATGTCGACGCCGGGGTGAAGAATGTGCTGTGTACCGAGATTTCAAAAGACGGCACGCTGCAAGGTCCGGCCGTCGGCCTGTATCAAGACATCATGAACGCCTACCCCACGCTGCACCTGATAGCCAGCGGCGGTGTCTCGTCGGCCGACGACATCAAGGCGCTCGACGCTGCCGGCATTCCTGCCGTCGTCTTCGGCAAAGCCATCTACGAAGGACGTATCGACCTCAAGGAACTGATAGCGGAATATAGCGAGTAAAGAGATAACATATAAAAACGAAACAACAAAAAGAACCATGGGACTGGCTAAACGCATCATACCCTGCTTAGACGTGAAAGACGGCGAGACCGTGAAGGGTACCAACTTCGTAAACCTGCGGAGTGCCGGCGACCCTGTGGCGCTGGGCAAGGCCTACTCCGAGCAGGGAGCCGACGAACTGGTGTTTCTCGACATCACGGCCTCCTTCGAGGGACGTAAGACGTTCACCGACATGGTGACGCGGGTGGCCGAGACCATCAACATACCGTTTACCGTCGGCGGCGGCATCAATGAGCTGAGCGACGTAGAGCGGCTGCTCCACGCCGGTGCCGACAAGGTGAGCATCAACAGCGCTGCCCTGCGCCGGCCGCAGCTCATCAACGAGATAACCACCCGCTTCGGTAGCCAGGTGTGCGTCGTAGCCATCGACGCCCGGCAAGACGCCGACGGCTGGCACTGCTACCTGAAGGGGGGCCGCGAACGTACGGAGCGCGGGCTGTTCGAATGGGCACAGGAGGCCCAAGACCGTGGAGCCGGCGAGATACTGTTCACGTCGATGAACCACGACGGCACGAAGCAGGGATTTGCCAACGAGGCCCTGCGCCGGCTGTCCGACACGCTGTCGATACCCATCATCGCCAGCGGCGGGGCAGGCTGCAGAGAGCACTTCCGCGACGTATTCCTCGAAGGGCATGCCGACGCAGCGCTGGCCGCCTCGGTGTTCCACTTCGGCGAGATTCCTGTTCCAGAGCTGAAACAGTATCTGAAGGACGAAGGCATCAACGTTCGTCTGTGACGCAAAACCGTAAGCAAGAAAACGTTCGCAATAGTATTAAATGTCAATATAACAAAGAGAGAGATGATAGACTTTGACAAGATGGACGGCCTGGTGCCCGCCATCATTCAAGACGCCGACACCCGGCAGGTGCTCATGTTAGGATTCATGAACGAAGCGGCCTACCAAAAGACGCTGGAGACGAGACACGTCACCTTCTGGAGCCGCACACGCAACACGCTGTGGACGAAGGGAGAAACCTCTGGCCACTTCCTGAACCTGATAGACATGAAAACCGACTGCGACAACGACACGCTACTGGTCAGGGTTCACCCCGTGGGACCAACGTGCCATACGGGTACCGACACCTGCTGGGGTGAGGAGAATGTTCCCCTGCTTGCAGATGCAGCGACGCACGACGATGAGGGCAACGCCCTGCTGTTCCTGACCGAGCTGCAGGACTTCATCGAGCGCCGCAAGGCCGAAATGCCAGAAGGTTCATACACCACGAAACTCTTCCGCGACGGCATTAACAAGATAGCCCAGAAGGTCGGCGAAGAAGCACTTGAGACCGTCATCGAGGCCACCAACGGCAGCGATGAGCACCTGGTGTACGAGGCCTCCGACATGCTGTACCACCTGCTGGTACTGCTGACGGAGAAAGGCCTCCGCATCGAGCAAGTAGCCCAGGAACTGCAGCAGCGCCACGACCCCAACTGGGACAAGCACCGCCGCGAGGCCAAGGCTGCCGGCAAGATGAAATAAAAAAAAGAGAAACGAGATAACGTGATAATAAAAGAATTATGCTGATAGATTACAAGAAAGTAGACATCTACCATAAGGACGGGGCTCCCGTGCTGCACGACATCGACTTCCACGTCGACGAGGGCGAGTTTATCTACATCATCGGACGTGTAGGCTCCGGCAAGAGTTCGCTGCTGAAGACCATCTATTTCGAGATGGACGTGGAGCATGCCGAAAACGCCTTCGTGCTGAACCACGACCTGCGCGGACTGAAGAAGAAATACATCCCCGCACTTCGCCGCCAGATGGGCATCATCTTCCAGGACTTCCAACTGCTCGGCGACCGTACCGTTCACGACAACCTGGCTTTCGTGCTGAAGGCCACCGGATGGAAGAAGCCAACGGAGATTGAGGAGCGCATAGCCGACGTGCTGGAAGATGTCGAGATGACGGAACTGGCGGAGCGCTATCCCCACGAGCTGTCGGGCGGCGAGCAGCAGCGCATAGCCATTGCCCGTGCACTGCTTAACAACCCCAAACTCATCATTGCCGACGAGCCTACCGGTAACCTCGACATCGAGACAGCCACCAACATCGTCAGGCTGTTGCGACAGGTTACCAACCAGGGAACATCGGTAGTCATGACCACGCACAACATCCCGCTGCTGAAGGAGTATCCCGGCATCGTCTACCGCTGTATCGACGGACGACTGGAAGACATCACCGACGACTATAACACCATCGACCTGTATGCTGAGGAGATAGAACAGTCGGCAGCCAAGGGAGTCGACTACTCGTCGAGGGAGGACCTGTCCATATAATAGTTCATAGTTCACAGTTCATAGTTCATCATTGACAATAAAAATAAAACAATAAGCGTATGAAAGTAATGAAGTTTGGCGGAACATCGGTGGGTACACCGAGCCGCATGAAGGAAGTAACCCAGCTCATCACAAAGTCGGGCGAGCCGGTATTCGTCGTACTATCAGCTATGTCGGGAACTACCAACTCGCTGGTAGAAATCTCCGACTACCTGTATAAGAAGAACCCCGACGGAGCCAACGAAGTCATCAATCAGCTTGAGAATAAGTACATGAAGCACGTGGAAGAGCTCTACCAGACCGAGGAGACGAAGCGCGAGACCCGCGAGTTCCTCGTGGCAGAGATGAACTACCTGCGGTCGTTCACCAAGGAGCTGTTTACGAGCTTCGAGGAGAAAAGCATCGTGGCCCAGGGCGAGATGATGTCAACCAACATGGTGGTCAACTACATGAAGGAGCAGGGCATCAAGGCCGTATTGCTGAACGCCCTCGACTTTATGCGTACCGACAAGAACTCCGAGCCAGACCCCGTGTACATCAAGGAGAAGCTGAATGCCGTCATGGAGCAGCAGCCCGACTGCCAGGTGTATGTCACCCAGGGCTTTATCTGCCGCAATGCCTATGGCGAGATAGATAATCTGCAGCGTGGCGGTTCCGACTATACGGCATCGCTTGTCGGTGCTGCGCTGAATGCCGACGAGATACAAATCTGGACCGACATTGACGGCATGCACAACAATGACCCGCGCGTGGTTGACAACACACAGCCCGTCCACCAGCTGCACTTCGAGGAGGCTGCCGAGCTGGCCTACTTCGGTGCCAAGATTCTGCACCCCACATGTGTTCAGCCAGCCAAGTATGCCGGCATTCCCGTCCGTCTGCTCAACACCATGCAGCCCGACGCCGAGGGTACCACCATCTCGAACCATACGGAGTATGGCAAAATCAAGGCCGTCGCTGCCAAGGACAATATCATAGCCATCAAGATCAAGTCGTCGCGTATGCTGCTGGCCACGGGTTTCCTGCGTAAGGTGTTCGAGATATTCGAGTCGTACCAGACACCCATCGACATGGTGTGCACCTCTGAGGTTGCCGTATCCATGTCGATTGACAACAGCGCCCACCTCGGCGAGATTGTCGACGAGCTGAAGAAGTACGGCACCGTAACCGTCGATACCGGCATGTGCATCATCTGCGTCGTAGGCGACCTCGACTGGTCGAACATCGGTTTCGAGACCAAGGTACTCGACGCAATGACCAGCGTACCTGTACGCATGATTTCCTATGGCGGCTCAAACTATAACATCTCGTTCCTCATTCGCGAGGAAGACAAGAAGCGTGCCCTGCAAAGCCTAAGCGACCACTTGTTCTAAAAAAGTAAAAAGGATAAAAAACTAAGGATATTTGTTTTTGCCAAACACAACACAATGACAAAAGGACTTTTCCCGACGGCGAAATTCCAGCAACTGCGAACGCCGTTCTATTACTACGACACGGAGCTGTTGCGGCAGACGCTCCGTGCCATACAACACGAGGCCCAGAAACATGAGGGGTTCAGCGTACACTATGCCGTCAAGGCCAATGCCAACCCACGCATCCTGCGCATCATCCGCGAAGCTGGACTGGGAGCTGACTGCGTCAGTGGCGGCGAGATTGAGGCCAGCGTGCAGGCGGGATTCCCCGGCTCGCGCATTGTTTATGCCGGCGTGGGTAAGAGCGACTGGGAAATCAACCTCGGACTCGACCAAGACATCTTCTGCTTCAACGTAGAGAGTATTCCCGAGCTGGAGGTCATCAACCAACTGGCCATCAGCCGTGGCAAGACAGCTCGCGTGGCTTTCCGCTTGAACCCTAACGTCGGTGCCCACACACACGCAAACATCACTACAGGACTTGCCGAGAACAAGTTCGGCATCGACATGCGTGACATGCTCAAAGTCATCGACGAAGCATCGCACATGGACCACATCCGCGTCGTAGGATTGCACTTTCATATCGGTAGCCAGATACTTGACATGGGTGACTTCGAAGCCCTCTGCAACCGCGTCAACGAATTGCAGGACGAACTGGATCGCCATCGCATCAGGCTGGAACACATCAACGTAGGCGGTGGCCTGGGCATCGATTACCAGCATCCCAACCGCGTGCCCATACCCGACTTCAAGTCTTACTTCGACACCTATGCCAAGAAGTTACGACTGCGACCCGGCCAGACGTTACACTTCGAACTGGGACGCGCCGTGGTGGCACAATGCGGCACACTTATCACGCGTACCTTATATATAAAAGAAGGACTCGTCAAGCGGTTCTGCATTGTCGACGCAGGATTTACCGATCTCATTCGCCCTGCCCTCTATCAGGCGTACCACAAGATTGAGAACATCTCCAGCGACGAACCGGCCGAGACCTACGACGTGGTAGGTCCCATCTGTGAGTCGACCGACGTTTTTGCCAAGCAGATAGACCTGAACCGCTCGCACCGCGGAGACCTTATTGCCATACGCTCGGCAGGTGCCTACGGCGAAATCATGGCCTCACAATACAATTGCCGCCCCCTGCCCAAGGCATACATGAGCGACGAGATATAAATTCGTAATTAACAATATATCACTCACTATTGACTTATGGTAAAACATATCATTCTATGGACACTGAACCCCGAGCTGTCAGATGAAGAGAAACAGCTGGTTAAGGCCGGTATCAAGGAAGGACTCGAAGGACTGGTAGGACAAGTGCCGGGACTTATCGACGTAAAGGTACATATAAGCGGACGACTGCAGTCGTCGAATGCCGACGTCATGCTCGACAGCACACTGGAGTCAGAGGAAGCATTGCAGGGATACGCAAAGCACCCCGCCCATGTGGCTGTCGCCAACAGCAAGGTGCGCCCCTATACCGTGCAGCGCAGTTGCCTGGACTTTGAAATCTAAGCTACACTATATCGACAACTTGGCCGTCGTAAGCCAACTGGACACCAAGAGGCAGTTGGGCGTTCACCTCAGCATGTCTGCCGATGTCGTGGCTGCTGTGAATGAGCCATGTCTGACGTGCACCGACGAGTTGTGAAAAGGATACGGCCTCGTCCACTGTCTGATGAGAGTGGTGCGGCGTATAGCGTAGTGCATTGACAATCAGCGTGTCGCAGCCCTTGACGTAAGAAACCTCGTTGCTGTCGATAGTCTTCATGTCTGTGATGTACGAAAGAGAGGCACCTGTTGACACTTCAGTGATGTGGTAGCCGAGTATGGGCAGATCGTGGTGCATCACCTGAAAAGGCACGATATGGAAATCGCCGATGCAGAAGGCTTCATGGGGACGAATCTCATGTAACTGAATGGCCGGCACACCTGGGTAGCGGTGCTCGGCAAAGCAGTAAGGCAACATCTGTAACATTCCCTGACGCGCCAAGGAGTCGGCATAGACATTTATCTCGCCAAACTGGCAATAAGGCCGTACGTCGTCCATGCCACCCATATGGTCGTAGTGCGCATGGGTAATGAGTATGCCGTCGATACGGCGGAAAGGTTGCGTCAGCATCTGCTGCCGAAAGTCGGGGCCACAGTCTATCAACAGCCGTGTAGCCTTGCTCTCGACGAGTGCCGAACAGCGCAACCGTTTGTCGTGCCTGTCGGTGCTGGTGCACGTATGGCAGCGGCACCCTATCGTCGGTACTCCGCACGAGGTTCCTGTTCCTAAGAATGTCAGTGTCATTTACGCGATTATAATAAAAACATGGTCATACGATGTTTACTTCCGGAATGATGTCAATACCGAACTTAGCTTTGACATCGCTTTGTATCGTATGGCAGAGGGTGACAATTTCTTGACCGGTAGCCCCGCCATGGTTGACCAGCACCAAAGCCTGCCGGTCATGAACACCAGCACGTCCCAGTTTACGGCCCTTCCAGCCACACTGGTCGATAAGCCAACCTGCGGGTATCTTCTCATGGTCTTCGTCGATAGTGTAGTGCGGCATATCGGGATATTCGGCTGCCAACGTTTCATACTGTTGGCGTGGTACTACAGGATTCATGAAGAAACTACCGGCATTACCTGTCACGGTGGGGTCGGGCAGCTTCGCACGGCGTATATCAATAATCAGCTGGCGAATATTAGTGGCAGTCACGTCAGTCACCTGTCGGTGTTCCAGTTCGGAACGTATGTTGCCGTACGCTAACTTGGGACTGTACGTCGTCTCCATCATGTAGGTGACGTGGGTAATGAGGTAGGCGTTGCGCCATTCGTGCTTAAAACGGCTGTCGCGGTAGCCGTAACGGCAGTCGGCATTGGAGAAGTGGCACAAACGCCCAGTGGCTATTTCGACGGCTTCCACGTCGCTGATGAGGTCTTTCACCTCCACGCCGTAGGCCCCGATGTTCTGCACGGCTGAGGCTCCCACCTCGCCGGGTATCAGCGACAAGTTCTCAGCACCATACAGATGATGCTCCACAAGCCAAGCCACGACATCGTCCCATAGTTCACCGCTGCCGCAGACCACCTGCCGCCCCTCAGGTTTGATGCCCTTTACGGCTGAGTGAACCACGATGCCATGATAGTCCTGTGTCAACAGAAGATTGCTCCCCTGCCCTATCATCATGTAGGGTTGTCCGGCGGCTCTCAGCAGCGCTGCCACGCACACGGCTTCTTCCACAGAGCTATATTCCAGGAATCTGCTGCACCTGGCGCTGATACCGAAGGTGTTGTGCTGTAGCAGGCTATAGTCTTTTAAATCTTTCATGTTGCTATGGTGTTTTCGGTGATGTACCCTGCAATCGTTTCGCAATCTTCGCAAGTCGCCACGGGGTGGCGTCAAGTTGTCATCTTCGTGAGTCGCCACTTGCCGTCACGATGGCGGAAGAAGAGTTCCATCTCCATACCGTTGGCAATACCTCGAAGAACAAAAATCTTCTGGTCCGACTCTTTCCGGGGTACGCCGTAGATAATGTTGTAAATCATCTTCTTAGGCAGCTGTGGTGCAAAGGCAGGCCACGTGTCAGGAGTGATGATGCCTTCCATCATGCTGAAGTCGTCGTCAGGGTCGGGACCGATAAACCGTACCTCTTCAGCCAGACTCTCGACTTGGTACGCCTCGTCGGTGGCAAAGCGCTGGTAGAACTGGAGAAAAGAAGCGTTTGTAGACTGCGCCACAGGCAGGTGGACAACCATCTGTAGCATCCAAGCCCCCTTGTTACGATGGAAAACATACTGCTTCACCTCGCCATTAGAGAGGAAAATCTTCTCAACGATGGCATGATCGACGGTCGTGTTCTTCACCTCTTCCATCTGCTGCTCGCTATCGAAAAGCAGCGTATAGTAGTCCTGGCGCAGAAAAAAATAGTCCATTTTCCACTCCGAGGCACTGATTTGCTTGATATTCTGTCCGTTTATCTCAGTCAGCGGGAACTTGATGCGGCTTTTCTGCAGCTTTTTGTTAGCAGCGAAGTTGAAGAAGAAGTCATCAAACAGTTCGTCGGCAGCCATGGGAATAACATCCGATTCCTCGTCGGACTGTGTGGCTAAGGAGTCAGCAGCGACCTCGGTGTCGGTGCTGTCGGACAAAGTTGCCTGCTGAGTGCCGCTCGTCTTGCCGCCACAGGCCGCAAACAAGATGACTAACAGCGAGATAGAAAGAATGTTGCGTATCATGTATATCGTCTAAAAACCTCTTTTCTCTGAAAACTGCGCAAAGGTAGAAAGAAATTCTGAAATGTGCAAGAAAAATCGAGAATGTTTTTTTATCATCTTTTTTTCGCTATTTCAGTAAAAAGTAGTAACTTTGCAGTCAAAATTAAAAAAGATATGATTTTAGACAAAATAGACCAACTTCTAAAAGAAGTACAGACGCTGAGTGCCAAGAATGCCGAAGATGTGGAACAGCTTCGACTAAAGTATTTGAGCCGCAAGGGTGTAATCACCGAGTTGATGAATGATTTCCGTAATGTTGCTGCCGACCAGAAGAAGACGGTAGGCATGAAGATCAACGAACTGAAGCAGATTACGCAGGAGCGCATCAGTCAGCTGAAACAGGAATGCGAGACACAGGAGACAGACAACGAAGGCATTGACCTGACACGCACTCCCTATCCTATTAAAATAGGTACAAGGCACCCGCTGACTATCGTCACCAACGAGATTATCGACATTTTCTCACGAATGGGATTCGTACTGGCCGACGGTCCCGAGGTAGAAGACGACCTGCACGTGTTCACTAAGATGAACTTTGCAGCCGACCACCCCGCCCGCGACATGCAAGACACTTTCTTTGTGTCCCAGCATCCCAACGACGTGACTAAGAACATCCTCCTACGCTCGCACACCTCTTCCGTACAGGCCCGGGTCATGGAACAAATGCATACCGAGGACGGAAAACTGACTGCCCCCATCCGTGTCATCTGCCCAGGACGTGTTTACCGCAATGAGGCCATCACGGCCCGCGCACATTGTTTCTTCCACCAGGTAGAGGGACTGTACATCGACAAAAATGTCTCTTTCACCGACTTGAAACAGGTGCTGCTCAGCTTTGCCAAAGAAATGTTCGGACCTGACACGCAGATTCGTTTACGCCCCTCATACTTCCCATTCACCGAGCCCAGTGCCGAGATGGACATTTCGTGTTTCATCTGTGGAGGCGAGGGTTGCGGATTCTGCAAGCACACTGGATGGGTAGAGATTCTGGGTTGCGGCATGGTCGACCCCAACGTGCTCGAGGAGTGCGGTATTGACTCGAAAGAATACTCAGGATATGCCTTCGGCATGGGTGTAGAACGTATCACCAACCTTAAGTACCGTGTTTCCGACCTGCGTATGTTCTCAGAGAACGACGTACGGTTCTTGAAGGAATTCGAGGCAGCAAACTAACTCCCCCCAAAAACAAACAGACAAGAGAAGCATGAAACTGGTTGTAATGACACAGCCCACATTCTTTGTCGAAGAAGACAAGATACTCTCGTCGTTCTTCGACGAGGGGCTTGAGAGTCTGCTGCTTTACAAACCTGGCTCGTCACCAATGTATTCCGAGAGACTGCTGACACTGCTCGACGACTCATATCGCTCGAAGATCACCGTCTCCGACAACTACTATCTGAAAGACGAGTTCAAACTACATGGCATTCATATTGGCGATGAAACTACACCGCCGCCTGCTGGATACAAAGGACACATTTGCCGGACGGTGACTCACCTCGATATGCTCAAGGAGGCTAAGCGACATGTCGACTATGTAATACTGAAATACATCTTCGACAGCCAGACGGAACCCGACAAGAAAGCAACCTTTACTCAGCAGGAACTGCAAGAGGCTGCGCATAGGGGACTCATCGACCGCCACGTCTACGCCTTGGGGGGCATGAACCTCGATACCATACGCATGGCCAAGGATCTGGGCTTCGGAGGTATAGTTGTGTCAGGAGACTTATGGAACAGGTTCAACATTCATCAAGAGCTGGACTACCAAGCACTCATTGACCACTTCACAAAGATTCGCAAGGCAATAGGATAACCAACTAATCACACAATATAAAACAATGAGAGACAAGAATTCCTACATGGTGTTTTCGGGTACGGCAACAACCTATCTCGCAGAGAAAATCTGCCAGAGCCTTGGTTGTCCGCTGGGTGCACTCCAAATCACAAAGTTCTCTGATGGCGAGTTTGCCGTCTCCTACGAGGAGAGTATTCGTGGGCGAGACATCTTCCTCGTACAGAGCACGTTCCCCAATTCAGACAATCTGATGGAACTGCTGCTGATGATTGATGCTGCCAAGCGAGCCTCCGCACGTACCATCAATGCCGTCATTCCCTATTTTGGCTGGGCGCGCCAAGACCGCAAGGACAAACCCCGCGTTTCAATAGGTGCCAAACTGGTGGCCGACCTGCTGTCAGCTGCCGGAGTCAACAGGGTGATTACCATGGACCTGCATGCTGACCAGATTCAGGGATTCTTCAATGTTCCCGTCGACCATCTGTACGCTTCTGGCGTCATCCTGCCCTATCTTCAGGGGCTGCATCTCGACAATCTCGTCGTTGCATCACCAGACGTCGGTGGCTCTAAGCGTGCCAACACCTATGCCAAGTACCTCGGCTGTCCACTGGTATTGTGCAACAAGACGAGAGCCCGCGCCAACGTCGTTGCCTCTATGCAGATTATCGGTGATGTCATGGATAAGAACGTGGTTATCATCGACGATATGGTAGACACTGCCGGTACCATTACCAAGGCTGCCGACATCATGAAGGAGGCAGGTGCCAAGACGGTAAGAGCCTGTGCCTCACACTGCGTCATGAGCGGACCAGCCAGTGAGCGCGTACAAAATTCGGCACTTGAGGAGATTGTCTTTACCGACTCTATACCCTATACACAGCGCTGTGCGAAAGTTAAGCAGCTCAGCGTCGCTGACATGTTTGCAGAAACCATTCGTAGAGTAATCAACAATGAAAGTATCTCTGACCAATATCTTGTATAGTGCCATAGCCGTCGTTATGGCTGTTACACTCAGTGCCTGCCACTCCAACAGCTACCAGATTAAGGGAACAGCCGAAGGGCTGGCTGATGGCGACACCCTTTACCTGACGTCTGACATGGAGACGGGCATACCCTACGACACCATTTACGTCAAGGATGGGCGTTTCACCATTTCCGGCGAAACGGACTCTGTCTACCTGTGCATGATATACAGTGCCAGCCACAACGAAATCAACGCTCCTTTCTTTCTGGAGCCAGGCACCATCAGTATAGCGCTTTCCAGCACGCCAGCCAGCAGTCGCGTGGGAGGCACACACTGTAACGAGAAGTGGCAGCAGCTGAACGATTCTGTCATGACCATCGGTAAGCAAATCAACATCATAGCCGAACGAATCTATGGCCAAACGGTGTCTGAGGATGAGCAGCAGAAAGGAATGGCTCAGATAGAACAGCTGAACGTGCGTTTCTCAAGACTCATTATCAAGCAGATCGAGGAAAACACCGACAATGAGTTCGGCTACTTCCTGCTGACCAACTATCCTGAAGACTTGATAGACAACGAGAACCGTAGCAGGCTCATTGCGATGTTACCTGACAAGATAAAGCAGCGCCCTGCCATTAAAGCTATTTTAGAACATATTAAGCAGTCGGCAAGTATAGCCGAAGGACAGCATGTGAAAGACTTCCACCAGCAAGCTCCAGACGGTTCGGAATTGAGCCTGATGAACCTTATTGGTCAGAACCGCATCACTGTCATCGACTTTTGGGCATCGTGGTGCGGCCCTTGCCGTCAAGAGATGCCTTTCATGGTGGAGATGTACAATAAGCTGAAAGACAAAGGTCTCGGTATTGTCGGCATTTCGTTAGACGAGGACCGTGACGCGTGGCTTCAGGCCATTGGCCAACTGAAGATGGAGTGGCCTCAGACGAGCGACCTGAAAGGTTGGGAGAACGAGATTGCACAGGTATTCGGCATCACCAGTATTCCTCATACGGTGGTCGTCGACCAGCAGGGCACCATACTGCGTCGTGGTCTCCGTGGTGAGCAGTTAGAGCAGTATATTACGGAGCTGCTGAAGTAAATGAGTATCTGTAATCCGTCTCTGGAAGCTCTTTCTAAGATTCATTCATAACCCTATGACTCGTCAGCAACGCTACGCCTATTGTCTGGACTACTTTCGCAAGGAAATGCCCGACGTTCAGACAGAATTGCAGTTTGGCAGCGTCTTCCAATTACTGGTAGCCGTTATACTTAGTGCGCAGTGTACTGACAAACGTATCAATCAAGTGACACCTGAACTCTTCCGCCATTATCCTGATGCCAGGACAATGGCGGAAGCTGATGTTTCTGAAGTACTGGAATATATCAGCAGCGTCTCCTATCCCAATGCCAAGGCCGAACATCTGGTTCAGATGGCCCGTAGGCTGATGGAGCTTCATGGTGGTGAGGTACCTTCAGATATGAATCAGCTGCTCGACCTGCCTGGTGTGGGCCGCAAGACGGCAAACGTCATACAGAGCGTAGCCTTCGGCAAGTCTACAATGGCTGTCGACACCCATGTTTTCCGCGTCAGCCACCGCTTAGGCCTTGTTTCTTTGAAGGCCGACACGCCCTATAAAGTAGAGTGCGAACTTGTGAAAAACATACCCGAGGAAGATATTCCCCGGGCACATCATTGGCTTCTGCTTCATGGACGTTACATTTGTACGTCGCGAAAGCCTCATTGCAGACAGTGTGACCTAAGCGGCATCTGCCCTTCTGCTGCAGACGTTTGCGACACAGCCACGACCTCACCAAAAAAAGAGCCAAGAACTAAAAGCTAAGCGTTAAGAACAGGGGCCGAGAGCTACTTCTTTCTCTGTCTTTGTCCATTCTTAGGCCTCTCACCGCCTCTCATCCAATGGCGATGGAACCTGTATTCTGCTTTGAGCATTTCGTAGACTTTTGATGCAGGAATCTCGCTCATCATCTTCTTATGATAACGCAGCTCAATGTTGCGCAATTCTACGTTCATCTTGTCGTACTCTTTGATGTTGTTTGCACACGAAGCCTCATCAGTAGGTTTCTGCTTAACCATCTCGTGCATCTTCCGATAGATGACGCGCTGCTTCTCCTGCATCTCCCTCATCAGCGGGAACAGCTTGGCAGCCTCCTGTTGCGTCAGTCCTGCCTTTTGGGCAATATACGATTCCATGTCAGCCTGAAATTTCTCAGGCGAGAACTTCTTCTCCTGTGCGTTGACAAATAGTACTGTCAGCACGAACATTCCTATGGCAAACAATCTCTTCATCGTCATTAGTCTTTAGTATGTATTATCCGACAGGCAGGCATAGATATCCATGTTGTCAAGCATGGCGTAGTCTGCCGCCTCTTCCATGTATTCACTGTCAACAGTTGTAGCTGCTACGGCGGGTTCACTGTTAGACTGGCGGAAGTATACTGTCAGCACCATCACCATAACGGCGGCGATGCAGGCAGCAGCATACAGCCACGGGCGCAGCCTTAGCAGCAGGCCAGGTTGTTGGCCTCCATTCCCATTTCCCCTCCGCTCTGGCGTAGTCAACGGGATGGTAGCAGCAACTGGCTGTTCTTCCGACAACTGCTGCGGTGTCTCCTCCGGCAACTGCTGCATGATTTTCTCGGTCAGCTGCTCAAAGTAGCCTTCGGGTACGGTGAAATGGTTCGCTGTCCCTACCTTTTCTTTCAGATATAATTCTTCGTTGCTCATTATTTCGTTCTGTTTTGTAACTTTTTGACGTAAGATATTCTCGAAAGTTTAATCGCGAGCCTTGAAAAAGTCATAAATCTTTTTGGCTGCTATATGATATGATGCCTTCAGTGCTCCCTCCGACGTGTTAAGCACCTTGCTCATCTCGCTGTATTTCATGTCGTCGAAATAGCGCATGTTGAATACTGTCCGCTGCACGTCTGGCAGCCGGCTGATGGCCTCTTGCAGCATGGCCGCCGTCTCGTCGCCGTCAAAGTACCTGTCAGCCAACAGTTGCCTTGCTATGTTACCGTCGTCGTCGAGGCTCGACACTTCCTGCTGTGCTTTCTGCTTCCGCACAAAGTCAATACTCTCATTGGTGGCAATGCGATAGAGCCACGTGCTGATTTTGGAGTCCTGATGGAAGTCGTCAAGATGAGTCCATGCCTTGACAAACACGTTTTGCAAGACGTCGTTAGCATCATCGTGATCAAGCACAATGCGACGGACCTGCCAGTACAGCTGTTCGCTATACGCTCTGACGAGTCGCTCAAAGGCCGCTCGCCGTGTCTGCTTGTTGGTCAGTTGCTCCATCAACTGCTGTTCTTCATTCGTCGTCATAGCTTGTATAGTATGTTTGCTATTGTCTTCTTTAACTACCCTTAGGAGGAAATGGCTCAATGGTTTCCAGTCAGAGGTAAGGTTTCAGGGCTTTGCCAATCTGCTGGTCATATCCATAGACGTCTGGCCACGTCCTCAGCGTGCCGTACTGGTCAGGCCAGATGGTCTGATATATAATATAAATAGGTACGTGAGGCTTGACGGGCACATAACCTACCAGTTTAGGTTCCTCGCTATCGTCCTGTCTTTTGGCCATGAAACTGCGCATGTACTCTTTGCCCTGGGTGGTCTCAGGGTTCATGCCCATCGATATGCGCATCTTGTCGAGCAGCCACTCGTCGGGGTCATCAAGCACATACTGTGCCAAGTCGAACGGCCGTTCTACTCTGACACAGCCATGCGAGATAGCTCTGGAGTCGCGGCCGAAAGCTCCTGGATTGGACGTGTAGTGGAGGAAAACGGAGAATTTGTTCTTGAACCGGAACACGATACGCCCTAACGAGTTGTGCGAACCACTCTCCTGTGCCACTCTGTACTTTCCGCTGAGCAGCATCTGACGAGTCACCTGACTGACAGGCATCTTCTTGCTTGTAGCCTTTTCGATGATGTTGTAGCGGTTACGTGCAAAATATGTTGAGTCGCCGGCATGACGTACCACATCCTTCTCAAGAATACTCATGGGTATGATCCACTGCGGATTGATCTCCATCCACTCGATGTGGCTGTCAAGCAGCGGGGTCTTCGTTTTCTGTGCGCCACATACTACCTTCATGTCAACAAGGCCCGTGTCGCTGTAGGCATAGAGGTGGTATGCCGGAATGTTGACAACGATGCGCTTGCCCTGTTCGGCCATGGGTGTTTGTCGCCTCCAGCGCTCCCGCTCCATGTTACATACTATCCGCATGCGTTCCTGCTGATTGTCGCTGCTGGCCAGCATGTCCTGCAGTTTGCGGTAGAAGGGGCTGGCGGGCTGTATGTCAGCCAGCAGCTTGGCGACGCTGTCGTGAGCCACCTGGTTAGCCGTACGTTGCAAGAAGTCTCTGGCAGGCTGGTCGACATGAACGTCGAACACTTCGCGGTATCTCACCACTCGCCCGGTGCTGTCCTGCTTCTCAATGTCCAGATGGTTGAAGAGCTTGAAGGGGTTGACGAATCCATAGCGCATGCCTTGCGTATAGCGCATCATGCTTTTGGTGAGGTGGTACTCCAGCCGCGCGGCCACCTGGTTGATGGTATTTCCCGTCTCGTTGAAGTCCAGTGCCCTCATACGCATCAGGTCGCTCCTGATGAGGTCTGTCTGAAAAGACTTTTCCGACAGTCCGTGCGTCTCAACACGTTCAAGCCACGCCAGCAGCGTATCGGCCTTGTCGCCGACGCCCTGCCGGTCTATCCATAGCATCTGCGGATGCTGGGAGGTATAATGGTGTCGGGTGTAGCGGTCTGGCTCCGTCTGTATGCTGTCACGATTGGCGAGTTGTGCTGTGAGCCGTGCCACTTCGTCAGAGTCAAAAACGAATGCAGGCGCCTTCATGTCTGAAAGCGCCTCCATCGTCATGTCTTGCTGACGGTCGTTGTCTCGCTGGCACCCCGCTGCCATAATAGCCGCTACGGCTAAGGGCAGTATTAGTGAATGGAGACTTTTCTGACCACCTTTCCTATCTTCAGTATGTAACACCCTTTGGGGATATTAAGTTCTACTCTTTGTGCTGGACTCTCTATCTTGACGCTCATGACTTTACGTCCTGTCAGCGAAACCACTTCAAGCGTGAAGCCTTGTGCACCAGTTACAGTGACTGTCTGCCCATTGACGCTGATGTTGATATCGTCGTCGATGGTCTGTTCTACGATGAATGGATCGGGACTTTCTGCCCATGTGTTCACCGGTATGGCAATGGTCATTGCCACGATGAGCGAGAGTTTAAGTATTGATTTCTTCATACGCAACACCTTACATTTTGTGCAAAGATACGAAAAAAATCCTTTAGCTCCAAATTTTTTGGCAGAAAAATGCATGTCAGACGTCAAAAACGGCCATTTCTTGGCTAAGGCGGCTGTTTTCAAACACCTCTTGTGCCTCTTTCAGCAGCACCTCCTCGTCTTCGTAGCGTGAGGAATAGTGTCCCAGAATCAATTGTTTTGCCCCTGCGTCAAGAGCCACCTGAGCTGCCTGGCGTGCCGTCGAGTGATAGTACTTCTCGGCCCTCATGATGTTGTCGTCGCCGTAGGTACTGTCATGGTATAAGGTGTCGACGCCTTTAAGCAGTTTGTGAAGGGAAGGCATGTAGCGGGTGTCGCAGCAGTAGGCATAGCTGCGTGGCTGGTCGGGCGGCGTCGTCAGCCGACTGTGCTCCACGATGCTACCGTCAGGAGCCGTCCAGTCGGCACCAGCCTTGATGTTGTTGTACTGGCTGACGGGCACACCATAGAAGTCGGCCATGTCGCGGCGGATGTGTGCCAGTCCCGTTTTTTCGCGGAACAGGAAGCCACAGCACTCGACGCGATGGTCCAGTGGTATGGTGCTGACGGACAGTGAGCGGTCTTCGTAGATGGTGGCCTGCCGTGTGGTATCAATGGCGTGGAAGTCGATCTCGTACTCCAGCCCGGGGCACACCAGCGACATCTGGGCTTTCAACACAGGTTCCAGTCCTGTCGGTGCATAGACGGAGATGCGTGCCGTACGCCCCAACAGCCCGAATGTGCTCAGCATGCCGGGCAGCCCTAAGCAGTGGTCGCCATGGAGGTGTGAGATGAATACGGCACTGATTTTGGTAAACCTCACGCGACAATGCCTCAGCTGTATCTGAGTTCCCTCGCCACAGTCCACCATAAACAACTTCCCGCGGCACTCAACAATCTGTGCCGACGGAAAGTGGCGAAGGGTGGGCAGTGCGCTGCCACACCCTAAGATATGTACGCGAAAGGGTTCCATGCCGTACGCGTTGTAATCCTTGTTATATTATATCAGGATGTCGTCTTCGGAAGCCTCCTCCAGTATGATTTCGTCCTCGTAGGTCTTGTGCTTCCCCTGCCGGCTGTATTCATACTCGTTTGCCGAATCCTTGAATACGAGTGAGTCGGGTGTCAGTTTGACGATGTCGTAGAGGTTTGTCTCATCGTCACCGGCACTGCTTTCGCGTACAAGTACAATCTCCAGCTTGCCGTGGGTCAGGCGCCATGTCTTATAGGTAATTGACGGCTGGGCGATGCTCTCGGCAATGCCGCCCTCCTTGATGATGATGCCCACCTCGTCGCTGCCGTCGAGGGGGTTAGGCATCACCCAGTTGCCCAGGAGTGCCGTCTGGTTGATGCAGCGCAGCACGACATCCGTTGTGTCACTCTCGGGTATAACGGCTATACGGTCACCCATCTGCAGTCCTCCCAGCACCTGCCCCTTGTCGCGTGCCGTCGACAGGTCGAGCGTCAGCGTGTCGCCCGTATCAGTAATGAGCTGCAACGTATTCATCGTGGTGGCCTCGCCACACATGCCATAGATGGTGGGGTCCAGGTTTGCCACGTCGGCGGAATCGCCATTGTCAAAAGGATACTGCTTCGTCTTGCCTTCACACCCTAACATAGTCAGCAAGATGCCGCACATGACGGCTACAAATACAAATCTGTTCTTCTTCATAAATTGTATGTATTATTATTGTTTTTCAAGTGTAAACTACGAACTACTCCCTCTTCTTGGCCTCGTTCCAAAGCTCGTCCATCTGCTGCAGCGTCATGTCCGTCAGGGCGATGCCAAGCTCACGGCTTCGCTGTTCGATGTAGTTGAAGCGGCTGATGAATTTCTGGTTGGTACTCTCCAGCGCGTTGTCGGGGTTCAGCTTATACAGCCTGGCGGCATTAATGACGGCGAAGAGAAAGTCGCCCAGTTCCTGCTCCGACCGCTCTTTGTCGTCGCGTTCCAACTCGGCCTGCAGTTCGTCCAGTTCTTCGCGCACCTTCTTCCACACGTCCTGACGCTCCTCCCAGTCGAACCCGACACGACAGGCTTTCTCCTGTATGCGATAGGCCTTGATGACCGACGGCAGTGCCTTAGGCACACCACCCAGCACGGTCTTGTTGCCGTCCTTCTCGCGCTGTTTTATCTTCTCCCAGTTGTCAAGCACCTGCTCGGCACTCTTGGCCTGACTGAACGGCACCTCACCCGCCTCGCCGTTCTCGCCGTATGGCAACGGCTTAGGTTCAGCGGCACCCACCTGCGAGGGATGATAGACATGAGGATGACGAAATATCAGTTTGTCAACCAGCGTGTTACAAACGTCTACTATATCAAAGCTTTCCTGCTCCTCAGCGATTCTTGCATAGAAGCCAACGTGCAACAGCACGTCGCCCAGCTCCTTGCAGATGTTGGCTGTGTCGTTGCTCATCAGCGCGTCGCACAGCTCATAGGTCTCCTCGATGGTGTTTGGGCGCAAGCTCTCGTTCGTCTGTTTCCTGTCCCACGGACATTTTTCGCGTAGCGTGTCCAGCACATCCAGCATGCGGCCGAAAGCCGCCATTTTCTCTTCTCTTGTATGTTTCTGTTGCATATTTTTCGTTTTTCCTGCAAAGGTACAAATAAGCGAGAACAATACAAAGCAAAAAACATTTTTTTTGCTTTTATTGTCGAACGAAAATACCTTCTGTGAAACAAAAGGTACATTGAGGTGTCACCCTTTTTCTTATCATGATTCACCAATCGGGAAACCCTTCACCAACGCTGTAATATGCTGCACGATAATGACTTGCGGTGAATGGTTGCAGTGTGGCAATATAAATGGTTTGGGTGATGCAATGTGAAGGACTGACGGGAAAACGCCCTTCACGAATTCTTCCAATCATTTTCGACGATATGAGTGGCCTTCTCACGACGGTGAGTGGCCTACTTACGATGGTGAGTGGCCTACTTACGACCGCAAGTGGCCTACTAATTGGAATTACTCACAGAGTAAATGCAAAGACCTGCGATGTCACACTCACATCATCCATCAGCCATCTCACATCATACATCAGCCATCTCACATCATACATCAGCCATCTCACATCATCCATCACACATTCAACCCTTCACCGCATCTTGTTGAATCATTGTATGTTATCCGTCTGGTGAAGGGTTTTGTTGCACAACAATATCTTCATTATTTTTAGAAATGCATTGAGTAAATTCAGAAATGCATTAAGTTACGTCAGAAATGCTGCGGGTTTTTCCAAAAATGCTGTGGGTTTCTGCAGAAATGTAATGCATTTCTGAAAAAATGTCGCACATTTCTGGAAAAATGTAATGCATTTCTGGAAAAATGTAGCGCATTTTTTGATTAACCTAATGAGTTATCAGAATAGCCGGGCCACTCCCGGCCATTAGTGAATTGTCGGTCGGTATTCTACCACGATCAGCGTTCAGCATTTAACAGCCTATTAACCGACGACTGACGCGCCGACCGACGCGCAGTAGCGTAAAAATATCAAAAAAAAAGCATAACCCTTGCACATATCGTTTTTTTTGTGTAATTTTGCCAACGTATTATGCCTATAACATCATAAGGAAACAATTACTAAAAGAAATAAAATCACAGAATTATGGCAAATGTTGTAGATTTCAAGTACGCCCCGATGTTTCAGCTGGGCGAAGACAAGACCGAGTACAGACTGCTGTCGAAGGACGGCGTGACAACGGCAGAATTTGAGGGTAAGCAGATTGTGAAGGTGTCGAAAGAGGCACTGACGCTGCTGGCCCAGCAGGCTTTCCACGACGTAGAGTTCATGCTGCGCCGCGAGCATAACATGCAGGTGGCCGCCATCCTCAACGACCCCGAGGCTTCGGAGAACGACAAGTACGTAGCCCTACAGTTCCTGCGCAATGCCGAGGTAGCCGCACGTGGTGTGCTGCCCTTCTGCCAGGACACGGGTACGGCCATCATCCACGGCGAAAAGGGCCAGCAGGTGTGGACCGGTTTCGAGGACGAGGAGGCCCTGTCGCGTGGTGTCTACAACACCTTCACCCAGGACAACCTGCGCTATTCGCAGAACGCCCCGCTGAACATGTACGACGAGGTGAACACCCGCTGCAACCTGCCTGCACAGATTGACATCGAGGCCACCGAGGGTGCTGAGTACCGCTTTGTCATGGTAGCCAAGGGTGGCGGCTCGGCCAACAAGACCTACTTCTACCCCATGACCAAGGCCACCATCCAGAACG
>CAMJWJ010000021.1 GCA_946409435.1 uncultured Prevotella sp. | reverse complement strand
AAGTTGTCCGAGTTGTCCAAGTTGTCTGATAAATCCACACAAGTGTATTGTCTGACTCTTAAATCACTTCTCGTTTATTATATTATCAGACAACTCGGACAACCAAGACAACATTTTTATTATATTATCAGACAACACGGACAACTAAGACAACATTTTTTTTAGGGCAGCGTATGTCTGCGCTTTTCTATGTATTCCCCCGCATAGAAAAGTTGTCCGAGTTGTCCAAGTTGTCTGATAAATCCACACAAGTATATTGTCTGATTCTTAAATCACTTCTCATTTGGCGCGAAGCGCCTTATATGTACATGACGAGCACATCCCAGACGGCGATGATGTGGCAGATGCTGCCCGCCAGCACAAAGAAGTGGAATACGGAGTGCATGTAGCGTCGCCGATGCAGCGAGTAAAACAGTGCCCCCGTGATGTAGCACACCCCCTCGGCAACTATCCAGATGACGGCCGCCGGTGACACCGAGTCGATGAGCGGCTTGAAGGCCACGAGTATGGACAGCCCCATGCCGATAAAGCAGAACGTCTCGACGTTGGAGTGCTCCTTCAGCCTGATAAAGCTGATTATCGTGCCGACGATGGCACACAGCCAGACGAACGAGAAGAGACTCCAGCCCCAGTAGCCTTGGTCGCGCAGCGCCGTTAGCGTCAGCGGCGAGTAGGAACCGGCAATGTGCCAGTAGATGGCAGCGTGGTCCCATCGTCGCAGCCGCTCCTTCCACTGGCTGCGGCGGGGTAGGGCATGGTACACCGTTGAGGCTACGTAGGACCCCAACATGCCAAACAGATAGAGGCATACCCCAAGTCGCGTCCACGGGTCGTCGCCGCGGAATGCCATATACAGGAAGATGATGCCTGCCGCCACCCCCAAGGCAATGCCCCCGGCGTGGCTCCACGAGTTCCATAACTCCTCCCGATGTGTGTAACGGATAGCCATATTGATTATTCGTCTGCAAAGGTACCTCTTTGTTGCCTGCTAAGTAAAGAATTGACGATTTCTTTAACAAACTTTAAGCGGAGCGTACACAGCAGTTGGCATTTTTCTTCGTATCTTTGCAGGTGATTTGTGCAAACTACTAAACAAACGGATATGACAAACCAGAAAAAATACTACTTTGCCGTGGACCTCGGTGCTACGAGCGGTCGTACCATACTGGGTACGCTCAGTGACGGACGACTGGAACAGGAGGAACTCACGCGGTTTCCAAACAATCTGATTGAGACGGGCGGACACTTCTACTGGGACATCTACGCCCTATATTTTGAAATGATACGCGGACTGAAGGAGGTGGCACGCCGGAATGTCACGCTGACCAGCATCGGTATTGATACGTGGGGCGTCGACTTCGTCTTCGTCGGTGCTGACGGTGCGCTGCTGCGCAACCCCATGGCCTACCGCGACCCCCATACGTTTGCCGCCATCGACGACTACTTGGAACACGTCGTGCCGAAACAGGAGGTGTACGACATCACGGGCATCCAGTTCATGAACTTCAACTCCCTGTTCCAGCTGCACGCCATGCGGAAGGCTGGTAATGTTGCCCTGCAGCAAGCCGAGAAGGTGCTCTTCGTGCCCGATGCCCTATCGTGGATGCTCACCGGCGAGGCCGTCTGCGAATATACCATCGCGTCGACCAGTCAGATGCTCGACCCACGGACAGGTGACCTCTCGGAGCGGCTGCTCGCAAGCGTAGGACTGAAGCGCAGCCAGTTTGGCCGCATGGTTCAGCCCGGCGAACAGATAGGTGTGCTGACCGAAGAGGTGCAGCAGATGACTGGCCTTGGTGCAGTGCCCGTGATAGCCGTTCCTGGCCACGACACCGCCTCGGCTGTGGCTGCCGTGCCTGCCAAGGATGAACGCTTTGCCTACCTGTCGAGCGGCACGTGGAGCCTGATGGGCATCGAGACCCGTGAGGCCATCATTAACGCCCGTTCCTACGAGCTGAACTTCACCAACGAGGGCGGCATAGAGGGCACGACGCGATTCCTGAAGAATATCTGTGGCATGTGGCTCTACGAGCGCTGCCGTAAAGAGTGGCCTGAGGAGGTGCGGCAGCTGTCTCACCCCGAGCTGCAAGGGTCGGCCATGGGCGTAGAAGCCTTCCGCTCGATCATCAATCCCGACGATGCTGCCTTTGCCAATCCGTCGAGCATGATAGAGGCCATACAGACGTACTGCCGTAAGACAGGGCAAACCGTGCCCGAGACACCCGCAGAGATATGCCGTTGCATCTTCGACTCGCTGGCACTGAGGTATCGGCAGGTCTTCGGATGGCTCAAGGAGTTTGCCTCCTTCCAGTTCGATGTGTTGCACATCATCGGTGGCGGCTCGCTGAACAAGTTCCTCAACCAGTTTACGGCCGACGCACTCGGTGTGGAGGTACTGGCCGGTCCGCAGGAGTGCACGGCTATTGGTAACATCATGCTACAGGCCAAGGCCAGTGGTGACGTGGCCGACGTCTGGGAGATGCGCCACATCATCGCCAACTCGGTAGACCTGGTGGCCTACCATCCCAGCGGCGACAAGGAGGCATGGGACAAGGCCTTCGAGCGGTACCTGAGCATTTGCCCCCTAAGTTAGGGGGCGACAGGGGTCTGAACAAGACCCTTCACAAGAAAAGAAACAAACAATATAGTAATCACGGGGGATTGTTCATACCCCCAATCCCCTAACTCAGGGGGCAAACAAAACCAAAACAATTATGGCAAAACCATTAGTAGAGACCAAAGCAAAGGTGGGTGTTTTCAGCATTGCGCTGCAGGCATACCTGCCACAGTTCCCTCAGCTCGTTCCAGAGTTTGAGGCACAGTACGAGGCATTCAAGAAGACGCTGCCCGAGAGCATCGAGATTATCGACGGCGGTATGGTGACCACCAAGGAGCAGTCGATGGCTGCCGGCGACAAGTTCCGCGCTGCCGACGTCGACCTCGTCATCCTGCAGATGCTGACCTACTGTACGTCGTACAACATGCTGCCTGCCGTCCGCGACCTCGACGTCCCCGTCGTCATCGTGAACCTGCAGAAGAAGCTCGCTCCAGACTATGCCAAGACCGACATCCCCACATGGCTCGGCGAGCTGTATGCCTGCGGTGCCATCGGTGAGATGGTGGCCGACCTGAACCGTGCCGGCAAGCGCTCTGCCGTCATCACTGGTGTCGTGGAAGGTGGAGACCCCGGTGTGCAGGCAGAGATAGAAGACTGGTGCCGTGCCGCACAGGTGCGCCGCCGCTTCCGTGACACAAACATCGCACAGATTGGCCGTCCCTATCCTGGCATGATGGACCTGTATATTGACGAGACTAACCTTTACCACCGCATGTTCGTCTATACCAAGCAGTTCGACTGGGAGAAGATGTGGGCCATTGCCGACAACATCACCGACGAGGCTGCTATCCGCGCCAAGGCCGAGGACATCCTCGCTACCTTCGACATCGAGGGCGGCGGCACGGTCGAGAAGGTGTGGGACATGGCCAAGTATGTCGTAGCCTTTGAACAGTGGGTGAAGGATGAGAAACTGGGCATGATAGCCTCCCACTATGACGGATTCGCACAGGGCGTGGCCGGCAAGTTGGACTCCATGCTGATACCTGCCTTCTCGATGCTCATCAAACAGCACACGGCATGTGCCGTAGAGGGTGACATGAAGGTGGCCATGGCCATGTCGATACTGAAGACTATTAGCGGCACGGGAACACTGGCTGAGATGTACTCGATAGACTTCCCGAAGGACATCTGTATCATCGGTCACAGCGGCTCAGGCGACTTCGACATCTCGCAGGCCAAGAAGCCGACCATGAAGATCGTTCCCGTGTTCCACGGAAAGGCCGGTGGTGGCTACCTGACGCAGTTCTATCCTCCCACGGGTCCCGTCACCTACCTGGCTATCACGCAGGACAAGAATGGTGTCTTCAAGTTTGTCGTGGCTGAGGGCATCAACGAGGAAGGCCCCATCTTCACCTTCGGCGACACCAACATGCGTACGAAGTTCTCGCTGTCGTGCCGTGAGTTCGTCAACAAGTGGAGCGAGGCCGGTCCTACCCACCATATGGCAGCTGCCGTGGGTCACCACATCGATACCATCCTGAAGGTGGCTAAGATCTTCAATATTGAGTGTGACGTAGTTTGTAGGTGATATGGCAAATAGTGGATCATTGAAGAGCACCATAGCGGTGTCTCTTACCAACTATCTGGATGCCGGTGCCATTGTGGCCGGTGCCTCAGGACTGACACTGTGGCAGCAGTACCTCGGACTATCGGAGGTACACCTCGGATGGCTGAACTTCATATCGGCCAACTGCCTCGGTGCTGCTATCGGTGCTATCATCGGCGGTTTCCTGGCTGACAAGTACGGTCGTAAGTTCATCTTTACCTATAACCTGCTGGTGTACATGACGGGTGTGCTGCTGGTGATGTTCTCCATGAATTTCCCCATGTTGCTTGCCGGTTTCCTCGTGACGGGCATCAGCGTCGGAGTGGGTGTGCCAGCCTCGTGGACGTATATCAGCGAGAGCTCGGAGGTCAACAACCGTGGCCGTAACATCTGTATCTCGCAGATGTCGTGGGGATTCGGCCCCATGTGTATCCTGCTCTTCGGCATGCTGTTCGCCCCTGGAGGCTACCTGTTCGGATGGGTAGAGTCGGTGGCTCATCTCTTCGGAGGAGCCGACATGTCGGTGGAGGCTGTCAATGCCTTCTCGTCGCGTATCGTCTTCTTCACCTTGTTTGTCGTGGCATTCATCGCATGGAACCTGCAGCGCCAGCTGCAAGAGAGTGCTGAATTTACCGCACAGAAGGCAGAGGAGAAGAAAACCGGTATGCTCGATAATATCAAGGTGCTGTTCTCCAACAAGATAGCCGTGCGCACCGTAGCCTTCCTCGCCACTATTTACCTGACGTGGAACCTGGTGGCCTCCGTGATGGGATTCTTCCAGCCTCACATCTACGAGACCGCCGGTGGTGTAAGCAACGAGCAGGCCAACTGGATGAACTGTATCCAGTGGTTCATCATCGTTGCCGTGACCTTTATCGTCTCGAAACTCATCGACAAGACGTCGCACAAGGCCATCTACACTTTCGGACTGCTGGTGGCCATTGCCGCCTGGCTTGTCATCGTGACCATCGGTGTCAACGGCATGATGGGTCTATGGCTCTTCGCTATCCTCTGGGGTGTGCAGGGCGGTTCGTCACCACAGATATTCTATGCGCTGTGGGGTAGCGAGCTGTTCCCCGCCAAGTTCAGGGCTGGTGCGCAGGGACTGATGTTCTTCATCGTCCGTGGTCTGTCGGCCGTATGGGGACTCGTGTTCACCTACATCTACGGCGAGAATGGTGAGGGATTCACCATTGCTGCCTTCTGTATGATAGCCCTGCTGACCATTTCGCTGGTCATTGGCTTCATCGGTGTGCCCAATACCCGCGGCCGTTCGCTCGACGACATCACCAAGGAACGATATGGTGACAACTATTAACGCGTGAATCATTGCATATTTTGATGGCCACTCACTGTCCTTCCCCGTCTGGGGAACCAAGTGAGTGGCTGTTTTTGACGCAATGATATGGTAAAACATGGAAAAACTTGTTAAATGACTTGGTCGTTTGATAAGTTTTTTTTACCTTTGCCCTATATTTAATTATGCGAGTATGAAACAGAGATTATTCGTCATCCTTTTTACTATGTTGCTGTTGCCTATGGACTTCCTTGCACAGAGCTATAATGCGTTATGGAAACAAGTAGAGGAGGCCGAGATACGCGACCTTCCCCAATCTGCTATTACCGCCCTGCAGCAGATAGAGACAAAGGCCCGTAAGGAGAAAGCCTACGGACAGTTGTTACGTGCCACCCTGTTGCATGCCCGCAAACAGTCGGAGATAGCGCCAGACTCTTTGCTGCCTGCCGTTAAGCGGTTGGAGCAACAGGAGCAGCAGGCTGCCGACAACGTGCTGCGCATGGTGTACGATGCCGTGCTGGCAAAACTTTATGCAGACAACCACCAGTTGGCTGATGACTGGCAGACCCGCCAGCAAGACTACTACCAACGGGCCACGTCACAGCCTGACCTGCTGGCAGCCGTGAAGGCAGACACCTATATGCCTTTCGTCGTGAAGGGCAAGGACAGCGGCCTCTACGGTCACGACCTGCTCAGTGTGGTAGGCTCGGAGCTTGGTGCATGGCAGTGGCTTAGCGACTACTATGCCCGTCAGGGTAACCGTGCCGCTGCCTGCTTGACGGCCTTGTCACACCTGATGACTCAGGAGAAGGCCTATAACGAGTCGCTGGCACGCTCCGGATATGTCGGGCGACTGGACTCGCTATTAGCCGTGTACGGCGACCTGTCTGAAGCCGGCGAGATAGCTATTGAGCGTTATCGCTACATGAGCAACCATACCGATGCCACGCCTGCTGACAAAGCAGCATGGCTGAAACAGGCGCTTGAGCGTTGGGCGTTATGGCAGCGGGCCAACGAGCTACACGAAAGCTGGGCTTCGCTGACCAATCCCTCCTATCAGGTGAGGGCCGATGTACGTGTGGCTGAACCCAATAAGGCACAGACCGTCAGGCTGGAAGGACTGCGCCACCTGAACTCGCTGACTATGCACGTCTATCGTACTGCCTTGACAGGCGATACCAACATCAATCCCAATGTCGAGCGTGACTACCAGAAAGTCAAGGGTTCGCTGAAGGAGATGAAGGACATGGAGCGTACGCTGACATTTAGCGGACATGAGGACTACGACGTTTTTGAAGACTCGCTGCAGATCAGCGGGTTGCCTGCCGGCGTCTACTTGTTAGAGTTTACCACAGATCCAACAACCTCCATCTATCGTACGCTTTACTTCGTGTCTGGTGTACGCCTGATGGCCCAGCCTCAACCAGACAACAAGGTACGCTATGTCGTGGTGGATGCCACCAGTGGCCAGCCGTTGCCCGGAGCTACCATACAGCTGGTGTATCATGGTGCCAAGCAGTCGAACGAGAGCAAGACCACCGATGCCAATGGTGAGTTGATATGCACCTACGACCGTATGCGCCCCTCGGCTGTTTGGGCTTATACCAAGGACGACAACTATTGTCCGCAGGCTGCCATCTACGGCCGTTATGTCTATTACGAGCCACGTTATAACCGTGAATATACCAATATCTTCACCGACCGTAGCATCTACCGCCCCGGACAGACTGTCCATGTGGCTGCCGTTGTGTGGAAAGACCTGTCGGCTACCGAGAATACGGCCGTCGAGGGAAAGACCCTCAAGCTGGAACTGCGTGACACCAATCATAAGCTTGTCGGTGAGCAGCAGGTCACTACCGATCGCTTCGGCAAGTGTAGCACAGACTTCACGTTGCCTACCGGGCTGCTCAACGGCCGTTTCACCATTCGTGGCGGACAGGGTATGGCCACCATCCGTGTAGAGGAGTACAAGCGACCGACGTTCCAGGTGACGTTCGACGAATATAACGAACCGTACCAGAACGGTGACATCGTACATGCCAAGGCTAAGGCTGCGACCTATGCCGGTGTGCCGGTACAAGACGCTAAGGTGAAGTACACCGTGCGACGCCAGATAGCCTGGTGGTGGCTGAGCTACTCGTGGTATTGGCAAAAAGGTACTATGCCCAACGGTCTGCACAACGAGGTGGTCAGCGAAGGCGAGACGGTGACGGCTGATGACGGCTCGTTTACCGTCGACATGCCGATGCTGCTGCCCAAGAGCCTGGAGGGGAGTCCCATGTTCTACCATTTCGTGGTGGAGGCTGATGTGACCGACATTGGCGGTGAGACACACAGCGGCACCATGCGGCTGCCGCTGAGCACCAAGCCCACGGTGCTGACCTGTGATCTGCCCCAGCAGGTTCGTGGCGACCAGTTGCCGAAGGTGACGTTCACCCGTCGCAATGCGGCAGGCAAGGAGACTGCCGGCACCGTGAAGTACCGCATCGATGGTGGCAGATGGCTGGAGTGTGCCGCCAATACACCAGTGTCAATAGCCAGTGTGCCGCTGAAGAGTGGCGAGCACCGCCTGGAGGCCGCCTGTGGCGACGATACAGTAGATATGACTTTCGTGGTCTTCGGGCTGGCTGACACGAAGCCTGCTACCAAGACGAGCGATTGGTTCTACGTGTCGGACAGCCAGTTCCCGCGTGGTGGCAAGCCCGTTACCGTTCAGGTCGGAGCCTCTGATCCAAACCTGTATATCGTGTATGCCATCTTTGCCGGCAACCAGCAGATAGAGAGCGGCAGCATTAAGAAGAATGGTGAGCTGCTGAACAGGAAGTTTACGTGGCAGGAGTCTTACGGCAACGGGCTGCTGCTGACCTTCGCATGGGTGAAGGATGGCGTATGCCACAGCCACGAGACGGTCATCACCCGACCGATGCCCGACAAGGAGTTGAAGATGACATGGACCACCTTCCGCGACCGTCTGAAGCCCGGCCAGCAGGAGGAGTGGCGGCTGCGCGTGACGATGCCTGACGGTAAACCAGCCGATGCCAGCATGATGGCTGTGCTTTACGACAAAAGCCTCGACCAGCTGAACCCGCACCAGTGGCACTTCAGTCCTGTGCCGTCGTCCTCGTTGCCATCGACCAGCTGGCAGTGGAGTTCATGGGGCGGCCTTCATGGCAGTGGTGCTAAGGACTACCAGCAGTTCGATGTGCCTCAGCTCAACTATAGTCATTTCGATAGTGAAGTGTTCCCCTACTTTCAACCCGCTATGCGTGTCCGTGGCTTAGGGATTGCATTCGCTGCCAAAGCACCGATGATGTCAAGGGCTGCCAGCATGGAGGAAACCGCAATGGACGGTGTCAACACCATGGCCCAAAAGGCTGTAGTGATTGAAGAGAAAGCGGTGGCCAGTGCTGATGAGGCTGCTGGTGCCACCGATGACGGACAGCAGAATGGCGGTGAGGTGCAGTTGCGCGAGAATCTTGACGAGACAGCTTTCTGTTATCCCGCCGTTGAAAGCGACAAGGAAGGCAGCGTCGTGCTGAAGTTCACGTTGCCCGAGAGCCTGACGACATGGCGCTTCATGGGTGTGGCCAATACCAAGGATATGCTCTATGGCAGCATCGACGGTGAGGCCGTGGCTCAGAAGGACGTGATGATACAACCCAACATGCCACGTTTCCTTCGTGCCGAGGACAAGGCACAGTTGTCGGCCCGCGTCTTCAACCTGCTGGACAAGCCCATCAGCGGGCAAGCCCGCCTGCAACTGATAGACCCAGAGACGGAGCGTACAGTCTATGAGCAGACAGAGTCCTTCAGCGTCGATGGTGGCCAGACGGGCAACGTCAGCTACCAGCTGTCGCTGGCTGACAGTCAGTTGTCGCTGCTCATTTGCCGCATCACGGCGACAGGCGACGGCTTCAGCGACGGCGAGCAGCACTACCTGCCCGTACTGCCAAACCGCGAATATGTCACCAAGACCGTGCCTTATACACAGCACGAGCCTGGTGTCAAGACCATCGACCTGACGAAGCTGTTCCCGCAAGGTACCACGCAGCAAAAATTGACCATCGAGTACACCAACAATCCTGCATGGCTGGTGGTTCAGTCGCTGCCCGTGTTGGGACAGCCCTGCGAGCACAGTGCCATCGACCAGGCGGCTTCGTACTACTCCAACCAGCTGGCTAAGTCGCTGCTGGCACAGAATCCCAAGGTGAAGACGGTGTTTGAGCAGTGGAAACGCGAGGGTGATAACGCTCAGTCGCTGACCAGCAACCTGCAGAAGAACCAAGAACTGAAGGATATCGTGCTCAGCGAGACACCGTGGGTGTGGGCCGCCGACCGTGAGCATGAGCAGAAAGCCCGTCTCAGCGACTTCTTCGATGAGAACGGTATTAACAACAGACTCGTCACTGCCGTAGAGAAACTGAAGAAGCTGCAGCGTGGCGACGGTTCCTTCTCGTGGTACCCCGGCATGGAAGGCAGCACCTACATCACCGTGGCCATTGAGGAGATGCTCGCACGACTGAGCGTCATGGCCGGTCAGCAGAGCGACATCAAGCAGATGCAGGATAAGGCCTTTAGCTACATTGGTCAGGAAATGGTGAAGACCGTTGCCGACCTGAAGAAACAGAAGAAACCCTCGTTCCCGTCGTTTACTGCCCTTCGCTGGCTGTACATCTGTGCCATTGACGGCCGTCAGTTGCCGTCGACAGTAAAGGCAGCCAATGACTACCTCATACCGCTGCTGAAGAAGGACATCAAGCAGCAGACCATCTACGAGAAGGCGCTGACCGCTATCGTGCTGGCCAAGCATGGCGAGCAGAGCACGGCAGCCAACTACATCAAGAGTCTGAAGGAGTACTCCGTCTATACCGAGGAGATGGGCCGCTACTATGACACGCCTCGTGCCGCCTATTCGTGGTACGACTATAGGATTCCCACCGAGGTGGCAGCCATCGAGGCCATCGAGGCCGTCGCTCCACAGGATGCCCAGACCGTCGACGAGATGCGTCGCTGGCTGCTGCAGGAGAAACGTACCCAGCTTTGGGACACGCCCATCAACAGCGTAAATGCCATCTATGCCTTCTTGGGTGGTCAGGGTAATGCTCTGGTGTTGAACGCCCAGCGCCCGCAGACTGTCCTTGCCATCGACGGCTCACCCGTCAGTCTGCCGCAGGCTACTGCCGGCATCGGCTATGTGAAGACAGCCATCAGCGCACCGAAGGGTCAGACCTTCACCGCTACCAAGAGCAGCGAGGGTACATCGTGGGGTGCCGTTTATGCACAGTTCATGCAGAGCACCTCCGACATCGAAGCCTCGCAAAGTGGCATCACCGTGAGACGTGAATTGCTCAATGCCCAGCGGTCACCTGCTACCTCGCTGAAGGTCGGCGACCGTGTGACGGTACGTATCACCATCGATTGCGACCGCGATCTGGACTTCGTACAGGTCAGCGACCGCCGTGCTGCCTGTATGGAACCCGTCCGCCAGCTGTCAGGCTACCGCAACGGTGCCTACTGCTCGCCGAAGGACTATGTCACCAACTACTTCTACTATGGACTGTCGAAAGGTCGTCATGTCATTGAGACGGAATACTACATCGACCGTGCAGGACAGTACGAGACTGGCACGTGTAGCGTACAGTGTGCCTACTCGCCGGAGTACCGTGGCACGGCACCGTCGGTCACATTAGAAGTGAAAAAGTAAAAAGGTGAAAAAGTAAAAAAGTGAAAGAAAGAGACGTGAACAATAATATGAGACAAGACAAAAGGGATAAGGCAAAGTGGCTACTGCTCTTCTGCCTTATGGCCTTTTGCTCTTTAGCAACCTCAGCGCAGAAGTCGCTGATAGGCAAAACCACCATTGATGCCGGGCGCACGGGCTATCAGACGCCCGTTACAGCCGTCTTTGAGTTCCAGAACAAGACCAAGCGACACCTGCAGATTACCGATGTCAGACCAGACTGTGCATGTACCACCGTGGACTATCCCAAGGGTGAGATTGGCATGGGCGAGAAGTTCCAGATACGCATGACCTACGATGCCCGCCAACTGGGTCACTTCGACAAGCAGGCTGCCGTTGTCACTAACGGTTTGAAGAAACCCATGTACATCCGTATGCATGGCATCGTGCTGGAAGACTATGTGGACCTGTCGGCCAACTACCCTGTCGAGATGGGCGACCTTTTCCTGAGCAAGGGCGAGCTGGAGTATGACGATATCAACAGGGGAGCCGTGCAGGAGCAGGAACTTCTTATATATAATAATGGTACGCACGCATGCATGCCAAATCTGATGCAGCTGCCTTCCTATCTTACTGCTGTCGTGACGCCCGAGAAGCTGGCACCGAGACATGCCGGCAAGATAACGGTGACGCTGAACTCCGCCAATCTGCACGACTACGGACTGACGCAGACCACCGTCTACCTGGCTGCCAACCCCGGCGACAAGGTCAGCCCAGACCATGAGATAGGCGTATCGGCCGTGCTGCTGCCGCCTTTCGAGGGGCTGACTGCTGAGCAACAGGCTATGGCGCCGCAGCTGGTACTTTCTGCTGAGAAGGTTGACATTACGTTTGCCGGCAAGAAAAAGCGCACGGCCACCATCGATGTCAGTAATCAAGGCCATCGAGACCTCAACATCTCATCGTTGCAGCTGTTTACACGTGGTTTGCAGGTGTCGTTAGGTAAGCGTGTGCTGAAGGCTGGCGAGCATACCAAGCTCAAGATTACCGCCCTGCGCGAGGAGTTGCAGAAGGTGCGCATGCGTCCCCGCATCCTCATGATTACCAACGACCCGCAGAAGTCGAAGGTCACGATAAGTATCAATACGAATGAGAAGTGACCGCGTCATTTCTGGTTTCATAATAAAACAAATAGTATGGAGCATCCTGAGAACAGTTCCGAATATGCAGGTCTGCAGGTCAACGACGGTGTCGAGCAGCCCAGTATCGTCAACCCTTATCTGAACCGTCGTCGCTTTCGCCGCCGTGAATTGTCGGCTGCCGAGATGGTAGAAGGCATCGTCAAGGGCGATGTCACCATCCTGTCGCAGGCTGTCACGCTGGTGGAGAGTGTCAACCCCGACCACCAGGCCAAGGCACAGGAAGTCATCAACAAGTGTCTGCCCTACAGTGGTAACAGCATCCGCGTGGGTATCAGCGGTGTGCCAGGTGCAGGCAAGTCAACCAGCATCGACGAGTTTGGCATCCATGTGCTTAACGAGAAGGGCGGGCGGCTCGCCGTGCTGGCCATCGACCCCTCGTCGGAGCGTAGCAAGGGCAGCATCCTCGGCGACAAGACGCGCATGGAGAAGCTGAGCGTACATCCCGACTCCTTCATCCGCCCCAGTCCGACAGCTGGTTCGCTGGGTGGTGTGGCCCGCAAGACCCGTGAGACCATTATCCTCTGCGAGGCGGCAGGCTTCGACAAGATCTTCGTCGAGACGGTAGGCGTGGGCCAGAGCGAGACGGCGTGCCACTCGATGGTCGACTTTTTCCTGCTCATCCAGCTGGCCGGTACAGGCGACGAGCTGCAGGGCATCAAGCGTGGCATCATGGAAATCAGCGACGGCATCGTCATCAACAAGTGCGATGGCGACAATGTGGACCGCTGCCACATGGCGGCTACCAATTTTCGCAATGCGCTGCACTTCTTCCCCATGCCCGACAGTGGCTGGATGCCGAAGGTGCTGTGCTATAGTGGTTTCTACGGTATTGGCATCAAGGAGATATGGGACATGATCTACGAGTATATCGCCTTTGTCAAGCATAGCGGTTATTTCCAGTATCGCCGTAACGAGCAGGCCAAATACTGGATGTACGAGAGCATCAACGAGCACCTGCGCCTCAACTTCTACAACAACCCTGTCATCCAGCAGCAGTTGGAGGATGCCGAGCGTACCGTGCTGGCTGGGCAGCAGACGTCGTTTACCGCTGCGCAGTCGTTGCTTGACCAATACTTTAAATTAATGAGTAATGAGTAATTTGTAATGAGTAATTATGATTACCGTGCACGCCCATGACCAAGCAATCCTTTCAGCAGATATATCGGCCTAAAGAACTAATCATAATTACTCATTACTAATTACTCATTACTAATTTATATCGGAGAGTATGTTACAGATAGAGATAGACAACGGCAGCGGCTTCTGCTTCGGCGTGACTACTGCCATCCAGAAAGCAGAGGAGGAGCTGGCCAAAGGCAACACCCTCTATTGTCTGGGTGACATCGTACACAATGGTATGGAGTGTGAGCGGCTGCGACAGATGGGACTTGTCACCATCAACCACAACGAGATGCAGCAGCTGCACGATGTGAAGGTGCTGCTGAGGGCCCACGGCGAACCCCCTGAGACCTACGAGCTGGCCCGTCAGAACCACATCGAGATAATCGATGCCACATGTCCTGTGGTGCTCCAGTTGCAGAAGCGCATCAAGAAACAGTATGAGACGCCGCTGCCATCGCGTCCGCAGATTGTCATCTTCGGCAAGAAAGGTCATGCCGAGGTGCTGGGCCTTGTAGGCCAGACGGCAGGCAGTGCCATCGTCATCGAGCATTTCGACGAGGTGTGTCAGCTGGATTTCTCACGCGACATCTATCTTTATTCCCAGACCACCAAGTCGCTGGACGAGTTCCACCGCATCATTGAGTACATCCAGGAACACATCGCTCCTGGTGCTACCTTCAAGAGTTTCGATACCATCTGCCGCTCGGTGGCCAACCGCATGCCCAACATCTCTCAGTTTGCCAGTCGCCACGACCTGATTCTTTTCGTCTGCGGTCGTAAGAGTTCCAATGGTCGTGTGCTCTTCAGCGAATGCCAGCGTGTCAACCCCAACACCCACCTCATCGAGGGTCCCGAAGAGATTGCCCCCGCCTGGCTTGACGGCATCCATACGGTAGGCATCTGCGGTGCCACCTCCACGCCGAAGTGGCTGATGGAACAGTGCCGTGATGCGATACAAACGATAAATAAGAAATAAAAAATAAAAATTAATGCAGTGGACTGACCGTATCAGGCAGGTGAAGATTATCCTTGTGGTGGCAGCGGTGGTGTTAGCCGTCGCGTCGCTGCTGGTGTCTCACTTCCTGGTACGTGACCTGTCGAAGGAGGAGCGCAACCGCATGGAGATATGGGCACAGGCCCTGCATGCCCTCAATGCCGCCGACGAGACGACCGACCTGACGCTGGTGCTCAACGTGATAGAGGGCAACAATACCATCCCCGTCATTGTGCTGAGCAGCGAGGGTACCGTCGATGACTACCGTAACATCGACGACACGACACGTCTGACAGCCTATGCCCGTAGCATGCAGCAGGCCGGCGACACCATCCGTGTGGACAGCCAGCTGGTGTGCTACGACGAGTCCATCATGCTGAAGCGGCTGTCGGCGTGGCCTTACGTTCAGTTGGGCATCGTGCTCATCTTCGTCGTTGTGGCTATCTTCGCCCTGCTGTCGTCGAAGCGTGCCGAACAGAACAAGGTGTGGGTAGGACTGTCGAAGGAGACGGCCCACCAGTTGGGCACCCCCGTATCGAGTCTGATGGCGTGGGTAGAGATGCTGAAGGAGCAGTATCCCAACGACGACCTGTTGCCGGAGATGGACAAGGACGTGCGCCGCCTGCAACTCATCGCCGAGCGCTTCTCGAAGATTGGCTCACTGCCCGAACCCGTTGAGGCCTCGATGAACGATGTGCTGGCTCATGTGGTGGACTATATGGACCGTCGCACCAGCAGTCAGGTGCAGATGATACGTTACCTGCCGGACCACGAGGTCGTTGTCCGCATGAATGCATCGCTCTTCGAGTGGGTCATCGAGAACCTTTGTAAGAATGCCGTCGATGCCATGGAGGGCAAGGGCACCATCACGCTGACCCTGATGGAAGAGGCGCACCATGTCGTCATCGAGGTGCAGGACACCGGCAAGGGCATCCGCAAGAAGGACCTGAAGAGCGTCTTTACCCCCGGCTTCACTACCAAGAAGCGTGGGTGGGGCTTAGGACTCTCGCTGGCCCGCCGCATCGTGGAGGAATACCACAAGGGCCGCATCTTCGTCAAACACTCCGAAGTAGGCCGTGGCACCACCTTCCGCATCGAGCTGCCAAGGGCTTAGCCCGTAGCAATTGTAGTTTTTGTAAACTTTGAGAGAAGATTTTTACAGTTTTCCATTGTTATTTGAAGAAAATTTGCTATTTTTGCATCGTCATAATAACACAATGACATAATAAAACTTAAAACTAAAAAAAGGTAATACTATGAATGTAGAGAACATCATGCAGAACTTGGAGCGGAAGCACCCCGGCGAAGTAGAATTTCTTCAGGCAGTCCGCGAAGTGTTGGAGTCTATCAAGGACGTGTACAACCAGCATCCTGAGTTTGAGAAAGCCAAGATAGTGGAGCGCATCGTCGAGCCGGAGCGCATCACCACCTTCCGTGTGCCCTGGGTCGATGACAAGGGCGAAGTACAGGTAAACATCGGCTACCGCGTGCAGTTCAACAGCGCTATCGGCCCGTACAAGGGTGGTCTGCGCTTCCACCCGTCGGTGAACCTCAGCATCCTGAAGTTCCTCGGCTTCGAGCAGACTTTCAAGAATGCGCTGACCACGCTGCCCATGGGTGGCGGCAAGGGCGGCAGCGACTTCGCACCACGCGGCAAGAGTGATGCTGAGATTATGCGCTTCTGCCAGTCGTTCATGACTGAGCTGTACAAGATTATTGGTCCCGACATGGACGTGCCGGCCGGTGACATCGGCGTCGGCGGGCGTGAGATAGGCTATCTCTTCGGACAGTACAAGCGGCTGACGTCGCAGTTCCATGGTGCCACGCTGACGGGCAAGGGCCTGGAGTGGGGCGGATCGATACTGCGCCCCGAGGCTACGGGCTATGGTGCACTATACTTCGTCAACCACATGATGAAGACCCACGGCCTGGACATCAAGGGCAAGACCGTTGCCCTCAGCGGCTTCGGCAATGTGGCATGGGGTGCTGCCAAGAAGGCCACCGAGCTGGGTGCCAAGGTCATCACCATCAGTGGCCCCGACGGCTACATCTACGACCCTGCCGGTCTGGATGCCGAGAAGATAGAGTATATGCTGGAGTTGCGTGCCTCGGGCAATGATGTCTGCCAGCCGTATGCTGACGAGTTCGACGGAGCCACCTTCTACGAGCTGAAGAAGCCGTGGGAGCAGAAGGCTGACATCTATCTGCCATGTGCCACGCAGAACGAGCTGAACGGCGACGATGCTGACAAGATTCTGGCCAACAAACCGCTATGTGTTGCCGAGGTCAGCAATATGGGTTGCACGGCCGAGGCCGTCAACAAGTTCATTGCTGCCGGTCAGCTGTTTGCTCCCGGCAAGGCAGTCAATGCCGGCGGTGTGGCTACCAGTGGACTGGAGATGACGCAGAACTCCATGCGTATGTCGTGGACGGCCGAGGAGGTCGACCAGCGTCTGCACCAGATCATGTCGGGCATCCACGAGCAGTGCGTCAAGTACGGCAAGGAATCTAACGGCTACGTCAACTATGTCAAGGGTGCCAATGTTGCTGGCTTCATGAAGGTCGCCAAGGCCATGCTGGCACAGGGCATTGTGTAGAGCTCGGCGTCAGCCAAGGTCTATATAATGCCGTGCGTTAGCACAGGGCATTGTATAAGGCGCTACGCGCCAAATGAGAAATGAGAAATGAGAAATGAGTAATGGGAAATGAGCACCTTACATATAGGTGGTTCCATAGCAAGAACCTTGTTGCGCGGCTGATGACAGTCGCGGTGCTCCTGCATTTCTCATTCCTCATTTACCATTTCTCGTTTCTCATTCCTCATTTCTCATTTTTGAACGCTCAGAACGTTCAGAGCGGCAAGGCATCGTTCTATGCCAAGAAGTTCAGTGGGCGAAAGACGGCCAGCGGCGAGCTGCTGCACTCAGACAGTTTGACGTGTGCCCACCGCACCTATCCTTTCGGCACCCGTCTGAAGGTCTACAATCCAGCCAACGGTCGTAGCGTCATCGTACGCGTCACCGACCGTGGACCGTTTGTCCGTGGCCGTATCATCGACCTGTCGTGGCGTGCCGCCAAGGAGCTGGACATCATCTCGAAGGGGGTGGCTGTTGTCACCGTGCAGAAGTACTCCACCATCATCGTACCCTTCCTGCCCGAGGATGAAATCGAGCTGCCCGACCTGGAGTTAGAGACCAACGAAGGTCCACAGGGCATGACACCCTTCTGGCAGGAAACAATAAAGGGTTCGCAGGAATCCCCGCAAACCCTGAAAGCTAAGGAGCATTTTGAAAAGACTGTCAGCGACCGCTAAGCATGAAACTCGATGCTTGAAGCATGATGTCTAATGCTTGATGCCTTCACTGGCTACTTGCGTCGTGTCTGAACAGTAAACTCCTTCACCTGCGACGTGATTTCGTTGTTGCCTTGAGCCACGGCCACGCGGATGATGGCATTGCCATCTTTCAGTCGTTTGTCGGCAAGGATGGTAGCCGTATAGCGCACACCGCTGTTAGGCGCAATACTCTCCACATGCAGGTTGGGCGAGATGTACAGGTGCTTGTTTCCCGACACCTCAATCACCGTGGGCTGCACGTCGTAGAGCGTCATCGACGAGCGGTTCATAATTTCAAACGACACCTTGCACTCCTCGCCGGCACGTATCACACCGTCGTGGTCGCTGTCGGCAATGCGGGCGTTACGGATCTCAATCAGCGCGTTGTACTTCACGCTATAGCCCGGACCTACTGCCTCCGTGGTGGGGTCATAGGTACGTGGCTTGGCTACCGAATAGCCACGGCCACCGCGGCCACTCTTCGGAGCGTCGCCCTGGCTACCTCGTGGACCGCTGCCGTCGAAGTCGATACGGTCGTCGCCGCCATTGTTCGGGTCAAAGCCACTGCCGTCATACTGCGGTTCCTCGGCCTCCTGTTGTTGCTGCCTCTGGGCCTGACGGTCAGCCATGCGGCGGTAGCGCTCTTCGCGCTCTTGCTGCATCTGCTCCTGGCGCTCGGCCTGCTGCTTGTCGGCTGCCGAACCGACGGCCGCACCAACGGCGGCACCACCAGCCATGCCGATAATGGTGCCTATGTCGTGACCCCTCCAGCCGCCGGTGATGCCACCGATGGCCGAGCCGAGGATGGAACCGAACTGAGCACCCACCACGGCACCCCGCCCCGTATTCGTCGTACAGCTGCTGACGAGCAGTGCTACGCTAACCAATGCTATCACTGTCTTCTTCATAATCTTCATGCGTTTTGTTTCACGCTGCAAATTTACAAACATTCTGCAAAATAGCAAGGGGAATTTCCCGAAAAATGTATAGGGAGAACCCTACATTTCAATTTTGACATTTAGACAAATAGACAAATAGACATTTAGACAAATAGACATTTAGACATTTAGACATTTAGACAAGTAGACATTTAGACAAATAGACATTTAGACATTAAGGCAGTGACTCCAGTGGCACCACACAAAGTGTGAAACTTGTAGCCGTAGTAGTACATGTTCTGCGATGAATAGTGCTTATTTGATTTGCAATGATATAGCAGTTGATCTACTTGTACAACAGCTCCCCCTCACCATGAAGGGTAGAGAGAACTGTTTTTATTATTATAAAAGCAAGAATCATGTGCAACAAAACCCTTCACCAGACGCGTAATACGTAATCATACAGCAAGATAAGGTGAAGGGTTGGATGTGTGATGGATGATGTAAGATGGATGATGGGTGATGGGTGATGTTTGAGGTATGAGGTAAGAACTGAGAGTGAAGCACATCGTAGGTCTTTGCATTTACTCATTGCATTTCTGAATTTAGTCAATGAGTAATTGCAATAACTAGGCCACTCACGACCGTAACTAGGCCACTCACTGAATTGAGAAGGCCACTCACTGAGCTGAGTGGGCCACTCACAACATCAAAAAATAGATTGGAAGGATTCGTGAAGGGCATTTTTAGGGCTTCGAGCACAATGATTGCTATTCGTTATCGTCTCGTCAACCCCACATCCACTATTCGCCAGTTCTCACCACTCGCCACTAACCCTTCACCGCAAGTCGTTGCTATACATGGTGTTACGGCGTTGGTGAAGGGTTTTTCTTATGATGAATCATCATAAATAAGTGCTCCAGAATAGGTCAAATGCTATATTATTGCTATATAATTATGGAAAAGTAGCGTTCAATTATATAGTATTTTTAGATGAAGTTGTTTCAGCCATTAATGATTTGTTATCAAGTGGTGAAATACTTTCAGAGCCTTGGATATAAAAAATGCAGCCATTTCTGACAGCATTTTATAATTATCGTGGGTCAACTTCTATGTTATTACCTATTTTTTTTGTCCACCCCATAAGTAAAGACTTTCGCACGGTCCTCTCGTTCTGCACACTGTGTGTCTAAGTGTGCAAAAATGGGCGGGTGACAGGTGCTATAAACGGGAAAAAAGCAAAAAAAACATAATTTGTTTATTGTTTTTCTAATTTTCTTCGTACCTTTGCAGGCCAATATGTGTAGTCTGGAGACCTATAAGATTGATTTGAAGGGGTTGAAGGAGGACAATATCGTCTGCGACTTCGACCTCGACGACCAGTTTTTTGCGTCCCTACAGGATGCCCAGTTGGAGCATGGCTCATTGCATGTGTCGGTGTCTATACGCAAGATGACCGGCTTTTACGGGTTGTCGTTCCATACCGTGGGTGTCGTTACCGTCAGCTGCGACCGCTGTCTCGACGACATGGAGCAGCCGATAGAGGCCGACAACAGCCTCGTGGTGAAGTTAGGCGACACATACAGCGAGGATGATGACACCGTGACGATAGCCGAGGATGAAGGAATACTCGACGCGTCGTGGTTCATCTACGAGTTTATTATGCTGGCCATACCCATCAAGCACGTTCATGCACCTGGAAAATGCAATAGTGCGATGACGCAGAAGCTCGACGAGCTGAGCGGTGCCGTCCGAAGCGGTGAAGAGGAGGCTGACGCAGCGATAGACCCGCGCTGGGCAAAGTTGAAGAATTTAATAGTTTAAAAATTAAAAAGTAATAGCATTATGGCACATCCTAAAAGAAGGCAATCGAACACCCGTACCGCTAAGCGTCGTACCCATGACAAGGCAGTAGCTCCCACACTGGCAGTATGCCCCAACTGCGGAGCCTATCACATCTACCACACTGTATGCCCCACCTGTGGCTACTATCGTGGCAAGATAGCTATCGTGATGGACGAGGCAGCAGAGTAAAATTGAAAATTGAAAAATTAAAAAGTTGAAAAAGATTAATGCGATAATCACCGGCATTGGTGGCTACGTGCCTGACTACGTGCTCAACAACGAGGAGCTGTCGCGCATGGTAGACACCAATGACGAGTGGATTATGACCCGCGTCGGAATCAAGGAACGCCGAATCCTGACCGAGGAAGGTCTTGGCACCAGCTACATGGCCCGCAAGGCCGCCAAGGAACTGATGCGCAAGACAGGTGTCGACCCTGACAGCATCGATGCCGTTGTCGTTGCCACTTCCACGGCTGATTATAAGTTCCCCTCCACAGCGAGTATCGTGCTGGGCAAACTCGGACTGAAGAATGCCTTTGCATTCGACTTCTGGGGAGCCTGCTGTGGTTTCCTCTATTCGCTCGACTTGGCAGCTACCATGATTCAGAGCGGCCGCTACAAGAAGATCATCGTGATAGGAGCCGACAAGATGTCGTCGGTCACCGACTACAAGGACCGTGCCACGTGTCCGCTGTTCGGCGACGGTGCTGCTGCCGTGCTCGTCGAGGCTACCGAGGAAGAGAACGTCGGCGTGGTCGACTCTCACTTCCGTGCCGACGGCAAGGGACTGCCCTTCCTGCACATGAAGGCTGGCGGCTCTGTCTGTCCTCCCTCTCACTTCACCGTTGACCACCGTCTGCACTTCCTCTATCAGGAGGGCCGCACGGTGTTCCGCTATGCCGTGACGAACATGAGCGACGACTGCGCCCTCATTGCCGAGCGCAACGGGCTGAACAAGGACAATATCGACTGGATTGTCCCCCATCAGGCCAACATGCGCATCATCGAGGCCGTGGCCAAGCGCCTGGATGTCCCCATGGAGAAAGTGATGGTCAATATCGAGCACTTCGGCAACACGTCGGCAGCAACCATTCCGCTGGCCCTCTGGGAATACGAGCCGAAGCTGAAGAAAGGCGACAACATCATCCTGACAGCCTTCGGAGCCGGCTTCGTTCACGGAGCAAGCTACTACCGATGGGCGTACGATGGCGTTGCCAAATGAAAAATGAGTAATGACAAAATGAGAAATGACTCATAAAGCCGGATTCGTAAACATTGTGGGGAATCCCAATGTAGGAAAAAGTACGCTCATGAACCAACTGGTTGGTGAGCGTATTTCTATTGCTACGTTTAAGGCGCAGACCACCCGCCACCGCATCATGGGCATCGTCAATACCGACGACATGCAGATTGTCTTCAGCGACACCCCCGGTGTGCTGAAGCCCAACTACAAGCTGCAGGAGTCGATGCTTGCCTTCTCCGAGTCGGCCCTGCAAGATGCCGACGTACTGCTCTACGTCACCGACGTGGTGGAGAACCCCGAGAAGAACATGGACTTCCTCGAGAAGGTGCAGCGGATGACGATACCCGTCATACTGCTCATCAACAAGATTGACTGTCTCGCCACCAACACTCCAAAAGGCGAGGGGAGTAGTCAGCAACTGCTGGCCGCCATCGTTGAGAAGTGGCACACGCTCTTGCCCAATGCTGAGATACTGCCCATCTCGGCAAAGAACAAGTTCGGTACCGACATACTGCTCAAGCGCATCAAAGACTTGCTGCCCGACAGCCCTGCCTACTTCGACAAGGACCAGCTGACGGACAAGCCCGCGCGGTTCTTCGTCTCGGAGATTATCCGAGAGAAGATCCTGCTGTACTACGACAAGGAGATACCCTATAGCGTAGAGGTCAGCGTAGAGCGTTTCAAGGAGACCGACAAGAGCATCCATATCAATGCTGTCATCTACGTCGAGCGCGACTCGCAGAAGGGCATCATCATCGGCCACCAGGGCGTGGCACTGAAGAAAGTCTCCACCGAGGCGCGCAAGTCGCTGGAGAAGTTCTTCCAGAAACCCATCTACCTTGAGACCTTCGTGAAGGTCGACAAGAACTGGCGCTCCTCGCAGCGTGAGCTGGATGCCTTCGGCTACAATCCAGAATAGCATAGACAACCATCCAAGAACCACCTTACTTAAATAAAAACGTAAGCATTATGAAAAAACTATTATTGACACTATGTGTGATGGCTGCCACAATGGCTGCTACCGCAGAAGAACTGACAATCAGCGTCCCCGAGATGGAGCCTAAGCTGACCTATGGTGAGCCGATGGGCTATCGTCCGGAGCTGTCGCTGAACATGATGAACGCCAATGTCAATGCCACTGCTGAGGCCGATGCCAGTGCCCTGTTGTCTACGACGGCCGCCGCCCGCAAGAACACCCGCTGGGAGTGGATGTACACCAAGCCCGGCGTGAAGCCCTATAAGTTCATGGACGACATGACCTTCGTCGGACTGCCCCTGTTTGCCGCCGGTCTGGCTATCAAGGGCGACAAGGCCATGTTCCGCGTCAACGACAAAGCCAACGGCAAGAAGAACGCCCAGCTGCTGTCAGACTTCAAGACTAAGATTGACGACTATACCCAGTACTTCGGCCCTGCCATGGTAGTAGGACTGAAGTTAGGCGGTGTCGAAGGCCGCAGCTCGTGGGGCCGCCTGCTGGCCAGTGCCGGTATGTCGTATGCCATCATGGCCGGTCTGGTCAATGGCATCAAGTATACAGCCAAGGAGATGCGCCCCGACGGCTCTACGGCCAACTCGTGGCCCTCGGGTCATACCGCCACATCGTTCGTCGGTGCTACCCTGCTGCACAAGGAGTACGGACTGACCCGCTCGCCCTGGTTTTCGGTGGCCGGCTATGGTGTGGCTACGGCAACGGGTGTCATGCGCGTGCTGAACAACCGCCACTGGGTCAGCGACGTCATGTCGGGTGCCGGCATCGGTATCGTCTCCGGTGAGTTGGGCTATGCACTCTGTGACCTCATCTTCAAGGGCCGTGGACTGCTGCGCAACGACCTTGAGATTAACAACGAGAAGCCTTCCTTCTTCTCCATTTCCATGGGTGTCGGCCTGGGCAACAAGAGCATCGAGTTTGCGGGCAGCGACCTGCAGGACAAGGAGTTCTATGGTCCTAATGTGGATGATGATGGAGCCGACCTCATCAAGTTCCGTGCTGCTACCGTCGTCGATGCCGAGGGTGCCTACTTCTTCAATAAGTATATCGGTGTGGGCGGCCGTCTGCGTGTCCGTGCCATGTCGGCCAAGTCCTTCGGCTCCTATGCCGACATTGCCGGCTATATGGGTGCCCTGGCATGGCTGAACATGACCGATGCCTATGAGCGCTATGCTTCCTCCATCTACGGCGAGAATGGCGCAACGTTCGACTTCGACGAGTACCTCAGGCGTCTCGGCTGTGACAACGGACTGAATGTTGTCGATCCCTCAATAGCTCCCTGTACCAATATGACGGGTATCGTCAAGAGCGACCACCTGGCAGAGTTTACCGGCAGTGTGGGCCTCTACTTCAACCTGCCGCTGGGCAAGCGTTTCTCGCTGGGCTCCAAGCTGCTGATAGGCCGTTCAATCACCCAGGAACTCGACATTGACGGCTATGCCGAGGGTTATGTCAAGGACATCGAGTATGAAGCCACCATCAGGAATGGCGAATTAGCCCTTGGGACCGACGGTAAGCCAATGGCACAAATTGGCTATCCGCACAACACTGCCGACAACGAGAAGTACACCGACCAGTGGGACTTCGTGACCCTCGGTGCCGACAACTCCACGTCATGGGGCACGGGACTGTCGCTCACCTATCGCTACAAGTCTAACTTCTCGTGGAGAATCTATATCGACTACGACTACACCAGCAAGAACTACATGCTGACCTACGATCCCTTCCACTTCCTGAAGTTCGGACTCACCCATAGCGCCCAGGCCATCGCCTCGATGACTGAGAATGCGGCCTATCTCATGCTGCCGATGACATACAAGAAAAAGAAGGAGATGCACTTCTTCACCGCGGGTCTCTCGTTCCTCGTTAACCTGTAGACCGTCAGTTCCGGCTGCAACAATCATGTGCTGCCAGCAGCACTGCAGGCTCCTCTTGCCAGTACGGGCAAGAGGGGCTTTTCTGTTTGCTGCCAACCGGTGAAAGCGTACCAAGTTGTTTTTATGCTGTTACAAACGGCTGCAAATTGTCGCTTTTTTTTGGTCGTTTCGCCATTAATGCTTATCTTTGCACAACTGTTACTAACTGACATGCTCACCGTCAAGGGTGGGTGAAAACAAGAAATAAAAGGTAAACGTATGAAAAAAATGCTTATCGTAGCATGTGCCCTGTGTGCCCAGCTCGTGGCCACGGCACAGCCCGCCGGCGGATTCGGCGGCTTTCAGGCACCAGAAGTGAAGCTGGAGACCTCGCAGATTTGGAAAGACATCAACTATGCCAGTGACGGCCAGCAGTACCACACGTGCGACATCTATCTGCCCAAGCAGGAGGCTGCCAGCTACCCCGTGGTCATCCACATCTATGGTAGTGCCTGGTTTAACAACAACGGCAAGGGAATGGCAGACCTTGGCACGATTGTCAAGTCACTGCTGGATGCAGGCTACGCCGTGGTGTGTCCTAACCACCGCTCAAGCATGGATGCCCGCTGGCCGGCCCAGCTGCACGACATCAAGGCCGTGGTACGCTTCGTGCGCGGCGAAGCCAAGAAGTATAAGTTCGATACGTCGTTTATAGCTACCAGCGGATTTTCCAGCGGCGGTCACCTGTCGTCGACGACGGCTGTCACCAGCGGCACCCGCCAGGCCAAGGTGGGCACGGTGGACATCGACCTGGAAGGCACTGTAGGACAGTACACCAGCGAGAGCAGTGCGGTGAATGCCGCCTGCGACTGGTCGGGACCTATCGACCTGACGGCCATGGACTGTGGAGAGCATATCACCATGGGCAAGGACTCGCCCGAAGACGTGCTGCTCGGCGCGAAGCTGGACAAGGAACCTGACAAGTATCTGAGCCTCAGCGCCACCAGCTATGTCGACAAGAACGACCCGCCGGTCATCATCTTCCACGGCGAGAAGGACAATGTGGTGCCCGTCTGCCAGGGCCGTAAGTTCTACGAGGTGCTGCAGGCTGCCGGCGTCAAGACCGAGGCAACGTACCCTGCAGAGGGTAGCCACGGCGGACCTGCAATGTACACCGAGGAAAACCTGAAGAAGATGGTGTGCTTCCTGAATGCTGCCCGTGGCATGAAGTGCTGTAAGGATGGTTGTAAGTCTGGCGACGGCTGCTGCAAGGATGGCAAGGGCCATCAGCCAAAGACGCGCGTCATCGAGCAAGGTGGCACGGGAGCCTATAAGGCCATCATGAAGGAAGAACCGGCGCTGCCCGAGCATACCGTCATCGTGCCGCAGGACCTGTCGCCCTTCAGCGCCAAGAAGCCGCTGCCCATACTGGTGTGGGGCAACGGTGCCTGCGCCAACTCGCCCTTCGAGCATATCAACTTCCTGAACGAGATAGCCTCACAAGGCTACATCGTACTGGCCACGGGCAATATCCCCATGACCGACGAGTGGTTCAAAGGCCCCATGTCGCGCTCTGAACAGCAGATAGAGAGCATCGACTGGATCGTGGCACAGAACAGCAACCCCGAGTCGCCCTACTATCAGAAGATAGACACCAGGAACATTTGTGTGGCAGGCATGTCGTGCGGCGGACTGCAGACACTCTACAACTGTGCCGACCCACGCATCAAGACACTCATGATTTGCAACAGCGGACTCTTCAAGCAGTCGAATGCCGCTCAGGCCGTCGGTGGCATGCCCATGCCCCAGAAGGAGAAACTGAATGACATCCATACCCCCATCATCTACATCCTTGGCGGTAAGACCGACATCGCCTATGAGAACGGCATGGACGACTTCCAGCGCATCAGCCATGTGCCTGCTTGTGCAGCCAACTTCCCCGTAGGCCACGGCGGCACCTACCGCGAACCCCATGGCGGCGAGTTCACCGTGGTAGCCCTCGCCTGGCTGAACTGGCAGCTGAAGGGCGACAAGGAGGCCGCCAAGATGTTTGTCGGCAAGAACTGCCTGCTGGCCAAGCGCAAAGACTGGACTATCGAGAAGAACAAGATGTTCAGCAAACTGAAGTGAGACGACAATAAAAGATGTTTAAGTATTAATCATCTTTAAATCGTATAGAAAAAAGATGGTTATTCCATATTTTTGTTGTATATTTGCACATCAAAAGTATTTACTAAGACAATTAAAAGGTTACAATTATGGCAAACATGTTTTCATTAGAGGGTAAGAACGCCTGGATTACCGGCGCTTCCTACGGTATCGGTTTCAACATCGCTAAGGCTTTCGTGGCTGCAGGCATTAAGAACATCATCTTCAACGACATCAACGAGGCTGCCCTGCAGCGTGGACTGGACAACTACAAGGAGGCTGGCATCGAGAACGTGAAGGGATACGTCTGCGACGTCACCGACGAGAACGCCGTCAAGGCCCTGGTCGAGAAGATTCACCAGGAGGTCGGCCAGATTGACATCCTCGTCAACAATGCCGGTATCATCAAGCGCATCCCCATGCACGAGATGAAGCGTGCCGAGTTCCAGCAGGTCATCGACGTCGACCTGGTGGCTCCCTATATCTGTTCGGCTGCAGTGGTACCCGAGATGATGGAGCGCCGCGAGGGTAAGATTATCAACATCTGCTCGATGATGTCTGAGCTGGGCCGCGAGACCGTCAGTGCCTACGCTGCCGCCAAGGGTGGACTGAAGATGCTGACCCGCAACATCTGTTCGGAGTATGGCGAGTACAACATCCAGTGCAACGGCATAGGCCCGGGCTACATCGCCACGCCGCAGACCGCTCCCCTGCGTGAGCGTCAGCCGGACGGCAGCCGTCATCCCTTCGACTCGTTCATCTGTGCCAAGACTCCCGCTGGCCGTTGGCTGAATCCTGAGGAGTTGGGCGGTCCTGCCGTCTTCCTGGCTTCGCATGCCTCCGATGCCGTCAACGGTCACGTCCTGTATGTTGATGGTGGTATCCTTGCTTACATTGGCAAGCAGCCCTAAGCGAAAAAAAGGACACGGTGACGTGCCCATTTCCGATAAAGAAATAGGCTTCCCAATCGAGAAGCCTATTTTCTTTTTTATTTACAAACGAGTTTATTTAACAGCCTCGGCGAGCTCGGCACCAGCCTTGAACTTGGCCACCTTCTTAGCTGCAATCGTAATCTTCTGCTTGGTAGCGGGGTTGATGCCCTCACGAGCCGGCTTCTCAGAAACAGCGAATGTTCCAAAACCTACCAACTGTACCTTCTCACCCTTTACGAGTGCGTCCTTAATAGCTGCAACAGTGGCGTCAAGAGCCTTTTTTGCGTCAATCTTACTCAGACCAGCACCAGCTGCAATCTGCTCAATTAATTCAGTCTT
>CAMJWJ010000020.1 GCA_946409435.1 uncultured Prevotella sp. | reverse complement strand
CTTTCCCTACTATATACGCGCGCGCGTATAGGGTGACGCAACACCGAAGTCAGGAAGAGTTACGAAAAGTTGAGCGAAAAGCAAAAGGAATCCAGTAGGTAAAAGTGTGAAATAAACAAAAAGTGTGGCAAATGGACGAAATTTGTTGCACAAAATTGCTTGAGTTGAGCAATTTTTTAGTAATTTTGCACCCATTATTCAAGGATAGGTATGTTATGGAATCATTTCAATGGTTAAAAGACTTGTTTCTGGCGAATGACTCGGTGGCACATATTGCGTTGCTTTATGCCGTTGTCATCGCCATTGGTGTTTATTTGGGTAAGATAAAAGTCGGAGGGGTCTCGTTAGGAGTAACTTTTGTGCTCTTTGCAGGCATTGTGGCAGGCCACATTGGTTTTACAGCCCCTACGCCAATACTGACCTTCGTTCAAGACTTCGGTCTTATCCTCTTTGTGTTCATGATTGGTTTGCAGGTAGGCCCTGGCTTCTTCGAGAACTTTGGTTCTCAGGGTATCAAGCTCAACGGGCTGACAGCCACAGCTATCTTGCTGAACATCATAGTCATGTTTGCCTGTTACTACATCTTCTTCGACACCTCTGACAAATCAGCGCTGCCCATGATGGTAGGTACACTGTATGGAGCTGTGACAAACACTCCTGGTCTTGGTGCCGCCAACGAGGCACTGGGCACGGTGTTCGGAAGTGGTGCACCACAGATAGCCTCGGCCTACGCCTGTGCCTATCCCCTCGGCGTATTAGGCATCATCGGAGCTACCATATTAATAAGGTATATATGCAAGGTCCGTTTAGAGAAAGAAGAGGCCCGTTTGAAAGCCATGGAGGAGACGGCAGCCAACAAGAAGCCTTACAAGATGCATCTGGAGGTGACAAACAAGTACCTTGAAGGCAAGACGCTGCTTCAGGTTCACGACTTCCTGAACCGCGACTTCGTTGTGTCTCGTCTGGTTCATGCCGGCGAGCTGTCGATTCCTAACCGCAATACCATTTTCCATCTTGGCGACCAGATGCTCATTGTCTGCGCCGAGGCCGACCAGGAAGCCATCACGGCATTCATCGGTCCGAAGCTTGACATCGATTTTGAACAGCAAGACCAGCCGTTAGTATCGAAGCGTATCCTCATCACCAACCCGAACATCAACGGAAAGACGCTGTCGTCCATGCACTTCTCCAGTGTCCATGGCGTCAACGTCACCCGTGTTACCCGTCATGGTCTCGACCTCTTCGCCTCTGCCGGCCTGCCCCTTCAGGTGGGCGACAAGATTATGGTTGTAGGTCCTGAGGACGCTGTGGATCGTGTAGCCAACAAGATGGGTAACAGCACACGCCGACTGAATGCGCCCAACATTGCCACCATCTTTGTAGGCATCTTCCTCGGCATCATCTTCGGCAGCCTGCCCATTGCCATTCCCGGCATGCCTGTTCCCGTCAAGCTTGGTCTGGCCGGCGGTCCGCTGATTCTTGCCATACTGATTGGCCGTTACGGCTACAAGATACGGTTGGTGACATACACGACGACATCGGCCAACATGATGCTGCGCGAGATGGGTCTTGTATTGTTCCTCGCCAGTGTGGGCATCAAGGCAGGCGCAGGATTCTTCGAGACAGTCGTCGAAGGCGACGGACTGCTCTACGTGCTGACGGGTTTTCTCATCACCGTCATTCCCATTTTGATCATCGGTCCCGTAGCCCGCATCCGTTACCATTTCAACTACTTCACCATAGCAGGTATGATAGCCGGTACCTATACTGACCCACCTGCCCTCGCCTACGCCAACAGCATCTGCTCGAAGGAGGCACCGGCACTGGGCTACTCTACGGTATATCCTTTCGCCATGTTCCTCCGCATCTTCACAGCACAGATTATCGTGCTGTTCTTCTGCGGATAGCGATGCAGGATAGCCATACACAAAGAACACAGACAGATTATAATAATACACAACAACAGATTAAGAAATGAAGAAAACCGGATTCCTGTCAGGCTTGCTGCTCGCCCTCGCCTCACAGCCGATGCTGGCACAGATGGACGCCAGCATCAAGCTGAACGAGGTGATGACCACTAACGAGACGAGCCTGATTGACGAATACGGAGCACACAACGCGTGGGTAGAGATTGCCAACATCTCACACTCGACGTACAACATCCGTGGTATGTATCTTACCACCGACCGCTCCGTACTGGACAAGACGATGAGCGTTCCCGAAAGGATGAAGCGCATGAGCCAGATTCCCAATGGCGACGAGCGCACCAACCTCAGCGGACGACAGCTTGTCGTGTTTCAACTGAACAGTCAGCCCGCACAGGGTTCGCTGCACCTCTCCGTAACTGCTGACGCTACGAAACCGTTGTGGATAGCCATCTACAACGGCAATGCCACCCAACTCATCGACTCCGTCACGGTACCCGTACTCGAGGCCAACCAGTCGTATGCACGTATCGCCAACAATGGCACGCCGCAAGACTGGGAGGTGAAACATGCCGACCGCGTGACCCCCGGCATTCAGAACGTCACATCCGTCAGCGAGTCGAAGATTGAGAAGTTCAAGCGCGAAGATCCACACGGCTTTGGAATGGCCTTCATGGCTATGGGCATCGTGTTCTTCTGTCTGGCACTGCTGTGGATAACATTCACGCTGTTCGGCATGGTGATGCGCCATCTCGACACGGCCAAGAAAGTAGCTCACCACCAGCCTATCAAGCCTATCACCAAGACGGTGGAGATGACGGCAGAACTGGGCCACAAGACGGGCGTCATCCTGCAGGAGGGCCTCAAGACGAAAGGCATCGACCGTGAGGTATACATGGCTGTCATCGGTCTGGCCCTGCGTCAATATGAAGATGACATCCACGATGTAGAGAGCGGCATCATCACCATCAAGCCGAAAGATACTGACTGGGACGACGAATACAGCCAGATGACCCATCTGCACGACGCTTTTATACCCTCAAAGCACAACGCACCAACCATTCCCACTACCCCTGAACTGCACTAAATAGGGAATAGCGAACAATTTCTTTTGACCTAAAGGAACATAGTATAGCACGTACAGCTATCGTAACAACCAACAGAAACAACAATGAAAAAGTATCAGTATAAAGTACAAGGCGTTGACTACGAGGTAGAAATCGCCGAGGTAGAAGGCAAAATAGCCCGAGTAAACGTAAACGGCATCCCCTTTGAGATTGAGATGCAGAAACCCATTAACGCTGCCAAGCACCCTGCACTGGCTGCAACCAAGAAGAGTGCATCATCCGCTACACCTTCAACAGCCGCTGCTGCTCCTGTCGCTGCTGCCGCCCAGCCGTCACAACCTGCCGCAAAGCCGCAGGCTGCTCCCGTTGCTGCCGCAGCTCCCGCTGGTGCCGCTGGTGCCGGCACCCCGGTGAAAGCCCCCCTGCCAGGCACCATCAATGCCGTCAAGGTCAAGGTAGGCGACCAGGTCAATGTCGGTGACATAGTCATTATCCTCGAAGCTATGAAGATGCAGAACAACATCGAGGCCGAGCAGGCAGGCACCGTCACCAGCATTACCGTCAACGTAGGCGACTCCGTCATGGAGGGTACTGTCATGCTGACCATCGGATAACATCGGAAACACGTAATAACGTTATAATGTAATAGCGACAACAATATGTGGCAATTCATCATCGAAAACTTCAATGAGTTCCTGACCTACACGGGCTTTGCCAACGTGACTGCAGGCAACCTCATCATGATAGTCGTCGGAGCCTTCTTCATCTGGCTCGCCATCAAGAAAGACTTCGAACCGCTGCTGCTCGTACCCATCGGGTTGGGCATCATTCTCGGCAACATTCCCTTCCGTGCCGATGCCGGTCTGGAGATTGGCCTGTACGAGGACAACTCCGTGCTGAACATCTTCTACCAGGGTGTACGGCAGGGATGGTACCCGCCACTCATCTTCCTTGGCATCGGAGCCATGACCGACTTCTCGGCCCTGCTGGCCAATCCGAAGCTGATGCTCATCGGCGCAGCAGCACAGTTCGGCATCTTCGGTGCCTACATGTTTGCGCTGGCCCTCGGCTTCGAGCCTAACCAGGCAGCAGGTATTGCCATCATCGGTGGTGCCGACGGTCCTACGGCCATATTCCTCAGCAGCAAGCTGTCGCCCAACCTAATGGGAGCCATCGCCGTGTGTGCCTACAGCTATATGGCACTGGTCCCGCTGATTCAGCCACCATTGATGCGACTGCTGACCACCAAGAACGAGCGCCTCATCAAGATGAAGCCCGCCCGCCAGGTCAGCCAGACCGAGCGCATCCTCTTTCCCATCGTAGGACTACTGCTGACCACGTTCATCGTGCCTTCAGGTCTTCCCCTGCTCGGCATGCTGTTCTTCGGCAACCTGCTGAAGGAGAGCGGCAAGACCACGCGTCTGGCCAAGACGGCTGGTGCTGCACTGAACGACATCGTCGTGATGCTGTTAGGACTCACCGTGGGATGCTCGACGCAGGCCTCCGAGTTCCTGACGATGAACACCATCTATATCTTCGCCATCGGTGCCGGAGCCTTCATCATCGCCACCATGAGCGGCGTGTGCTTCGTCAAACTGATGAACCTCTTCCTGCCTAAGGACAAGAAGCTGAACCCGCTGATAGGCAATGCCGGTGTCAGCGCCGTACCTATGGCAGCCCGCATCAGCAACAACCTCGGCTTGGAGTACGACCGCCACAACTTCCTGCTCATGCACGCCATGGGTCCGAATGTGGCCGGTGTCATTGGTTCCGCCGTTGCAGCAGGTGCCTTGCTCGGTTTCCTGTCGTAATTGGAAATATTCCGAACGGTATTCTTGGTTTATTCATTCTTTTTCATTACCTTTGTCGTCAAATTATGATTTGAAGCAAATGTCATGGCAAGAAAGAATAAACCATTACCTTTTTTAGAGCATATACTCATAACGGACTTCGCTGCTGAGGGAAAGTCCCTGGCACGGGTCGACGACATGGTGGTCTTTGTACCATGGGCGGTACCCGGCGACGTCTGCGACCTACAGGTTAGGCGCAAGAAGCACTCGTTCATGGAGGCTGAGATAGCCCGAATAGTGACGCCAAGTCCACTTCGCCAACAGCCGTTCTGCCAGCACTTCGGTGTCTGTGGCGGATGTAAGTGGCAACAGTTGCCCTACGCCGAGCAGCTGAAGATGAAACAGCAGCAGGTGTACGACCAGCTGACCCGCATCGGCAAGGTAGCACTGCCAGAGCTGAACCCCATTCTTGGCAGCAAGAAGACGCAGGAGTATCGCAACAAGCTGGACTTCGGCTGTGCCAACAAGCGCTACCTGACCAACGAGGAGATTGCCTCGCTGCCCCACGACGAGAGCCAGAGCCTGAAGGATCTGCCGGCCATCGGTTTCCACATCACGGGAGCCTTCGACAAGATACTGCCCATCGAGAAGTGCTGGCTGATGGACGACCTGCACAACAAGATACGCAATGCCGTCCGCGACTATGCCGTAGACAACGGCCTGACGTTCTTTGACCTGCGCCAACAGACTGGTCTGCTGCGCGACGTCATCATACGCAATGCCATGCCCCACGACGAGCAAGGTTCAGGGCAGTCAGGTACAGGAGAGTGGCTCGTCATCTTCCAGTTCCACTACGACCACACGACGGCCGAGACACTGGCCGCCGACAGGCAGAAGGCTATCGGGCTGATGCAGCACACGGCCGACCTCTTCCCCCAGATCACCTCGCTCATGTATCTTGACAACCAGAAGTGCAACGACACCATCGGCGACCAGCAGATACTGACCTTCAAGGGCAACGACCACATCTTCGAGACCATGGAGAACCTGCGGTTCAAGGTAGGTCCCAAGTCATTCTACCAGACGAATACCGAACAGGCCTACGTGCTGTATAGCGTGGTGCGCGACTTCGCCTTCAAGACTATAGGGGCGGCAACCGCCGACCCGCAGCCCCTCGTCTACGACCTCTATACCGGCACGGGCACTATCGCCAACTTCGTAGCCCGTCAGGCCCGTCAGGTCATCGGCATCGAATACGTGCCAGAGGCCATCGAGGATGCCAAGGTCAATTCAGAGATTAACGGCATCGGCAACACGCTGTTCTATGCCGGCGACATGAAGGACATCCTGAACGACGACTTCATTGCTGCCCACGGTCGCCCCGACATCATCATCACCGACCCGCCGCGTGCCGGCATGCACCCCGACGTGGTGAAGACCATCCTCCGTGCTGCCCCGAAACGCATCGTCTACGTATCGTGCAACCCTGCCACTCAGGCCCGCGACTTGCAGCTGCTGGACGAGCAGTACCAGGTTGTCGAGGTACAGCCCGTCGACATGTTCCCACATACGCCACACGTAGAAAATGTTGTACTACTTATCAAAAAAGAATAACTATGAAGAAACTTATGTCTCTGGCCCTCTTAACGCTGGGCTTCGCATTGACTGTCAATGCACAAGAGAAGAAAACAACCATTGAGTTGCCTCAGTGGGTAAAGAACATCAAGTTCAGCGGATATGGTATGCTGCAATACCAAGGACAGGACCCTGAGGGCAATCACACCAACTCCTTCAACCTCCGACTGGCCCGTTTCATCCTTGACGGCAAGATAGGAGACTTCGACTGGCGTGCCCAGATTCAGGGCACCAATGTCAAAGGTCCCGGCGAGCCGACGGTACAGCTGGTGGACCTCTATGCCGAGTGGCGCAGGTATCCCGAGTTCAAGATACGCGCCGGACAGTTCAAGCGTGCCTTTACCTTCGAGAACCCCACCCACCCCATCACGCAGGGATGGTACTCCTACGCCAACGTCATCAATGCCCTCTCCGGTTTCGGCGACCGCACCGGTGAGAAGTCCTCTGGCGGACGCGACATCGGTATTCAGGTGCAGGGCGACCTTCTACCCAACGCTAACGGCCGCCGTCTGCTGCACTATCAGGTAGGCGTCTACAATGGTGAAGGCATCAACAGCAAGGATAAGGACAACCGCAAGGACATCATCGGTGGACTATGGGTGATGCCTATTCAGGGCTTGCGCATCGGTGCCTTCGGATGGACAGGTAGCCGCGCTGGTGTGGGCGAGAAGAACCGTTATGCCCTCTCTGCCGAGTATGATAAGGACGAATACACCTTCCGTGCCGAGTATCTGCACAGCCAGGGCTATGGTGCCAATCTGGACCTGGGCGATAAGGCTGATGGTTGGTATGCCTTTGGTATCGTGCCTGTGGTGAAGGGTAAGCTCCACGCTAAGGCCCGTTATCAAACCTATCGAGACAACAAGGAGTGGAATCGTGCCAAGACGATGTACGAGATTGGTGCCAACTACTACTTCACCAAGAACTTGCAGGTGAACTTCGAGTATGCCCGCGTCAACGACCGCTCGCTGGCCAAGCACAACTACAACTTCGTAGACCTTGAGTTAGACTTCAGATTCTGAAAACGCGCCGTCAGCGACTGCCACAAGCGAGTCTTCTGGCGCAAGACGTGCAACGAGAGAGCCGTGCTGGTAGCCACCAGTACGGCTTCTGTCGTCCAATACGGCCAGCCGCTGCAAGCCAGCGAGACGCCGAAAGCCGCCAGGCCCAGCGACGTCTGTATCAGCCCGTAGCGCATCACCTGCATCGAGCTGCGATAGCCGTACATCTTGTAGGCATAGCCATTGATGAGCACATAGTCGAAGACATGGGCCGCCACGATGGCAATACCCGTTCCGTAGAGTCCCAACCAGCTATAGCCCACAACCACCAGCAGCACGAGTACGACATAATAGGCCGACTCCAGCAGCAGGAACGACAACGACAGGCTGCGCGCCAGCGTGATATAGGCTACAGGCAGCGTCATCACCTTGAAAAACATGGCAAGCACCGTCAGCTGGGCCATGCCGACGACGGGCGTAAACTCTTCGCTGAACAGCAGGGGTATCAGGAAGGGCAGCATCATCAGCAACCCCACCAGCATGGGCGACAGCAACAGCAACGACACCTCCATCTGCTTGTTCACCGTCTCATTGGTGGCCACCACATCCTGGTTGACTGCCGACAGCCTCGGGAAATAGTCGCTCTCCATAGCCGTGAACACCATGCCGGCGTACGTCAGCGTTATCATGTAGGCAGCATTGTAAAGACCGACCACCTCCAGTCCCCCCTCCACATTCAGGTACGCACGTATCAGCATTTCGGCAGCACTGCCTATGACAGCCGCCAGGATGAAAGCCAGTCCCAGACGTATCATGCCGGCACCCTCGCGCAGCAGCGACTTGCTGAAGTTCAGCCTCAGCGGATAGCACCGATAGGAATATGCCATCGTGGCCACCATCGTCGAGAAAGCCATCAGCACGATGACGGGAATGACACCCGAGTGGTACAGGTAGTAGTACAGCGGTATGGAGATAGCCAGCGACAGCAGTGCCGTCACTATCTGGATCTTGGCAAGTGCCCCCAGCCGTCGCGTCGCCTTCAGGATAGCTGTCTCGCCACCCGTGATGGCCAGCATCGACACCGACAGGGCCAACACGGCATAGTGTAGCTGGTGGTTACCCCAGGTAAACGTCATCGTGTCGGCAAACGGACTGATGGCAATACAGAACAAGAAACCCAGCAGGGCGGCTATCAAGCTCCACAAGCGAACCACCTGGACGAAACGTAACAGCTGCGGCTCCTTGTTATTGCCATACAGTTCCGACAGCCTGGGCACGGCACCAAACGACACGCCGAGGTTGGTACACTGCGAGGCGAAGTTCTGCACCGACGTCATCAGCGACACGAAGCCCATGCCGCTGGCTCCCAACAGCAGGGCAACAAACTTGTTGCGCACGAGTCCGACAAGAATAATCAGCCCCTGCACACCACCGAAGATGCTGGTGTACTTCAATATATGCCCATAGCTGTTTTTGCCCTGTTCTTCCATGTTTCGTTCCAAGACGCTGCAAAATTACACAAATTCTTTTGGATAAGCAAATTTTTTTATGTCTTTGAGGTATTAAACTGTCTCAGCAACGACAACCGTCTACTTTTATTCCGTGAGAGAACGCAAACTTGTGTCACTATATACAGGAATTTTTTAGTTTTAGGGTGACACAAGTTTGCGTTCCCTCACGGAATAAGTTTGAATAGACAAGGTCACACTAATGGCTTACTGTCTCTTTATAGTAAACTCGAATGCCAGGCCGCCTGTGTCAGGAGCGCTGACCGTGATGTTTCCACCATGCAACAGCACGGCATTCTTGACAATGGACAGGCCGAGGCCGGTGCCTCCCGTTTCACGGCTGCGCCCCTTGTCAATGCGATAGAAGCGCTCAAAGATGCGTGACAGGTGGGCAGCAGGAATGCCGATACCGTTGTCCAGGAAAGTGAATTGCCAACAGTCAGGCTGCTGTGTGGCTGACACCTCGACCGTTGTTCCCCTACCGGCATAGTTGATGGCATTGTCCATGAGGTTGCGGAAGATGCTGTAAAGCAGCGAGTAGCTGCCATGAACGATGATGCCTTCGGGCAGATAGTTGTGGAGCGTCATCTGCCGGTTTTGCATGGCAAAGGCTGTCTCTTGTGCGATGTCAGCAAAAAGCACTGATACATTGACACGCTCCATCCTGATCATGTCTCGGGCATAGTCCATGCGGTTCAGGGTTGAGATGTCCTGCAACAGCATGGTCAGACGGCGAGCCTGCGCATTGGCGCGGACGATGAACTGGTTCTTCACTTCCTCGGTGATGTCCGGACTGTCCAGAATGGTGTCCGTATAGCCGAGGATGCTGGCTACGGGGGTTTTCAGTTCGTGGGCGATGTTCTGGGTCAGTTCACGGCGCATGCGGTTTTCCTTCTCTGACTGCTCACGGCTGATGCGTTCGTCCATCCTTTTGGCATAGCGAAACAACAGGAAACCAAGTCCCCCCATGACAACCAGTGAGAAAAGCAGCAGATGCCAGTCGCTGACCTCGTTGAAGGGCATGATGAACTTGCGGTCGTAGTCCTCAAAAAGTATAAAGATAGTGGCATATACCAGAAACACAGCCATCACGCTGAGCCACATCTTTTGTCCTTCAGATAGCTTCTTTTTCATCGGCAGCAGCAAATTCTTCATTCTTCATTTTTCATTCTTCGCTCTTGAAGCAGTAGCCAAAGCCAGTACGAGATATCAGGCAGGAGGCGTAGCGGCTGAGTTTCTTTCGCAACCGAGCAATGTTCACGTCTACCGTCCGCTCTGTGACGATGACGTCCTGCGGCCAAACCCTGTCGAGCAGTTGCTGACGGCTGAACACCTCGCCACGATGACTGAGCAGCAGGTGCAGCAGGTCATACTCCGTACGAGTGAGTGCTATGGGATTGCCGTCGATGCAGATGGTCTTATTGGCGGCATTGACGGCAAGTCCCTCAAATCGCAGGTCCCTATCACTTGTAGAAGCATTGAGGACAGGTTTTCCCCTGCTCAGCACCGCCTTCACCCTGGCCATCACTTCACGGACGGAGAAGGGTTTCGTCACGTAGTCGTCGGCACCGAGCGAAAAGCCTTTCAGCGCGTCGTCCTCCGTGTCCTTTGCTGTCAGGAAGATAATGGGTATATGCCGTGTCCGTTCATCTTCCTTCAGCCGTTTAGCCAGTTCAAAGCCCGACATGCCAGGCATCATCACGTCGAGCAGCAGGAGATCAAAACCGTGAACGATGTCATCGGCGAAGCCGCTTTGACCTCGGTCAAAGGACTCAGAACGATGAACTGCCTTCAGTGCCTCGTCAGCGGAGCACACCGCCTCAGCCTGATAGCCCGCCGCATGGAGATTGAACAGCAGAATGTCGCACAAGTCCCGCTCGTCGTCAACAACCAATATCCTCTTTCGTTCCATTTCGGTTGCAAAGTTACAAATTATTTTCCAAATCGGGCCTCAACGACGTTGACAATATAGTCGCCCAGTTTTTCCAATTCGTTAATCATGTCCACGTAGAGTGTGCCGACGGCGTAGTCGTATTCGCGGTCGTTGACGGCACGGACGTTCTCAGCCTTCAACTGCTGCCGCAATTGGTTGATGTCGTTCTCTGTGCGATAGGTCTCGCGGATGTCGTGATCGGAGCGGTGACCGTGCATGACGGTCTGCATCTGCGAAAGGGCTTGGTCGCAGAGCATCATCAGGGCTTGCAGCTGCTCGGTCTGATGACTGGTGAACTCCATGCCTGACTCCCGTTTGCGGTCGAGCGTACGAGCCAGTTTGTAGCAGGCATCGCCGATGGACTCCAGTTCGCTGATCTCGCGCATCATCTGTCGGATCTTCTGCTTCGTCTCGTCACTCAGATGGCCGTCGCTAACCTGCTCCAGATAACGGGCAATCTCTATTTCCATCCTGTCGGTTGTATCCTCCTCATGTTCTATCTGGCTGAAGAGTTCGCCAAAATCCTTCGCGTCAGACTCGTGGAACAACGTCCGCACCAGCCCGAACATCTCGCTGACACGCTGGCCGAAGGCGGCTGTCTCCTTCTGTGCCTGGAGGACGGCAATTTCGGGTGTCTGCACGAGGTTCGACTGGATGTATTGCAGGCGGAACTCTTCCTTCTCCTTGGCCTCCTGCCTAACGGGCAGCAGCCAACAGACCGCGCGTTCTAACTGTGGCACCAGCCAGATGAGGATAGCGGTATTGATGACGTTGAAACACGTGTGGAACATGGCCAGCACCACGGGCAGCTTGGCCGTCTGCCCACCCATCGACGGGTCGTATCCGACGATGTGGCACACCATATTGACAAACGGATAAAACGCAATGAGCACCCACACCACTCCGAACACGTTGAACAGCAGGTGGGCCAATGCTGCGCGACGAGCCTGCGTGTTGGCTCCGAGTGCCACAAGATTGGCCGTCGCCGTCGTGCCGATGTTCTCGCCCATCACTAACGCTATACCTAAATAAATTGGTAGCACCCCTGTAGAACAAAGCAGGATGGTGATGGCCATGACGGCTGCCGACGACTGCACGATGCAGGTAATGAGTGTGCCGATGGCAAGAAAGGCCAGAATGGTGAGATGGCTCGACGTGTCGAACGAGGCAAAGAACGAAACCACGGCTTCGTTGTGCTCCAAGTCCATCGACTTGCCTGCACTGCTCAACAGTACCAACGACAGGAACATAAAGGCCGTTCCAAAAAGGAAATCACCCACAAAGCGGTGGCGCTTCCTATAGATGAGCATGATGCCAAGTAGAAACGAGGGATAGACCACACTGGTCAGGTCTACGTTATAGCCTAACGACATGATCCATGCCGTCAGCGTCGTGCCGATGTTGGCACCCATGATGACCGAGATGGCCTGCGCCAGTGTCAGCAGTCCGGCCGACACAAACGAGACAGTCATCACCGTCGTAGCCGACGACGACTGTACGGCACAAGTGACGAGTGTACCCGTCAGCATGCCCGTCACGCGGTTGGTTGTCATCTTGGAAAGGATGTGGCGCAGTTGCGGACCCGCCATTTTCTGCAAGGCCTCGCTCATCATTCTCATACCATAAATCAGCAGTCCTAACGAACCAAGTAGCTGCACAGCTACCATCAGATAATTTTGACTGTTTTCCATATCATTCAGTAATTCTTGTGTTTGTGGTTACAAAGGTACGGGCATTCTTTGTCACCACAAAAAGAAACGTATTACGATATGGTTACATTTTTGTATTACGCCCGGCATTAATTAGTTATAGGATTCCTTATGGCATTAGCATACAAAGGGACTGTTTGTCAAACTATAAGTTAAAAAAGAACGCGTAAATCGTGTTTTCTTTTTAGAAACCTCGTTTATTTCGATGAGAATGTGTACCTTTGCAGCAATTAATAAGGCCGATAGAGAACTTGGATATTTGCAGAATGAAACTGTCAGTCGTCATACCCGTCTACCGTGTGGAAGCCACCCTCGACCGCTGTGTGGAGAGTGTACTGAGCCAGCGCATAGACGGAATGGAGGTGATACTCGTCGACGACGGATCGCCTGACAGATGTCCGGACATGTGTGACCGATGGGCCGCCAGGGACCAGCGCGTCAGGGTCGTCCACAAGCCAAACGGCGGGCTGAGCGATGCCCGCAATGCTGGCATAGACATTGCCCAAGGCGAATACATCACCTTTGTCGACAGCGACGACTGGCTGGCACCCGACACCTACGGCCCACTGCTCGACAGTATTGGTGATGCAGACATGCTGGAATACAGCTTGGCAGGCGGCATGCCACTGAAAGACCGTACCTACTACACGGCTGACGAATACTGGACCGACAGCTATGCCTATCAGCACTGCTACGCCTGGAACAAGATATACCGCCGACAGCTGTTCGACAGCGCGCGCTATCCTGTGGGCAGGGTGTTTGAAGACGTCTACACGCTTCCACAGTTGCTGCGGCTATGCCGGCAGATAACGACTACGGGCCGTGGCAGCTACCACTACGAATGGAACCCGGACGGCATCACAGCCAACGCCGACGGCGAGGCGCTGAGTCAGTTGCTCGACGCTCACCTCAGCAGCGGCATGCCGATGGACGACCGCTACTACGTGTTTGTGGCGAACATCCAGATAGACGTATGGGAGCGCACCGGACGCCCCGTCCTGCTACCCCGTAGACACCTGCGCCCAGACTTGCTGGAAGGCCGTGAGCGCACGAAAGCCACAATGCTCAACATATTTGGAATTAACACACTATGCAGAATCAGCAAAATCATACACCTCTTCAAGAAACCCAGCCGTTGATAACATTTATCATCGCCTACTACAATCTGCCTCTCGAGATGCTTTATGAGTGTATCGACAGCATATTGGCTTTGTCGCTCAGCAGGAACGAACGGGAGATTATCATCGTTGACGACGGGTCCAGGAACAGCTGTGCCAGCTCACTGACACTGTACAACGACGACATCATCTACGTCCGACAACGGAACATGGGGCTGAGCGAAGCACGTAACACCGGCATCAAGATGGCATCGGGCAAATACCTGCAATTTGTGGATGCTGACGACAAGCTCCTTCATGAAGCATATGACTACTGCATCGGCATTGCCCGAAGCGAGCAGCCAGAAATGATATGCTTCGACTTCTCACATACCACTGCCCAGCCTGCAGCAATACAGCACAGCAAGACAGTAAAGGGTACCTATTTTATGCGCCATAACAACATCCATGGTGCTGCCTGTGGGTATATGTTCCAGCGTTCCATTCTTGGCAAGCTGCGTTTTACGCCTGGCATCTACCATGAGGACGAGGAGTTCACCCCCCTCTTGATGCTTCGCGCCGAAACCCTCTGCACAACAAATGCGAAAGCTTATTTCTACCGTCAGCGCAAGGATTCTATAGTAAGCAATAACGACATACGTCACTGCATGAAGAGACTAAGAGACCTGAAAGGTGTCATCAGCAGATTGAACTATATAGCTGACCATCGTCCTATTGACGACCGTACAGCATTGCAACGCAGGATAGCTCAACTCACTATGGACTATCTCTACCAGATAATCATCCAAACCCAGTCATACCACTATTTGGAACGTAAGATTACAGAGCTAAGAAAAGAAGGACTATTCCCACTGCCCGAACAGGACTACACACGGAAATATACCTGGTTCCGACGCCTGACTGCCACCACCGTCGGCCGGCGAGCGTTGATTCGCGTGATACCACTTATGAATAAAGAACGATGAAGATACTGCTCATAGGCGAATACAGCAACGTGCATAACACATTAGCACTGGGACTGCGCACCCTGGGACATGAGGTGTGCGTCGTCTCAAACGGCGACTTCTGGAAAAACTATCCCCGCGACATCGACGTGACACGAAAACCCGGCAAACTGGGGGGAGTCAGCCTGATGCTGCGGCTCTGGACGCTGCTGCCGCAATTGTGCGGCTATGACGTGGTACAGCTCATCAACCCGTTGTTCTTTGAACTGAAGGCCGAGCGGCTCTTTGCTTTTTACAAGTTCCTAAGACGCCACAACAAGAAGGTGTTCTTGGGCGCCTTTGGCATGGACTACTATTGGGCACACGAGTGCATCAGCAAGAAGCCACTGCGCTACAGCGACTTCAACATCGGCGACAAGATACGCGACGACGAGCCTGCACTGCGCGACCGTCAGGACTGGATAGGAACGGCCAAGGAGCGACTGAACCGCATGATAGCTGCCGATTGCGACGGTATCATTACGGGACTGTATGAATACCACGCCTGCTACCAACCCCTGTTTCCCGACAAGACACAGTTCATCGCCATGCCCATCGTGCCGACGGTGACTTCCTCCCCGTCAAACGCTTCGGATGTGCCTTCACCGGTACGCCTCTTCATCGGCATCAGCAAAGGGCGTAGTGCCTATAAAGGTACCGACATCATGCTACGCGCTGCCGAAGACGTCGCCGCACGCTACCCACAGCAGGTACTGCTCAACAAGGCCGAGGGGGTGCCCTTCGACACGTATCGCAAGCTGATGGACGACAGCGACGTGCTGCTCGACCAGTTATACAGCTACACACCGGCCATGAACGCCCTGCTGGCCATGTCGAAAGGCATTGTCGTCGTGGGAGGCGGTGAACCTGAGAACTACGAGATACTGGGCGAGCAGGAGCTGCGCCCCATCGTCAATGTGCTGCCCTCCTACGACAGTGTGTTCCACGAACTGGAGCAGCTGGTCAGACAGCCTGAACAGATACCAAAACTGAAGCGGCAAAGCATCGCATACGTTCGCCGTCACCACGACTACATCAACGTGGCACAGCAGTACATCCGTTTCTGGCAGTCATCAACAGCAAAATCAAGAAAACAATGAAGAAAGGACTCATACTCGAAGGCGGAGCCATGCGCGGACTATGGTCTGCAGGCGTGACCGATGTCATGATGGAACACGACATCTGGCCTGACGGACTCGTCGGCGTATCGGCAGGGGCGGCCTTCGGCTGTAACTATAAATCACGTCAGCCAGGCAGGGCCATCCGCTATAACACACGATTCGCCAACGACTCCCGTTACAGCGGGATGAAGTCGCTGATGACTACCGGTGACTACTTCAACGCCAGCTTTGGCTACCATGTAGTACCCTATCAGTACGACCTTTTCGATGTTGCCGCCTTCGAGCAGAACCCGCTGTCGTTTATTGTAGTATGTACAGACGTAACGACAGGGCAGGCCGTTTACCATGAGATGACACACGTCGACTTCGACGAGTTGGAGTGGCTGCGTGCATCGGCATCCATGCCGCTGGCCTCGAAGGTGGTCAGCGTGGGAGGCAGACTGCTGCTGGACGGCGGCGTCAGCGACTCGATTCCACTGGAGTATGCCGAGCAGGCAGGCTATCAGCGCAACGTGGTCGTACTGACACAGCCCTTAGGATACCAGAAGGAGCACAACCGGCTGATGCCGCTCATGCGGATAGCCCTGCGGAAATATCCCGCCATGGTGAAGGCACTGGACGAGCGACACATCATGTACAACAAACAGTTAGAATACGTGGCACGGGCTGAGCACGAAGGCCGCTGTCTGGTCATCCGCCCTGACGAGAAGATACCCATCGGCCACATCAGCCACGATGCCGACCGCATGCGCCTTGTCTACAACATGGGCCGACAGGTGGGTGAACGCTATATTGAAAAAATAAAAAAGTATTATGAGGATTGATATTATTACCGTACTGCCCGAAATGCTGGAGGGCTTCGTACACGAGTCGATATTGGCACGGGCCGAGAAGAAAGGACTGGCTGAAATCAGGCTGCACAACTTGCGTGACTATACACTGGACAAGTGGCGCCGCGTTGACGACTATCCATACGGCGGTTCAGCAGGCATGGTGATGCAGTGTGAACCCATCGACCGCTGCATCACGGCACTGAAGGCCGAGCGCGACTACGACGAGGTCATCTTCACGTCGCCAGACGGTGAACGCTTCGACCAGCACATGGCCAACGAACTGTCCATGAAGGGAAACATCATTATCCTGGCCGGACACTACAAAGGGATAGACCAGCGCATACGCGACCACCTCATCACCCGTGAGATCAGTATCGGCGACTTCGTGCTGACTGGAGGCGAACTGGTTGCCGCCATGATAGCCGACGCAGTGGTACGCGTGGTGCCTGGCGTCATCGGCGACGAGCAGTCGGCACTGAGCGACTGCTTTCAGGACGACCTGCTGGCTGCCCCCATCTATACCCGCCCCGCCGACTACAAAGGCTGGCGTGTGCCCGACATCCTGCTGAGCGGTAATGAGGCTAAGATACGGAACTGGGAATTGGAGCAGGCCATGGAACGCACCCGTAGGCTGCGCCCTGACCTGCTGAAAGATTAGCTACTTCAGTGTAGCATTGAAGTGGTCAATACACTGACGGTACAGGTGGTTACGCGTGTTGCCACCATAGATGCTGTGATTGCGGTTGGTGTATACCAACTGGCGGAAGTCCTTGTCGGCCTGCACCAGTGCTTCGGTATATTCTGCGGTGTTGCGGAAGTGTACGTTGTCGTCGGCCATGCCATGACAAAGCAGCAGCGCACCCTGCAACTTGTCGGCACGAGCCAGCGGACAGTCGTCGTAGCCGGCAGGATTCTCCTTTGGCGTACGCATAAACCGCTCGGTATAGATGGTGTCATAGTAGCGCCACGACGTCGGCGGGGCTATGGCGACACCGGCGCGGAACACTCCCCTGCCCTCCGACATGGCCATCAGCGTGTTAAAACCTCCGAAGCTCCAGCCCCAGATGCCGATACGCTCTTTGTCGACATACGGCTGGCGGCCAAGCCACAGGGCAGCCTCTGCCTGGTCGTGGGCTTCCAGCTGACCGAGTCTCTGATAGGTACATTTCTCAAACTCCGCACCACGGCCACCAGTGCCACGGTTGTCGATACAGACACACACATAGCCCTGCTGGCAAAGATACTGCTCGATGATGGCACCATTTCCGGCCATTCCGATATTCCACGCGTTCTTAACCTGCTGATTGCCAGGACCACCATACTGATACATGATGACGGGGTACTTCCTGGCAGCATCGAAGTCGGCAGGCTTAATCATCCAGCCATTCAGCGTCACGCCATCGGCCGTCGTCAGCGTCAGCAGCTCGCGCCGGCCCTGCTCGTAGCCGATCCAAAGGTCGCGCAGTGCCTTGTTGTCGATCAGCACCTCCAGCGTCTTGCCCTTGTTAGTACACAGCGAATAGACGGGCGGTGTCTGCAGGTCACTCCAGGTGTGGATAAAATAGCGATAGTCACTGCTGAACACGGCAGTGCTCCAGCCAGCCTTTGGCGTTAGGCATTCGGTCTTGCCATTCTCATGGGCCACCCACACACGCTGGTCTGTAGCCCCGTTGGCATGCGACGCAAAGTAGGTGTCACCGGTCCGCTCGTCATATCCGTAGATCTCGCTCACCTCGTAGTCGCCATGGTCTATCTGGCGCAGCAGCTGACCGTTCATGTTGTACAGATAAAGGTGCATGTTACCGTCGCGGTCGCTAGGCACGAGGATGTGGCTGCCGGTAATCTGTATGCCCGACATGGACTCCTCGCGGACATAGCGGCTGACCTTTTCCTCGACAGACAGCTGGCTGACGGTAGAGAGGGGGTTGACCATATAGACACGCAGACAGTCCTGATGACGGTTCATAGTGTAGACGGCCACACGTAAAGCATCGTTCGTAGCCACCACACGGGGGATGTATCCGTCGGCATCGACAGGCACTTGCAACTTTCGGGTACGACGACTCTGTATGTCGTAGCTCCACACGCTGACCGTAGCATTGGTCTCGCCAGCAATGGGGTATTTATAGGTATAGAATCCAGGATAGTCGGCATACTCCGTACGCTCAGGGCTGAGTCCACGGAACAACGGCATGGAGTACTGCTGTACGGCACGCTCGTCGTAGCGTATCCACACCAGTTGGCCGCCATCGGCACTGAACACCATAGCACTGTTGAATCCGAACTCCTCCTCGTTCACCCAGTCGGGTATACCATTGATGATTTCATTCACCTTACCGTCCTTTGTCACCTGTACCTCGGCATTGTCGTACAACAGCTTAACCAAGAAGATGTTGTTGCTACGCACAAAGGCTATCTGCTGGCCGTCGGGCGAGAAGACGGGTGTCTGTTGCGCACCGTTCTGCGACAGCGGAGTGACGCGGTTGTTGCGAATATCGTAGATGTAATAGTCGGCCGTGAACGAATGCCGGTAGATAGGCTTGGTATGGGTCTGTATGAGCATCTTACGACCGTCGGGACTCATGATATAGCCGTCGATACTGGCTATAGGGTCACCCTTGGCCTGTCCGGCATCGAAGAGTACGCCCAGCTCCTTGCCTGTTGTGAACGAATACTTCACTATGCGCTGTCTGTCGCTGCTCAGCTGGGCATACGACTCGCCATCAGGCAACGGCTTGACGGCCGCCATGTTCTCGGCACGAAAGGTTCGGCTTGTCACGTCTTTCAGTTCCAGTTTCTTACCGGCAAAAGCCCCTACTGTCAACAGAAGTGCAAAGGCCGTCAACAAGACGATGCTCACCTTCCGGTTTTCGCTTCTTAATAGATTAGTACTTTTCATAAATATCATATTTCAAGTTTCAACTTTCAACAATCATCGTGAGCCGATGTACAGGAATACCATGCCCAGTAGCACCAGTGCCAAATCGAAAGCCTTGGCACGCAGATTCTTCTCGTGGAAGAACAGTGCACCAAACAGGAAACTTACGACCACGGAGCCTCGGCGAATCATCGAGACGATGGAGATCATGGCATCGGGCAGTGACAATGAATAGAAATAGAGGAAATCGGCCGTCGACAGGAATATGCTGACGCCAATAATGGCCCAGTGCCACCGGAACGGTGTCGTCTCGCCGTGCTTAGGCCACCAAAGTAACAGCAACATCAGCAGCATCATGCCACACTGGTAGATGTTATACCACGACTGCACCAGCATACGATCCAGCCCTACCCCGCCCTGTTCTACCGGCGCCATCAGGTATTTGTCGTAAAGTCCGCTTACGGCACCGAGGGCGGCAGCACCGATTATCATCCATATCCAGTGGTCGCGGCGGAAGTCTATGCCTTCCTTCTTGCCGCTACGGCTGAGCATCAGGAATGATGCCACGGCGAGCAGCACACCCACCCACTGCCAGACATTGAGCCGTTCGCCAAAGACCAGCAGGGCACCCACCAGTACCATGACGGGGCGCGTGGCATTGATGGGACCGACGATGGTCAGCGGCAGGTGCTTCATGCCAAAATAGCCCAGCACCCAGCTGCTCAAGACGATGAATGCCTTGAGCACTACATAGCGGTGCACTTCCCATCCACCCGATGCCACATGCATGATGCTGTCATCCAGCAGCGACGTGGTGGCGCTGAGGACGATGAACGGCAGGAATATCAGCGAAGAGAAGAGGGTGTTCAGAAACAACACCGGAATGACGGCATTATTGCGCAATGCCTCCTTCTTGAAGGAATCGTAGCAGCCTAACAGTGCTGCAGACATAAAAGCAAATATCAGCCAAGTCATTTCTGTATTTCAGTCTTTACAATGTTTCGATGTTTCGTTATGACGTTATTACGACATGACGATTTTAATCTCTCAATATCTGACGTTCTCCAGGAACAGAGCCTTGGCAGGCATGGACTCACCAGCCTGCGTACGACGTCCCTGCTCTATTACCTGTCGGAAGCCGTCGAGCGACAGACGGTGACGGCCGACCTCTATCAGCGTGCCCACAACAGCACGCACCATGTTGCGCAAGAATCGGTTGGCCGTGATCTCGAAGTACCACGACGTGTCGGACGTTTGATGCCACTGGGCTTGGGTGACGTGGCAGATAGTAGTCTTGACATCGGAGCCAGCCTTGCAAAAGGCACCGAAGTCATCATACTCCATCAGTATGGCGGCGGCCTCGTTCATCAGCGGGAAGTCCAGCTGATAGTGGATTTCCAACGAATACTGCTGTCGGAAGGGGTCTTTCCTCGTGTGTATATAATAATGATAGGTACGCGCGAGGGCTGAGAAGCGTGCATGCTTGTCGACATCGACAGGCTCAACGGCACTGACGCCAATGTCGTAGGGCAGCAGTCCGTTCAGCTTATGCACCAGGTCGGTGCAGCTCATCGGCAGCTGCTCCACGTCGAAGTGGGCCGCCATCCTACGGGCATGCACACCGGCGTCGGTACGCCCGGCTCCGGTGACGGTAACATCCTGACGCAACAGCAACGACAAGCACCGCTGCAGCTCGCTCTGCACCGTCACCCCATTGGGTTGCAGCTGCCATCCGTGGTAGCGTCCCCCGTCGTAGCTAAACCAGACAAAATATCGCATCGGTAAATGAAACAAGGCCACAACACAATGATTGCAGCCTCGTTCTGAGTTTATTCACCCAAAAATCCTTTCTTTCTCTTAGTTCTTGAAGAAGTCCTTAACGGCCTCGTTGGGAACCATCTGCTCATCAAAGATGTAAGCACCCGTCTTCGGGCTCTTCACCATCTTGATAACCTTTGTGTAAGCGCGACCATCCTTTGAGCCTTCGTGGAGGGTAGCAACGGTTTTCTTTGCCATAGTGTCTTACCTTTCTTACTGTTTAAAAACTACTTACCCTTACTTAATCTCCTTGTGCACGGTCATGCGCTTCAGAATGGGGTTGTACTTCTTCAGCTCCATTCTCTCAGGAGTGTTCTTACGGTTCTTCGTCGTAATATAACGGCTTGTTCCGGGCAGTCCACTCTCCTTCATCTCGGTGCACTCCAGAATTACCTGAACGCGGTTACCCTTTGCTTTCTTACCTGCCATAGCTATTAGTCTCCTATTACTTTAATGTCTTTCCAGTCTACAAAACCTTTAGCAACAGCCTGCTTCAGGGCAGCGTCCAGACCTACCTTATTAATCATACGCAGACCAGCAGCGCTGATCTTCAACTGAATCCAGCAAGCCTCCTCAACATAGTAGAACTTCTTGCTGAACAGGTTTACATCAAAGCTGCGCTTTGTGCGATGCTTTGAGTGAGACACATTATTACCAATCTGTGCCTTCTTTCCCGTAATCTGACAAATTTTCGACATTTCTATCTACTTTTTCTTGTTCCTTAATATATAACTTACTCCAAACAGGGTGCAAAGGTACACATTTTAAATGAGAAATGAGAAATGAGAAATGAGAAATTCTCTATTCTTAATATTTTTTAACTAAGCATCTACGATTTTGGGATACTTACGTGTCCAGCCATCCCACCGCAACCGCATGACTCCGAAAAATGCCTCACCGAAGATGCCGCCCGACATTTTGCTGACTCCCTCACGCCGGTTGACGAAGATGACAGGCACCTCCTTGATGCGGAACCCTATCTTATAGGCCGTAAACTTCATTTCAATCTGGAAGCCATAGCCCTTGAAGCGAATCTTGTCCAGTTCAATGGTGCGCAGCACACGGCGTTTATAGCACTTAAAGCCCGCCGTGGTATCGTGAACCTTGAAGCCGGTGATCAGCCGTACGTATTTCGATGCGAAATAGGACATCAGCACTCGCCCGATAGGCCAGTTCACCACGTTTACACCGCTGACATAGCGCGAACCGATGGCCACGTCGTAGCCATCGTCGGCACACGCGCTATAGAGTCGCGGCAGGTCGTTAGGGTCGTGGCTGAAGTCAGCATCCATCTCGAAGACATAGCCGTAGTCACGCTCCAGCGCCCACTTGAATCCAGTGATGTAGGCCGTGCCCAGCCCTAATTTCCCGCTGCGCTCGAGTATGAAGAGCCGGTCGGCGAAGTCCTGCTGTGCCATCATGTCCTTGACGATGGCTGCCGTACCGTCGGGCGAGCCGTCATCGATGACCAGGATATGAAAACACTTCTCCAGACCAAAGACGGCCTGGATGATCTTCTCGATATTCTCTTTCTCATTATAAGTAGGAATGATGACAATGCTGTCGCTGATATGGCTCATGATGATTGCTTATTTTCTGCTTTCAATGTTCCGTTGTATCGTTAACACGCGCAAAGGTACGAAAAAAAAATGATAGTTCGTACTTATTTCTACACTTTTTTAAAATGATTTGGAAAAGAAAAATGCAGAAATTGTTGAGAATAACAAAAAAAGTGCTTAATTTTGCACGTCGATAAAACGTCTGAGGAAGGAGGGGGACGCTAACATCATCGTATGACAACAGAAGATTTGCTGCAACTCTATGCCATGTCTCCACAGGTGGGAGCACTGGCCGACATAATACGCAAGGATTCAGTACGTACTGTTTTCCTTGAGGGACTTATCTGCTCATCGGCACCGCTGGTCTTCGGCGCACTGAAAGCCAAAGCGACTGATGCCATGCCGGGCACGGTACTGTTTATCCTGCAGGACGCCGAAGAGGCGGGATATTTCTACCACGACCTTGTTCAGCTGTTAGACGACAAGCAGGTGCTCTTCTTTCCCAGCAGCTATCGCAGGGCCATCAAGTATGCGCAGCGCGATGCCGCCAACGAGATATTACGCACCGAAGTGCTGTCACGGCTGAACAGGAATGGTTCAGACAAACACTCCCATAACTTAGTGGACAAAGAGGATTGTTCATCCCCCCACCCCACTAACTTACGGGACTCAGGAAGCTATATCGTTACGTATCCCGAGGCCGTCGCCGAGTTGGTCGTTGCCAGGAAACAGCTGGAGAGCCGCACCCTCACGCTCAGCCAGGGCGAGACTGTGAATGCCGACAACGTGACAGACATACTCCGCGAGCTTGGCTTCTGCGAGGTGGACTACGTCTACGAGCCAGGGCAGTTTGCGCTCCGCGGCAGCATCCTCGACGTCTATTCTTACAGCAGCGAGTTGCCGTTCCGCATCGACTTCTTCGGCGACGACATCGACAGCATACGTACCTTCGAGGTAGACACGCAGCTGTCGAAGGACAAGCGCGACAGGGTAGACATCGTGCCCGAGCTGGACGTCGTCAGCGAGAAGACGCCGTTCCTGTCCTTCCTGCCGCAGGACACTATCCTTGTGACGAAGGACCTTCTCTACGTCCGCGACACCATCGACCGTACCTATCAAGAGGGTTTTTCTCAGCAGGCAGTCACCGAGCGTATGGAGGGTGCCACCGAGCAGGAACAGCACGACATCCTGATGGAGATGAACAAGGAGCGGCAGCTGATCAGCGGCACGCAGTTCATCAGCGATGCCTCCTCCTTCCGCCGCATTGAGATAGGCCACCGCCCTACAGGCCTGCCCGACGCCTCCATCACGTTCCGCACCTCGCCGCAGCCACAGTTCCATAAGAATTTCGACTTGCTGCAGGAGTCGTTTGAGCAGTTTGTTGCCGACGATTACCGACTGTACATCCTTGCCGACAGTGCCAAACAGCTGGACCGTCTGAGGGAGATCGTTTCGCAAATGAAAAATGAGAAATTAGAAATGAGGAATGCCATGTCCGCAACAAAAAGTACCACTAGCAGCGTGACGGCGGATGCTCATTCCTCATCCCTCATTTCTCATTTCTCTTTTGTTAACAAGACGCTGCACGCCGGCTTTGTAGACCACGCCCTGAAGCTGTGTATTTTCACCGACCACCAGATATTCGACCGCTACCACAAGTACAGCCTTCGCTCCGACAAGGCCCATAGCGGGAAGGTGGCACTGACGCTGAAGGAGATCCAGCAGTTCGAGATAGGCGACTACGTGGTACACATCGACCATGGCATCGGCAAGTTTGGCGGACTGGTCAGGATGCCCATCAATTCTGGCAATGGTGGAAACGGTGGACAGACAGGTTTCCAGGAGATGATCAAGATACAGTACGACGGCGGCGGCACCATCTATGTCAGCATTCACTCGCTCTACAAGGTGTCGAAATACAAGGCTCAGGACGGTGGTCAGCCTCCACGCCTGTCGCACCTGGGCACTGGTCAGTGGGAGCGTATGAAGGAGCGTACCAAGCAGAAGCTGAAGGACATTGCCCGTGACCTGATACAGCTCTATGCCACGCGCCGCCGTCAGAAGGGCTTCGCCTTCTCTGCCGACACGTTCATGCAGCAGGAGTTAGAGGCATCGTTTCTCTACGAAGACACTCCCGACCAGCTGAAAGCCACCAATGACGTCAAGGCAGACATGGAGAAGGCTCAGCCTATGGACCGTCTGGTGTGTGGCGACGTAGGCTTCGGCAAGACGGAGGTCGCCGTACGTGCCGCCTTCAAGGCAGCCTGCGACTCCAAGCAGGTGGCCGTGCTGGTACCTACCACTGTGCTGGCTTTCCAGCACTACCAGACGTTCTCGTCGCGTCTGAAGAATCTGCCCGTTCGAGTGGAATACCTGTCGAGGGCTCGCAGCACTAAGCAGACCAAAGAAATACTGAACGATCTGGAAGCGGGCAAGATAGACATCCTCATAGGTACGCACAAGCTCATCGGTAAGAGTGTGAAGTTCCGTGACCTCGGACTGCTCATCATCGACGAGGAACAAAAGTTCGGTGTCTCCACGAAGGAGAGGCTCCGCCAGCTGAAGACCAACGTCGACACGCTGACGATGTCTGCCACACCTATCCCCCGGACGCTACAGTTCTCGCTGGTTGGTGCCCGCGACCTGAGCATCATCCAGACACCGCCGCCGAACCGCTACCCTATCCAGACTGAGATTCACACCTTCGGTCCGGAGATTATCGCCGACGCCATCAACTTCGAGATGTCGCGCAACGGTCAGGTGTACTTTGTCAATCCACGCATCAATGACCTTCAGCGCATCAAGGAGGTAATCATCAAGTACGTTCCCGACGCCCGGGTGGCTGTCGGTCATGGGCAGATGAAGCCCGACGAGTTGGAAGAGATTATCTTCGATTTTGTGAACTACGACTACGACGTGCTGCTCTCGACGACCATCATCGAGAACGGCATAGACATCCCCAACGCCAACACCATCATCATTAACGGTGCACACCACTTCGGGCTCTCCGACCTTCACCAGATGCGTGGCCGTGTTGGGCGTGGCAACCGTAAGGCCTTCTGCTACCTGCTGGCTCCTCCGCTGGCCGACCTTCCCGTTGAGAGCCGCCGTCGCTTGGAGGCCCTCGAGAACTTCAGCGACCTGGGCAGCGGCATCCATATTGCCATGCAGGACCTTGACATCCGTGGTGCCGGCAACCTGTTAGGTGCCGAGCAGTCGGGTTTCATTGCCGACCTTGGCTACGAGACGTATGTGAAGATTCTGCAGCAGGCTGTCGTGGAGATTAACAATGAGAGTCCCGACACCACCCACTCTCCACGTGGAGAGGGTCATGGATACGCTCAAGGCAGGAGTAAACGGCAAGAGTTGCCTGATTCGCTTGCTCGCAGCAAGGGGGCTGGCGACAGTCTGTTTGTCTCCGACTGTTCTTTGGAGAGCGACCTGGAGCTGTACTTCCCCGACCAGTACGTGCCAAGCGACTCAGAGCGCATGCTGCTGTACCGCGAGCTGGATGGTCTGCACACCGACGAGCAGCTGTCCGCCTACCGCACGAGGCTGATAGACCGTTTCGGCAAAGTTCCTCACGCCGGCGAGGAGCTGATGCGCGTCGTTCCCCTGCGGCGTATGGGCAAGCAGTTAGGATGCGAGAAAATCATCCTGAAGCAGGGTCGCATGACGATGTTCTTCGTCTCGCAGACCGACAGCCCGTACTACCAGAGCGAGGCCTTCGACCGTATCATCAACTTCGTAGGCCGCAATCCACGCCGCTGCCAGTTCCGCGAGCAGTACGGCAAGCGTTCGATGCTGATAGCCGACATCCCCACCGTGGAGGCTGCCGTCAGTCTGTTTTCCACGATATTAGCAGAAGTGCCCGGTCAGACGGCAGAATAGCAGAAGTGCCCAGCCTTACCAGCTGAGCACTTCCACGCCATGTTCCGTCATGAGGAGCGTGTGCTCCCATTGAGCACTGGGTAGCTCGTCTTCCGTGATGACCTCCCATCCGTAGGGGTCATCAGCATCGATGAACACTTTCCATGTTCCCATGTTAATCATCGGCTCGATGGTGAACACCATGCCGGGTACGAGTAGCATGCCCTTGCCCTTCTCTGCAAAGTGTGCCACGTCAGGTTCTTCGTGGAAGTCGTTGCCTACGCCATGTCCGCAGAGGTCGCGCACCACTCCGTAGTGGTATCGCTTGGCATGCTTCTCGATGGCCCTGCCTATGTCGTTGACGTACCCCCACGGCTTGGCAGCCTCCATGCCAATCTCCAGGCATTCCTTGGTGACGCGCACCAGCTGTTCCTTCTCGGGTGTTGTCTTACCTATTATAAACATACGCGAGGCATCAGCATAGTAGCCGTCGAGGATGGTGGTGAAGTCGACGTTGATGATGTCTCCCTCCTCGAGTATGTCCTCTGCCTTGGGTATGCCGTGGCACACCACCTCGTTGATGCTCGTACACACACTCATGGGGAAAGGCATGGTATCCTCGTCGCCTCCGTAGTTCAGACATGCAGGTATGGCTCCGTGAGCGTCACAGTACTCACGGCATATCGTGTCTATTTCCAGTGTCGACATGCCGGCATGTATTGCACTCTCTACAGCATCCAGCACGCCGTTGTTTACCACAGCGGCGCGCCTGATGCCCTCAATCTGTTCTGGAGTCTTGATAAGTTCCGGTGTGGGTACCAACACTCCCTTGTTCTCTAAATACATGATGCGCTTGTCCAGCTCCGTAGGCTGTTGCCCGGGTCTGCAGCGCCATCTGCGTTTGTTCATGTGTGTCTTACTCCTCCTCTGGCGTGATGAGCTTGTAGCCCTTACCGTGAATGTTGATAATCTCGATCTGCTCGTCGTCCTTCAGGTGCTTGCGCAGCTTGGTGATGTAGACGTCCATGGACCTTGCGTTGAAGTAGTTGTCGTCTATCCAGATGGTCTTCAGCGCAAAGTCACGCTGCAGTATCTCGTTGGCATGCGAACAGAGCAGGGCCAGCAGCTCGTTCTCCTTGGTGGTCAGCTTGGTCTGCTTCTCACCGATGCTGAGCAGCTGCTTCTGAGTGTCGAAGATGAAGTTGCCGATATGGTAAACCGAGCTTTCCTTGTTTTTCTTGCCACGCACGCGTCGCAAGATGGCCTCGATACGGAACACGAGTTCTTCCATGGAGAAGGGCTTGGTGATGTAGTCGTCGGCACCGATCTTGAATCCCTCGAGTATGTCCTCCTTCAGTGTCTTGGCCGTAAGGAAGATGATGGGGATGTCGACATTGGCCTGTCGGATTTCCTGTGCCAGAGCGAATCCGTCTTTCTTGGGCATCATCACGTCGAGCACGCAGATGTCGAACTTGGTTTTCAGGAACGCCTTGTAGCCAGCCTCTCCGTCGGGGCACAGCTCTGCCATGTAGCCTTTAGCAGCCAGATACTCACGCAGCAGCATTCCGAGGTTCTCGTCGTCTTCGCAAAGAAGAATTTTCAGTTTGTCGTCC
>CAMJWJ010000019.1 GCA_946409435.1 uncultured Prevotella sp. | reverse complement strand
GATTTATCAGTGAATTCAAAGAGTTTGCCATGAAGGGCAATGTGATGGACATGGCTGTCGGTGTCATCATCGGCGGTGCTTTCGGTAAGATTGTGTCCAGTCTGGTGGACGACGTGCTGATGCCGCTCGTCGGCAAGGCTACGGGGGGTGTCAGTTTTGCCGACCTCTTCGTCAACCTGGGCGATGGTGAGTACAGCACGCTGGCTGCTGCCAAGGAGGCCGGAGCTGCCGTGTTGGCCTATGGCCAGTTCCTGCAGAACGTCGTCGACTTCCTCATTGTGGCCTTCTGTATCTTCCTGATGCTGAAGGGTATCAACAAGATGAACCGCAAGAAGGCCGAGCCCGAGGCTCCTGCCGCTCCCGCCGGTCCTACCCAGGAGGAGCTGTTGGCCGAGATTCGTGACCTGCTGCAGACGAAGTAAATCAAGAATTTGCACCTTATTTATAATATAAGGGGGCTTTTCCTTTGCTCCCTTATATTTTTTGTATAATTTTGCAGGCGAAACAGTAAAAAGGTAAAAAGACAAAAAGGAAAAACGAATGGAAAAGACATTAGACTTCAAACCGAAAATCCTGTCAGCCTTCAGGCATTACGACAAGAAGACGTTCACCGCCGACCTCATGGCCGGTGTCATTGTGGGCATTGTTGCCCTGCCGCTGGCCATCGCCTTCGGCATAGCCAGTGGTGTCAGTCCCGAGAAGGGCATCATCACGGCTATCGTGGCGGGCCTCATGATTTCGCTGTTTGGCGGCTCGAAGGTGCAGATTGGCGGTCCTACGGGAGCATTCATCGTCATCGTCTACGGCATCATCCAGCAGTATGGCATGCAGGGACTCACCGTGGCCACCCTGATGGCTGGCGTGTTCCTGATATTGCTTGGCGTGCTACGTCTGGGCACTATCATCAAGTACATACCGTACCCCATCGTCGTCGGCTTTACCAGCGGTATTGCCGTCACCATTTTCACCACCCAGGTGAAGGACCTGTTCGGACTGACGATGGATGTTGTGCCCAGCGACTTTGTTGAGAAGTGGGTGGCCTACGCCTCACATTTCGGCACCATCGACCCGTGGAGTGCCTTGGTGGGCGTAGGCAGTGTGGCGCTCATTGCCGTGTGGCCCCTGCTGGCACGCCGCTTCCACCTGTCGCCGCTCCGTGCGCTGCCCGGCTCACTGGTGGCGATAGTCCTCATGACCGTGGTGGCCCTGCTGCTGAAGCAGTATGCCGGAGTCAGTACCATCGAGACCATCGGCGACCGCTTCAGCATCAGTTCCGAGCTGCCTGGTGCCGTCGTGCCGGAACTGTCGTGGCAGACGTTCAAGCGGTTGGTAGGCCCTGCGGTCACTATTGCCGTGCTCGGTGCTATCGAGAGTCTGCTGTCAGCTACCGTGGCCGACGGTGTCATCGGCGACCACCACAATTCCAATACCGAGCTGATAGGTCAGGGTATAGCCAACCTCGCGTCACCCATTTTTGGCGGCATACCCGCCACGGGAGCCATCGCACGCACCATGACCAATATCAACAACGGTGGCCGTACCCCAGTGGCTGGCATTATCCATGCTGCCGTGCTGCTGCTCATCTTCCTGTTCCTCATGCCGCTGGCGCAGTATATCCCGATGGCCTGCCTGGCTGGTGTGCTGGTAGTCGTGGCTTACGGCATGAGCGGCTGGCGCTCGTTCCTCGCTATGGTGCGCCGCAATCCGAAGAGCGACGTGACGGTGCTGCTGCTGACGTTCTTCCTGACCATCATCTTCGACCTCACCGTAGCCATCGAGTTCGGACTCGTCTGTGCCTGTCTGCTCTTCATGCGCCGCATGGCAGAGACGACTGAGGTGCATGCCGTGATGAACGAGATAGACCTGAACGAGGATGCTGACATGCAGGCAGGCAACCTGGAGCACCTGACCATTCCCGAAGGCGTAGAGGTCTACGAGATCAATGGCCCGTATTTCTTCGGTGCCGGTACCCGTTTCGAGGATATCATGGCGCGCTACGGCAGTCATCCGAAGGTGCGCATCATCCGTATGCGTAAGGTGCCGTTCATCGACTCTACGGGCATGCACAACCTGGAGAATATGTGTCGCATGAGTCAGAAGGAGGGCGTCACCGTCGTCCTCTCGGGTGTCAACGAGAAGGTGGAGGCTGTGCTGAAGCGTAACAGCTTCCAGCAGTTGTTAGGCGACGAGAACATCTGTCGACATATCGACCTCGCGCTGGCCCGTGCCAAGGAGATTCTGAGCACGAAATAATCAAATGATAAAAACCACGGATGACGTGGTTTTTATTATGCAGTAGAAGCAATAGGCCTATTTCTCCGTGCTCTTGATGACGCGCGGTGTCCAGAACCAGAAGGTAGAGCCTTTGCCCTCGCCCTCGCTGTTGACGCCGATGCGTCCGCCGCAGCGCTGCACGATGGACTTACAGATAGACAGTCCGAGGCCTGTGCCCTGCACGAAGTCGTTCAGCTTGACGAAACGATCGAATACTTGCGCCTGCTTGTCCTTCGGAATACCGGCTCCCGTGTCTTCGCAGTAGAAATAGACACCGCCGTCCTGTTCGTGATAGCCCACGCGGATATGTCCCTCGTGGGTGTATTTCACGGCGTTGGTCACGAAGTTGGTCAGCACCTGCACGATACGGCCTCGGTCGAGCACGGCAGGGAAGGTGGGGTAGGGGTTGTCCTTCTGGAACTCCACGCCAGGCTCCTGGATGCGCTGTTGCAGCGTCTGGCAGATGTCGTCGAACGTGCGCGAGAGGTCGATGGGCGTTGGCTCGATAGCCATCGACTGTCCCATGCTGGAGGCTTCGAGGATGTCGTTGATAAGGCGCAGCAGCATGTCGCAGTTGTTGCGGATAATGCGTATAAACTCCATGCGCTCCTCAGGGACATCGACCACCTGCAGCAAGTCGCTGAAGCCTACGATGGCGTTGAGCGGTGTGCGTATCTCGTGCGTCATGTTGGCAAGGAAGGCACCCTTCAGCATTCCCGAGTCTTCTGCACGTTTGGTCTCTTCTCGCAGGTGCAGCTGGGCCTGCATCAGGTCGGTAATGTTTCGCGAAATGCCGAAGTACTGCTGTACGGTACCGTCAGCATCCTTGATAGGCATGCCACCGATACTGTACCATGTTGGCTCGCTGTCAATCGGTGTGCGCTCGAAATGGTGGATAGCCGAGAATGGCTTGCCCTGCATCAGGGAACCCATGAAAATCTCCTTTGCCTTTTCGCGGTGCTCTTCCGATATGCTGTCGAAGTAGTCCTCTATCGACATACTGAACTCGGCGTCACGCAGCGTGTGGGAGAAGTCGATGTTGTGTTCGGCAATGTGGAACCTCCATATGTACATGTTGCTCTCCTCCAGCAGGTAGCGGAGCTGTGACTCGTAGTGGTTGATGGACAGTTCTGCCTGACGCAGCTGCTTATCGTATTGCAGCTGGCTGCGGTACATCTCGCGCTCTACGGTGCAGTCGCGGGCTGTAACGATGTAGTGGACTGTTTGTTCCTCGTTGTCGGCAATAGGGGTGATACGTATCTCGATATACTTGTCAATCCCTATAGCCGGATAGTTCATGTGTTGGCAGACGTGGCACGGATCCTTGCTGTCCCGATTGTAGTCGTCTTTTACCATCGGATTGTCAAAGAGGTTGGTGTCATAGAAGAAATGCTTGCTCTCCTCGTCGTGAAGGCCGCAAAGGTCAAACATATTCTCGTTGACAACCAAGAGGTTTCCATCGCTGTCGTAGAACGACATGGCGACGAAGTTTGAGTCAAACATGCGTCTGTATTTATTGGCTATTGTCTTGTCGCGCTCTTCCTCGTTTACTTCCTGGCTGAAGTCGTGTGCGGCATAGATGACATAGCGTGGCTTGCCATGGAGCTTTTCCACCATGGCACTGCCCTTATAGTGCTTGATGATAGGTTGCTCCGATGTCCCACGATTCAAGGTCAGTTCATAGTCGAAGTCATCAATTTCTTCATTCACGATTCTTGTGTTATTCTCATGAAACAGCTTGGCTTGTTCAGGGGGCAGTCGGCGGATGAATTCCATCGGGTTCATGCCTTCGGGGGGCAGTATGTCTCCGTGGACATTGTTCAGCCTCTGAACCTGCAAGTCCCATGCAACCACGCAGAAGTTGCCCATGCTCAGCGCCTGCTCCATCATGCTGTTCAGCTCGCCGTGCCGGCGTACGGCGATTTTCAGACGGCTGGCAGTGATACGGCTGGACAGGAAGATGACAATCAGTGACAGAACGATGGCTCCCAGCAGGTAGAGCGAGATGGAGGATGCGTTGTCGTGGACACGCTCAGGGAAGAACCAGCGGTCGGTGATGTTCTGCAGCTCTCCTGCCTGCTCCAGTCGTGTGAACTCGTCGTCGATGATGTCAATGATTTCTTCGTTATAGCCGATGATGTGAAGCTCACCAGGGGGCAGATTGATTGGATCAAGCACGAGGCTGTCGAGGTGAAGCTCCTGTATCTTGCGGGCCAGCGGCACCTCTCCCCAGACATAGTATTTCCCATGTCCGGTGCGGATGTTGGTCAGTCCCTCCTTGGGTGAATGGTAGCTGATAGATGGTGTTGCGATGGTCATCGTCTTCAGGCGGAAGTCGGCATAGTCGTTTTGCTTTACGAGCAGTGTGTCGCTGCTGTTGAGGTTGCTCACATCCTTCAGAGGAGGGGTGCCTAAGCGGCGGGCTACCTTGAGATTATAATAACTGACAAACTTGTTGGAAGAGATAAATGTATTCCCACGATAGTGGAACGTCGGTCCGAAGATGAGGTCTGCGTCGCGACGCTCAAATAATGTCGTGGCCTCGTGCCACTCCGACAGGGTGAAACGGTGCGGTATTTCAAGACGTGTCAGTATCAGGTCGAGCACTTCGATGTTATAACCCTTGGGCTGGCCGTCGCTGTTAAGGAACTCATAGGGGCGGAAGTCCCAGTCGCCGACGATGACGAGTGGGCGCTCCTTGGTGTAACCATAGAAGTTGCGGGCATGCAGGGAAAGGCCTGTCAGGCACAGCATGGCAGCAAGCACGAGTGTCCGCAGTCGTGGCAGTCGTGACCTGTTGACGGAGTGGTGATATATGGTGTTTGAAATCATTGTCGTATCAGCATTTTCAGTTTATTTTCTCTCTATCTCGCTACTGTTGCACGGAATGGTGACCCACACGATGGTGCCACGGTCCTTCTCTGACCTGATGGTGATGCGTCCACCCATCTGCTGTACCAGTTCGTGGCAGATGGCCAGCCCAAGGCCTGTGCCATGGCTGCTGCTGTTGATGAAACGGTCAAAGATGTGGTCGAGCAGGTGTTTCGGTATGCCGCAGCCTGTGTCTTGGAAGGCAAGCACCAGCCCCTCACCGGTGTAGTCGTAGCGTACGCGGACCATGCCTTGCGTGGTGTGCTGAACGGCATTGGCCACTATCTGGTCGATGATGATGCCTAAGTTCTGCACGTCGATGTCAACAACCAGCTTGTGGTACGGGTTGTCCGTGATGTATCTGACGCCGGGGCGCTTGTCGCTGTTCCATGCCATCTCGCAGCGTCCTTCGAAGAAGGTGGCAAAGTCGACGGTAGTCGGTTTGATCTCAATCATCTTTGCATCGAGGCGTGAGAGGAAGAGGATGTCGTTGATAAGCTTCAGCAGGTGGGCGGAGTTGCGCTTGATTTCTTCGATGAACACTGGCTCGTCCTGGGTGGAGTGCTCCATCTGGAACAGTTCCGCAAAGCCTACCACCGAGGTGAGCGGTGTACGTATCTCGTAGCTCATGTTGCGCAGGAAGGCATTCTTGACTGCCTCCACCTCCTGGGCCTTGACGGACTCGGCGGCTACCAGTTCCTCAGTAGCCTTAATCTCGCTGATGTCGCGGCACATGCCGAAGTAGTTGACCACCTCGCCCTTGTCGTTGAATTCCGGTACGAACGAGAAGTAAAGGTATAGCGGGTGCCCCTTGACACGCAGCGAGGTCTTGACGGAAGCTCTCTGGGTGGAGTGTGTGCGGTTGTCCATGCTGTTCAGAATGCGCTGGGCCGTCTTCTTCGACTCTTCGGCGGTCAGCGACAGGGTGCGTGTCTGCGTCAGCTTGTACTGGCATTTGCCGATGGCACTATACAGCACGATGGTATGCGTGTCTGGCGAATAGTCCACCATGCGGACACCACCGTTCTGTAGCACGAAGTTGGTGTTGCTGATGTAATCGCTCATCTCCTTGTTGGCTTGTTGCAGCAACTGGTTGTTGCGCTGCAGCTGGGTGTAGGAGTTTACCATCTCAGTGACGTTGCGTCCTGCACCGAAGATGGCCTGCAGGTGGCCTTGTTCATCGCGGACAGGTACGAGCTGTAACTCATAGTACAACTTGGGGCGTTTCAGCAGTCGGTTCAGGATGCGTATGTCGTCGGTCGATTGGTATAGCTGCGTCATGTGCATGGTATCCATCGTCTTGAGGTCCAAGTCAGACAACCCTGTCACCTGCTGGAGGGTGATATGGCTGTCAATCAATGCCTGCTTGTTCTGTGGGAATGCAGCAGCGGCTTTCTTGTTGATGTCCGTTATGACGCCGTTCTCGTCGTAGGCTACCATGTCTACCATGGCAGAGTCGAAGATGGAGCGGTAGCGCAGTATGTTTTCCTTGGCTTTCTGCTGGCGCAGCTTCTCCTGGGTGATGTCCCTGGAGCTGCCGATAAGAACGGTAGGCTGTCCGTTGGCGTCGCGATGGAGCACGGAGATGGTGATGACGAAGTCAAGCACCTTGCCGCTTGTAACTTCGATGGCTTTCATGTAGAGCACCTGCCGGCTGAATTGCTTCGCCGTCTGAAAGGTGAGCGCCTTGCGGAGTCGCACAAAGTCCTCGGGTATGACCTCGTAATCGTAGAACTTTGAGGACAGCGACGAGACTTCATAGCGGCCGTCCTTGTCGAAGGTGACGACGGTGTTGTTGTAGATGTTGTATTGCCAAATGTAGACGTGGCTGGCGCGTAGCACGAGTGCCAGTCGAGCGTTGCTGCGACGGACCTTACCGGTCATGCGCTGCTCACGCAGCCGGTATATAATAAAATAGGTGAGCACCCCGATCAAGATGATGACTACGACGATGATGGCTTTCCATATCCACAGCGGGATGCCCGTGTCCTTGTGCTCGGGGTAGAACCACTTGTTTTGGATGGGCTGTAGCAGACCCTCGGAGTTCAGCAGCATGTAGACGCTGTCGAGCTGGTGCAGCAGTTGGGGGTTTTTCGACATGAACTTGTACTCACCGTGAGGAATGTCGACGGGCGAGAGTTCCAGGTCATTGAACTGGAACTTGCGAATCAGGAACTTCAGCGACAGCGTGTTCCAGACGATTTGTGTACCAGGGGTGTGATGAACCTTCTGTACGGCTTCCTGCATGTCGTCATAGGGGATGGCATTGCTGCCCCAGCCCCGCTGTTTCATCAGGTGGTGGCTGAAACTGCCTTCATGGACGATGACGTGATTCCGAGCCAGGTCCGCCAGGTCTTTGACGGCTGCCGGTTCGTCTTTCTGGTGCAGCACGCTATGGGTGAAGAGCTGTATCACCGTCTTTCCGTACTGTGCGTAGTCGTTGTGGAAGTGTGCATCCATGCCACACGTCAGGTCGGCTTGTCCTGCCTTCAGGTCGTTAAGGGCTGTCTGTGTGGGCTTGAGCCTGATGACGTATGGGATGTGCAGTTCGCGGAACATTATTTTCAGCAGGTCGATGTTGTAGCCTGTTGCTTCACCATTCTCGTTGAGGAAGGCGTATGGCCACAGGTCCCACGCGTCTTCATAGACCAGGGGATGCTCCTCGGTGAAGACGCGTATGCTGTCATTGGTCTGGGCCGATAGTGAGACGTGCGGCGATAGCGCAGCAACCGTCAGACAGGCAACGGCAGCAGCCCATTGCCGCTTATTCCTTTTTTTGAAGATATGTAGATTCATGCTTATTCGTGTGGTGCTGTTTGGGTTATTTGTTGTCGTATGTGGCCTCACAGGGTATCCAAGCCCAGAAGGTGGAGCCTTGTCCTTGTCCCTCGCTTTGCACGCCGATGCTGCCATGGCAGGCGTCGACGATGGCTTTGCAGATCGAGAGGCCCAGTCCTGTTCCTTGTATGTAGTCGTTCAGCTTGACGAAACGTTCAAAAATGCGCGACTGCGACTCCTTGGGGATTCCGTCTCCGGTATCCTCGCAGTAGATGTAGAGTCCTTGGCAAGGCTTGCCGTTCCCTGCTGCCGTTTCCCTGCTCTCTATGCGGTAGCCCAGCCGGATGTGCCCCTGGTGGGTGTATTTGGTGGCGTTGATGACGAAGTTGGTCATGATCTGCTGCATGCGTCCGTCGTCGATGGTGGTCACGCAGCTGCGGTAGGGGTTATCCTTGATGAACTCGATGCCGTTTTGCTGTACGCGCTCCCTTAGCGTCTCAAAGATGTCGTCGAAGGCACGTGCGAAGTCCACTTGCTTGGCGACGATCTGTATGCCTCCCTCGTCGAGCGACGAGATGGCCAGCATGTCGTTGATGAGCCGCAGCAGGATGTCGCAGTTGTTCATGATGACCTGTATAATCTCCTTCTTGTCTTCAGACGTGGTAAGCATCGGCAGCACGTCGCTGAAACCTACGATGGAGTTCAGCGGCGTACGTATTTCGTGGGTCATGTTGGCCATGAACACCGACTTGGCCTGTCCGGCATTGTTGGCACGCTCCGTCTCTTGGCGCAGCTGTTCTTGCTTCTCGATGAGCTTGGTCACGTTGCGCACCACTCCATAGCTGCCCAGCAACTTGCCTTCCTCGTCGAAGTAGGGCACACTGTCGATGAAGTTCCACTGCAGCTCGTCGGTGTCGTGGAAGAAGGGGTACATGTGCGTCAGGTCCCTGCGTGGCACGCTGAAGTAGTGCTCGTAGTCCATAAGTCCCTGACGGAAAGGACTGTCTACGAAGTGCTCGACAAGCTGTTCGATGGTCATCTTCTTTTCCGAACCGCTCTGCGACTTGTAGAAGGTGCATATTCTGTCTTTGTTAGAGATACGGAAGAAACGCATGTCGCAGTTCTCCATCAGGTATTGCAGTTCCATCTCGTACTGTTGTACCTCCTCATTGGCCTGTCGCATCTCCTTTTCCTTGCGGCGGTTTTGCAGGTACAGCTCACGCTCCTCGGTAACCTCACGCACCGAGCAGTTGAGGTAGGTCAGCCTGCCATTGTCGTCGCTGATGGGGTGCACGCGCAGCTCTATGTAGCAATTGACCCCACGTTCTGGAATGACGGACTTGGAGCATACGTAGATGTCGTCAAGCATCTGCATGTCCTGCTGGTGGTATAGTGCCAGGTAGTGGAACAGCGTACGGTTAGTATAGAAGGGGTCGTCTTCCGACTGGAAGTGGAGGATGTCGCGCAGCTTCTTGTTGGTGGCCAGCAGGCGGCCGTTGCTGTCGTAGAATGCCAGCCCGACGATGTCCTGCTCAAACATCTGCCGGTACCTGTCGCTCATCTCCCTTTCCCGTTGCTCTTCCTGCATGCGCTCTTGGATGTCCGTCAGCCTGCAGAAGAGGTTGGTGGGCGCATGTCCTCGTCCGTCGGCAAACTCCTTCACGCCTTGGTCGTGCATGTAGTGCCACTGCCCTGAGTGCTCCTCTCCGCTGATGTCCCATCGGAAGATGCACTCTTCGGTGTCGCTGTTGCCCTCGAAGAGCTTCTTGAGGAAGTTCCTGTAGATGTCCTGGTCGTCGGGATGAATGTACTTGAATCCCTCTTCGTAGCTCAGTCCGCCTTCGGGCAGCAGGTTGCCATGCATGTTGTATGCATAGCGCTTCTTAATGTCCAGTCGCAGCACGGCGCTGTGGCTGATGCCTATCGTGTGCTGCATGATGTCTGACAGCTCGCGGCTTTGGCTGATGCTCTTTCTGATGCGGAGCAGGCTGAAGCGGTTGACAGCCCAAGCGGCAGCAAACACGCCGATGGTGACTGCCAGCATGATGGCCGACATGATGGTGCTGCCCGTGAGCACGATGGCTGATATGTTGACGGATAGTATGTTCATTCGCAGTACCCTTTTCGCATTATACGTTTTCTGTCTTCTTCTCCAGCGACGTCATCTCGCATGGGATGATGACGTAGGCGGTGCTTCCCTTGCCAGGTTCCGACTGTATCTCGATGGTGCCGCCCATTTGCTCTACGGTCTCTTTGACGATAGGCATGTCGAGCGCAGTGGTGTAGCGCTCACGCAGCTCGTAGGGCGGGAAACGGTCGAAGACGTGCTGTAGCAGCTCCTGGCTGACGCCTTCGCCAGAGTCTTCGATGGTGATGGTCAGCTCACCGTGGCGGTAGTCGTATTTAGATCGGATAAAGCCTTTCTCCGTGTGGCGGGCTGCGTTGATGCAGAGCTTCTCGATGACCAGGCTGAGGTTGTGCTCGTCGATGTTGACTATCAGCCGGCTGTAGGGGTTGTCTACCGACAGTTGGACACCGTCTTTCACGTCGCCCCATCCCATGTAGCACAGACCGTCGAAGATGAGGGCGAAGTCGCACTCGGCATATTTGAACTCTACCATCCTGGCATCCAGCTTGGAGATGTAAAGGATGTCGTTCACCAGTTGCAGCAGTTCGGTGGTATTACTCTTGATTTCGCGGGCAAACACCTCCTCGTCGCTCTCGTCGTGGGGAGCGTTGAACAGGTCGGCAAAACCGAGGATGGCGTTCAGCGGCGTACGTATCTCGTAGCTCATGTTGGTCAGGAAGGTGATCTTCAGCTCCTCGGTGGCATGGGCCTTCTGCGTCTCTAACTGCAGGCGCTGGTCGGTGTATACCATTTCTGAATCGTTGCGGCACATGCCGAAATAGTGGGTGACGTTACCGCTCTTGTCGGAGAATGGCACCATGCTGAACGTCAGGTAGATGTCGCGGCGCTGCTCGTCGTGCAGTATCATCTTCAGTGTCTCGGTGAAGGCCTGCTGCTTCCGTTTGTCCATGCGCAGGAACAGTCCGCGGGCACGTCGCCTGTCGGTATCTGCAATGAGTGATGCACACTGCACCTGCGACAGACTCAGATTCTTCTTGTTCAGGTCGTCGTAGACTTCCAGCACGTGTGTGGCAGGACGGTATATGACGATTCGCATGCCACTGATGCGCATGGTATAGTTGATGCTGTCGATGTACTCTTGTATGTCGGTGGTAGCCTTGGCCAGTTGCTGGGTTATACGCCGCTGGTAATGCTGCGTGTCGACAATCTCCTTGATGTTACGGCCCGTCACGACGATACCTTTCAGCTGGCCGTCATCGTTGCGGATGGGCGAGATGGTCTGCTCGTAGTAGGTCTTCTGGTCGCCCCATTTGTCAGCCGCAAGGTCGCCGATGGGCTTTTCTATGCTGCTGATGTCGGTGATGGACGACGAATGTATCTGTTCCATTGTCTTGAGGTCGATGCCCTCCATGGAGGGTACGTCTTTGATGCTGGGCCTGGAGTCCAGCAGCTGCTGGCGGTCCTTCACCATAAAGGTCTCACAAGCCTTGTCGTTGATGTCGGTCATGATGCCGTCAGCGTCGTAGCATACCATGTCGACCTGAGAGTTGTTGAACACGGTGTTGTAGCGCAAGGCCAGCATGTTGGCACCCTCACGGTGCAGCTTGTCGTCGGTGATGTCGCGCTGTATGCCAATCAGGATGCGTGGCTTCATGTTGCTGTCGTGATGGAGCACGGAGATGTGTATCTCGTAGATGCGCGACATCTCCTCGCCCTCCTTCTTACGGCCGTGGATGACCATGCTGCCCGACTCGCTGACCTCGTCGCGGACGGGAAAGAGCACCTGCTTGCGTAGCTGGGTGAACTCCGTGATGTCGTAGAATGTCTGTCCAAAGTCTATGGGTGCATATTCTGCCTTGACCTGTCCGTCGTCGGAGAGCAGCGAGAAGGTGTTGCGCCGAATGTCGTAGGTCCACACCTGCGTCTTGTCGTATTTCAGTATCAGCGCCAGCTGGGCATTCTTCTGGCGGATGTCGGCCCTGATGTTCCGCTCACGGCGGTAAAGTTTACGGTTGTTGAAGTAAATGAACAGCACAGCCAGCAAGATGACAACCACCAGCCACGACATCACGTCTTGGCTGGTGAAGTTTGCTGACAGACCTGCAGCGTGGATTTTCGCCTGGCTGGCTGTGGCCAGCATGATGGCTGTTATATATCGTTGTAGTCTATGGCTTCTGCTCATGACGGTTTTAGTGTAGTAATTACTCTGCAAAGTTAATAAAAAGTAGTGTAATAACAAAATATTTTCTAAGAAAGTATGCAAAAGAGTGAAAAAAAGGCCCGTTTTCTTGGTCGTTCAGAATTATTGTCGTATCTTTGCTGATTGAAACTTATAAGCTATAGAGAATATGATAGACGTAAAACAGACATTGTCAGCTGCTGAGGAGCGCATGGAGATGGCAGCCATGTTCCTGGAAGAAGAGCTGAACCGCATCCGTGCCGGACGTGCCAACGTTGCCATCCTCAGTGGTGTCCGCGTAGAGTCCTACGGCCAGAAGGTGCCTTTGAACCAAGTTGCCAACGTGTCAACCCCCGATGCACGTACCATCGCCATCAAGCCCTGGGACCGCAAGCAGATCAGGGACATCGAGAAGGCCATCATGGACAGTGACGTGGGTATCACCCCCGAGAACAACGGCGAGATTATCCGTCTGGGCATTCCGCAGCCTACCGAGGAGCGCCGCCGCGACCTGGTGAAGCAGTGCAACAAGATAGCCGAGAAGGCCAAGGTGGAGGTACGCAACGTCCGCGGCGACATCAAGGACAAGCTGAAGAAGGCTATTAAGGACGGACTCAGCGAGGACAACGAGAAGGATGCCGAACTGGAGCTCCAGAAGCTGCACGACAAGTACATCAAGAAGCTTGACGAACTCATCGAGGCCAAGAACAAGGAAATCATGACCGTCTGAGTAGTGAGCAATGAGAAAGTCATAGGCATTTCTCATTACTCATTTCTCATTGCTCATATTTATGAAAGGTTTAGTCATCAAGAATACCGGCAGTTGGTACACCGTTCTCACGGACGACGGACCGACTGTCGATTGCAAGATTAAGGGTAATTTCCGGTTGCGCGGCATACGGAGCACCAATCCCATTGCCGTCGGCGACCGGGTAACCATCACCTCACCTGCCAGTGAGGGTAGCAGCGGCGTGTCCTTCATCACGGAGATAGAGGACCGCCGCAACTACATCATCCGCAAGAGCATCAACCTCTCCAAGCAGAGCCATATCCTGGCGGCCAACGTCGACCAGGCGATGCTGGTGGTGACCGTCAGCCGCCCGGAAACCAGTACCACGTTCGTCGACCGCTTCCTGGCTTCTGCCGAGGCCTACCGCGTGCCGGTGATACTGCTTTTCAACAAGACCGACCAGCTCACGGCCGACGAGCTGCACTATCAGCAGATGCTCATCCACCTCTACGAGACTGTCGGCTATGAGTGCCACGCCATCTCTGCCGTGACGGGCGACGGCATCGAGCCGCTGCTACCCCTGTTCCAAGGCAAGGTGACGCTGCTCAGCGGCCACTCCGGCGTGGGCAAGTCGACGCTCATCAACAGGCTGGTGCCTGAGGCCCATCTTCGCACGGCCGACATCAGCGATGCCCACCAGACAGGTCAGCACACCACCACCTTCTCCGAGATGATACGTCTCGGCAGCAATGCGTGGCTCATCGACACACCGGGCATCAAGGGCTTCGGCACCTTCGACATGGAGCGTGAGGAGCTGACCAGCTACTTCAAGGAGATTTTCGAGTTCAGCAAGCAGTGCCGCTTCAGCAACTGCACCCATACCCACGAGCCGGGCTGTGCCGTACGTCAGGCCGTCGACGACCACTACATCGCGCAGAGCCGCTACCAGAGCTACCTTTCCATGCTCGACGACAAGGAGGAAAACAAATACCGCGAAGCATATTAATCACATGACGATGAAGAGAATTATACTATTCTGCCTGATGGCATCGACAACCATGATGTCGTCAGCCCAAGTGAAGACAGCCATTACCGACTTCAACCTGGCCGGACCGTTCCCCGTCGGGGCACCGCTGGCCATGGACACAGTAGATAACAACGGCCGCAAGTTCGACGACAAGTCGCTGCTGAAAGCCATCCCCCTGACGGCCAAGGCCGACCAGCGCTTCAGCGGTGCCGTCGTGCCGTCGCTGAAGGACAGCCGTTCCGTGGGGCTGCTGACGTTCTACATCAACAACAGCAGCTACCTGAAGGGACAACTGACGGTGAAGGGCGTCAAGAACTATGAGCTGTATATCGACGACGCTGCCTCCGACGGCAAGCTCGCCCTGGCTCCCGAGCACCATACCGTGGCCGTCAAGTTCCTGGCGCAGCCCAGCGATACCGACAGCATCACCGTCGTGGCCGACGCTAACATGACGGTCAATGCCACCACCGACAGCCGCCACCCCTACATGTTCCACGACCAGACCGATGGCTGCTATGTGCGCAACACCACCTTGTCGGCCGACGGGCGCTACATGCTGTCCACTTACCAAGAGACGGTACGCGGCGGCAAGACTTCGTACAAGCGTCGGCTGCACGACCTTGCCACGGGTCAGCTGCTTCGTGAGATGCCCTATACTGGTGCTGTCGAGTGGATGCCGAAGACACCGGCTCTGCTGCTCGACGTCACGGAGAACGAGCGCCGTATGCTATACCAGATAGACCCTGCCACGGGCCGTCAGACCCTCTGGGCTGCCGACGTGCCCAAGGGCAGCATGACGGTAAGCCCCACCGAGGACTACCTCATACTCAGCCAGTCGGAGGACGGAGCGGAAGAGGACAAAGAGGTCTTCCAGGTCCTGGAACCCGACGACCGCCAGCCCGGCTGGCGCAAGCGTAGCCACCTGTACCGCTACGACCTGTCTACAGGCATGCTGCGGCGTATCACCTTCGGCAGCCAGTCCGTCTGGCTGAACGACATCTCGGCCGACGGCCGCCAGCTGCTGGTCAGCACGTTGCGCTCTCGGCTGACGAAGCGCCCCACCACGGTCGTCGACCTGCTTGTGATCGATGCGCAGACACTCGTTGCCGACACCATTCTCAGCAGTGCCGAGTTCATCAACGGCGGCGAGTTCTCGCCCGACAGCCGCCAGCTGCTCCTGTCCGGTACACCGGAGGCCTTCGACCGCATCGGTTGTACGCTGCCTGCCGATGTCTGGCCCAGCATGGTGGACAACCAGCTGTTCCTCTACGACCTGTCCACCCGCCAGGTGACGCCCCTGACGCGCGACTTCAATCCGTCGGTGGAGAGCTGCTTCTGGTCTCGCTACGACGGCATGATCTACCTGCGTGCCGAGGACATGGACTACGTGCGGCTGTTCCAGCTGAATCCCAAGACGGGAGCCATCGTGCAGTTGCCAGCCCAGGGCGACAACGTGACCCGCATGAACATGGCCTCCAATGCTCCACGAATGGCCTATCTGTCGCAGGAGACGCAGGCCCCCACGTCGCTCTACGTCATGGACCTGAAGAAGAAAGCCGCCAGCCGCTGCTACTACGACGGCCATGAACTCATCAGCGACGCCCTGGTCGGCGAGTGCCGCGACTGGAACTTCACCAGTTCGCGCGGCGACGTCGTCTACGGCCGTCTCTACCTGCCCCACGACTTCGACCCGCAGAAGAAGTACCCCATGATAGTATATTATTATGGTGGCTGCTCGCCGGTCAGCCGTGGATTCTCGTCGCCGTACTCCCCTCATCTGTGGAACTCGTTAGGCTACGTGGCCTACATCCTGCAGCCCAGCGGCTGTACGGGCTTTGGCCAGGAGTGGTCGGCGCGCCATGTCAACACGTGGGGTCGAGGACCTGCCGAAGACATCATCGAGGGCACACGCCGCATCTGCCAGGAGCATGACTTCATCGATGCCACCAAGGTGGGCTGCATGGGAGCCTCCTATGGCGGCTTCATGACGGAGTATCTGCAGACGCAGACCGACATCTTCGCTGCTGCAGTCAGCCATGCCGGCATCAGCTGTATCAGCAGCTATTGGGGCTATGGCTACTGGGGCTACAACTACAGCGAGGTGGCCTCGGCAGGCAGCTACCCATGGTCTGACCCGGAGATGTACACCCGCCAGAGTCCGCTGTTCAATGCCGACAAGATACATACGCCGCTGCTCCTGCTCCACGGCACTGCCGACACCAACGTGCCGCCTGTCGAGAGTGTCCAGCTGTTTACGGCCCTCAAGCTGTTAGGCCGCGAGACGGCTTTCGTCGAGGTAGAGGGTGAGAACCACCACATACTGGACTATGGCAAGCGCGAGAAGTGGGTGGCTACTCAGATGGCTTGGTTCCAGCGCTGGCTGAAGGGTGATGCCACCTGGTGGGATGCCCTGTATCCGCAGAAACACCTGTAAAACCCATCGAAAGAAGCACTGGTAGAAAACGCTAACCGCTACACCTATTTTTAGGAGAGGGGACTGGTTTTTGATTCTGCCTGCAATATATGAATAAATATATATCCGAATAATATGAGAACGAGAATTGTTTATTCCTGTATGCCCATGATTTAGAATCAAATACCTGTCCCCATGATTCATGTAATTCACCAATCGAACAGTATATGCTTATAACTAGATGTAACGCAAAATCAATGGTAGTCAGCACCCTTTTGGCTATGCTGATGGCAATATCGATATCGTGCCAAACCACAACAAATCCCCGTTCGGATTATGTTTCTCTGAGCGAAGCGTATTTACTTTCTGAAAAGCACAATGCCCGATACGACTTAGTAAGCGACAGTCTATACGAAGCGGGTGCTATATCTTCGGTTATGCGCGATTTCCTGCGTGGATACTACGTGATGTACGAGGAGGTAGACTACGATAAAGCAGACACAATCTTTCAGAAGATAATCGCTCTTAATGATGCCGACAGATACGACCGTCTGGTTCAAATAGCTGCCATTCGCGAACGATTGTTGATATTACGAAACCGCGGATATTACGAAACCGCCACTATCTTAGCTCTTGATGCCCTTAAGCGCTTCTCTATCGATGAGGCCAATGACGATGAAACGGTGTATGATTACTATCTTAACTTGTATTATAATGTGGGACTTGGTATGACCATGCATGGAGAAGAAGAAAATGGCGAGAGATATTACGAGAAGTGCTATGAACTTAATATAAACAAGCAAAAGGATGCAGGCGACAAGAGTTTTGCACTTATGCGGAGAATGATACTTCTTTATCAGATTATTCAGGCTCATAATACAGATAGCCATAGCGGATTAATTATGATGAAGAATTGGATTGACCGTCAGGAGAAGACTTTTGCTGAATACGAGACACTGCCCGATAAGGATCGCAACGATGTATCGTTTGATCAACTTAAAGGTCATGCCTATATAGACAAGGCGCGTGCGCTGCAAGGTCTTGGTAGGGAAGCGGAGGCTGTAGAAGCATACCAGAAGTATCTTGCTACCAACTGGTCTAAGACTGCCAGTGGTGTAGTTAACAGTTGTTATTATCTGGGTGCAGCTAAACGCTGGAAAGAGGCTTCGCATTCTTTAGAGAAGATTGATGAGATACTCATGTCATTCGGCACAGAAATGTCGCTAGATGTCATGAAAGATATCTATCTGCCAAAATACAAATACAACTTGATGGCAGGTAATCGTGATACGGCAAATGTATTGGCTAACAGGATTTGTCAGAATCTTGATTCGGCTTTGTCTCGCTATGTTCATGGAAAAAGTGCAGAATTGGCCACTATCTATAGCACCCAACAGAAAGAACAGAAGATAGCCGAGCAAGAGGCTTCGCTGATGCAAACACGTGTGGTTGCTCTGCTGGTAGCCGTTGTGCTGCTTACAGTGTTCTTTATAGTCTACTCATTGCTGCGCCGCCGTGCTGCTAAGATGAAGGTTGCTCAAGAGCGCATAGAGGGTGAACTGCAGATCGCTCGTAATATACAAATGAGTATGGTTCCACATGAATTTCCGCAGCGTGAAGGACTTGACATGTATGCATCGATGACACCTGCTAAGGAGGTGGGAGGCGACTTGTATGGCTACGTGTTACAGGGCGACAAACTCTATTTCGCCCTTGGCGACGTTTCGGGTAAGGGTGTACCGGCATCGCTGTTTATGGCGCAGGCTACTCGTTTGTTTCTGACCTTGGCCAAACAGGGTATGATGCCGGCAGAGATATGTACAAGCATGAACGATGCGCTATCGGGCGACGACAACGAGAGTGGTATGTTTGTGACGTTCTGGTTGGGATTGCTGGATATGCAAACCGGTCGTCTCAACTTCTGCAACGCAGGTCATAATCCTCCAATTATCGGCGGTGGCGACAATCAGGGTGACTTCCTTGAGATGCAACCTAATGCACCCATAGGTCTGTTCCCTGGCATAGAATACGAGGGTGAGGAGATAGAAAACGTGAAGGGCCGAGCCTTGTTCATCTACACCGACGGACTGAATGAGGCCGAGGACCAACAGCAAGAGCAGTTTGGCGACAATCACTTATTGAGCATCCTGCGCAATACCCACTTTGATAGTGCCCAACAAGTGATAGAATCGCTGAAAACAGAAGTAGAAAATCATCGTAAAGGCGCCGAACCAAACGACGACCTTACGATGATGTGCCTAAGAGTGAGCTAACTTTGTCGATTATTTGTTTTGCCTAGATTCCCTCAGGCAAAACATAATTGAATGATGGGATTGTCTTTGATGCTACAAGCACTAAAATTTAGTGCCATGATGACTGTTGTCATCGGTAATAAAAACTTTTTCATTATTTATTATATTATTGTTATTTTTGTTTTTTTGTAAAAAGCATTGCTATAGACATTATCGTTTTTCATTTTAATCATGAGATTTTTGAAAATAGAACCTACATCCTACATTTTTCGCTGCAACTTGCTCATGCACAACACGTTGCCGAATGTATGTTTGCCAAAAAACCTACATAAACCTACATAAAACCTACATGGGCCACTGAATAAAGCCAGGCTCACTCGGTGAATGTCGGTGTCCACCCCCTCCCTTCAAGGAGGGTGGGGTTGTTATAGTTATAGGCACAACGTGAATTATGACTAACGTAGAGACGAGTCAACGTGAATTAAAAATTAAGTTTAACCGAGTCAACCCTTATCGTGAGTAAGGCTCCAAGTAGTCAACTAAAATCGTTAAACTACAGGGGTGTTGTAGTTATAGGTATGGAAACAGTGTGTTTCTGTGCTGGAAACACTGTGTTTCTATGCCGGAAACATAGTGTTTCCATGTTGATGACTGAAAAAATCACGTACATTTCTCGGCTAATGTGCTATGTTTTTCGCGGCACTAATTACGCTGTGCATGTATGTCTGTATGTCTTATGTAGGTTTATGTAGGTTTATGTATGTTTTTTGGCAAACATACATTCGGCAACGTGTTGTGCATGAGTAAGTTGCACGGATAATGTATGAATGTATGTTTTTTTGCAAAAAATCTCTCAGTGTGTTTTTTTGTTATCCGGAAGAACGGAAACGGAGTGGTGAAAGGGCTGTTCAATATGTGAAAAGACATGATGACAGGGAAATCGTGAAAGGAAAGTTGGCTAAATTGCTTTTAGAGTGATAAAATTCTGCGAATCACTTGGCGGTTCGCAGTTTTTTATCTACCTTTGCAGGGATTTAAATTACTCAAAAAAAAGAAAATGATGAAAAAGACATTGACATTCATGGCCGTGATTCTGATGGCCATGGTTACAGGCACATTGGTGTCGTGCGGCGGAGATGACAGCAATGACGGTGGCGGAAGTGCATCACTCGATGCTACAAAGCTCATTGGAAAAACCTTTAGTTCGAGCGATGCCACCTATGGCGTCTATGATGGTGCGCAGAAAAAATACGAGGTGAAGTTCATCAACGAGCGCATAGCCTCCGTACACATTTTTGGTCGTGACCTCGGCGACTATGGTTACGAGAGATGGGACAAGGGAACCGTCAACTGCCCCTACACAATCAGTGGCAACACCGTGACCATCGACTACAAGCTCGGTGACTTAGTGGAATCTATCGTCATGGTATTCAAGAACAACCTGCCGGTAGGCTGGGAACTCACCGATGACGAAGGCTACAGCGGAGAAGTCGTCACCGACTGGCTGTCGACGGGTTACTATTTCTGCAAAGAGGCAAGCAGCATCTATGCCTACTGCAAGGCCTGCGCCTCTGCTGGCGACAAGGAGGGAATCAACCAAGTCGTCAGTAACTACTCCGGCAAAGACCACAGCGTCATTGGCGTCACCGAAGGCAACCAGCTGGGAGTGATGTATGCCTTGGTCAGGATCAATCAGCGTCCTACAGACAGAGACGTCATCATGCTTGTCAATGAGACATTCTTAGGCATTACCGTTTACATCTATACCTTCCCTGATTGCTTTGTCTCGGGAACAACAGACTGGAAAACATGGAAGGGCTGGAACTATACGGGCAATGCATTCAACGATCCTTACGGCCACACATATAATAAAATCAAGTAACACTCGTGGCAACGAAGTATTGATGTAGAACAGAGGGCGCACCTTGACGGTGCGCCCTCAAATCTGTGTTGTCTGCGTGATGGCATGATACTATAAGTACTTGCACACGAGATATGTTCCGATGAGTTGCAGAAGTATGCCGGGCCATCCGATGGTGATGTCCTGAATGGTGGCTCCGATGCCTCCGGTCAGCGCCAGTTCTCCAAGTCCGCCTATCAGCATAGAGACAAGCACTACGCCAATGAGTAGGGGCCATGTGGCTTTCTTGAAATACTGTGCTGACATTCCTGCTATCAAGGCCAGCACTGCCAGCTTAAAAGTCATGACGGCCAGCATGTTCCATGCCGGCATACCCGTAATCAGATGATTCACCAAGGGAGAAGCCAAAGCGGCTATCAGTCCCACACGCCAGCCTAACTTGTAGGCTCCGGCGAGGATGACCAGCGACAGGGGAGCGAAGATGATGCCGCCCTGTGGGATGAGGTGGAACACTTGGGGCAGCACCAGGTTGCAGGCTACGAAGATTGCCGCCCACAGATAGGTCTTTGCCTCGTCATAAGTCAATGTGTAAAGTCTTGCACTTGCTTCCATAATAAATAATAATGTATGTTTAGTAATTGAGTTTATTTCTCCAGTGTATCGGTGGCTTCTGCCAACAGACCGGTGATGGGCAGATGCTGCTCCTCGTCGTCTGCGGTTTGGGTGCGTGGCCAGTTGACGAGGTACAGGTTGCGGGTGGCACGCGTGAAGGCTGTGTATAGCCAGTGCAAGTAGTCGGGTGTCAGCATGTCGTCGGTCATGTAGCCCTGGTCGACGTAGATGTGCTCCCACTGTCCGCCCTGTGCCTTGTGGCAGGTGGCGGCGTAGGCAAACTTCACCTGCAGGGCGTTGTAGTAGCGGTCTTCGCGGAGCTTCTTCAGCCGGTCCTGCTTGTGGGGAATGTCGGCATAGTCCTCCAATACCTTATTATATAATAGCGTTTGCTGCTCGCGGGTCAGTGCAGGGGCCTCCGAGGTCAGCGTGTCGAGCAGCACGGTGGCTGTCAGCTCGTAGTCGTCGTAGTCGGGAAACGACATCGTGACCTCGGCGAAGCGGAAGCCATACTGCTCGTGAACGTGGCGCACACGGCGTACCACGGCCATGTCGCCATTGGCTATGAAGGTGAAGGTATTGGCCTGCGGCTGTGGGCTGTTGGCCTGCGGCTGTGGGGTGGGGGACTGGGGTGGCAGCTGGCCTGACTGCGCCAGGTTGTAGTTGATCCAGAAGTAGTTGTTCTTGACCACCATCAGCCGATCGCCGATGCACAGCTCCTCCTCGCGGTCGAGCACCGTGTTGCGGATGCCCTGGTTGTAGATGTTGGCACGCTTGTTGGAGCGGGTGACGACCATCGTCTCGTCCATGCCTACGTTGGCATAGCTGGAGGCCAGCTGCTCTATCAGCTCGTCGCCGGGCACCACGCTGATGTCGGTGAAACCGCTGAAACGTATCTGGGGCAGTGCCGGCCGCTCACCGTCAGCCCATTGGCGTACGTCGGCCCTCAGCCGTGTGGCATTCCACAGGATGCCCGACTCCTGGCTTTGGCGTAGCACCTCGGAGAGCGTGCTCTCGTGAACGTGCAGTCCGTAGCTGCGCATGACGCCGGCCTGCAGCGCCGGACTCTCCGTCTGTCCTACCGGCGGCAGCTGTGCACTGTCGCCGATGAGCAGCATGCGGCAGTTGCGACCGTTGTAGACAAACTGTATCAGGTCGTCGAGCAGCATGCCGTTGGCAAACACGCTGTCGCTCTGCGGGCTGTTGGCAATCATCGATGCCTCGTCAATAATAAATAAGGTGTCGCCCTCCATGTTGTAGTTCAGCTCGAAGGCACCCTCTAATGACCGCTGACGGTAGATGCGGCGGTGGATGGTATAGGCTGGCTGGCCGGCGTATAGGGAGAATACCTTGGCTGCCCGACCAGTGGGGGCCAGCAGCACCATCTTCTGGCCGAGCGACAGCATGGCACGCACAATGGCAGCAGCCAGCGTGGTCTTGCCCGTACCTGCCGAGCCGCGCAGTATCATGGCGGCCTGGTCGTGGCGGTCGGTCATGAACGTCGCAAAGACATCCATGGCTCGCTCCTGTTCCACGGTCGGTATGTGGTGCAAGGCTTCTCGTATACGGTATTTCAGTTCGTCGGTCAGCATTTTTTTCATGACAAAGGTACGAATAAACAAGGACAATACAAAAGAATACTTGTTTTTTCTTTGTGAAATCATTTTTTCTTATTATTTTTGCACAAAGATATTAATTTTTAGGCTATGAAAAAAGCATTTGTCCTGTTTGCACTCTTACTGTGTGCCTCACTCCAGTTGCATGCCCAGTCTGACGTGCGCGGCCGTCCGCAGTTTGGCGAGCGCCCCAAGCTGGTGGTTGGTATTGTCGTCGACCAGATGCGCTGGGACTACCTGTCGCGTTACTACCACAAGTTTGGCGAGGGAGGCTTCCGGCGGATGATTGACGGCGGCTACTCGTTCGACAACTGTCTGATCGACTATCTGCCCACGGTGACAGCCATTGGCCACACGTCGGCATATACCGGTACGACGCCGGCCTTCCACGGCATCTGTGGCAACAGCTTTTGGATAGACGGCCGCCGGACCTACTGCTGCAAGGACACCACCGTGATGCCCGTCGGCTCGGACAACAAGAAGGACGGCTGCATGTCGCCCGTCAACCTGCTGTCGACAACCATCGGTGACCAGCTTCGCCTGCATACCGACTTCCGCTCGAAAGTCATCGGCATCAGCTATAAGGACCGTGCCGCCATCCTGCCTGCCGGCCATTCGGGCAATGCTGCCTACTGGCTGGACCTGAAGAACCGCCAGTTCATCACCTCTACCTACTATATGCAGCAGTTGCCTCAGTGGGCCAAGGACTACAACAAACTGCTGGCCAAGAACAAGGAGTTCAAGGAGGTTGGCAAGGACGTGGGACTCTATCCGCTGGCCGGCCATATCACCACCGACATGGCGATTGCTGCCCTTGAGGGTGAGCGGTTAGGACAGGGCGACGAGACGGACATGCTCTGCATCAGCTATTCGCAGACCGACGTCATCGGCCATAAGTATGGCACGCGCGGTGACCACACCGACGAGGCATACCTGGAGTTGGACAAGGACTTGGCCCGCCTGTTCCAGGCACTCGACGACAGGGTGGGGCGAGGCAACTATATCGCCTTCCTGACTGCCGACCATGGTGCAGCACATAACAACCAGTTCATGCGAGACAACCGTCTGCATGGCGGCAAGTGGCTGTCGGAAGACGTGAAGAGAGACCTTGAGACCTATGTGTCGCAGAAGTTAGGCGCTACGCGTAACGTCTTGTTGGGCATTGCCGACTATCGCTTCTATCTCGACCACGACGGTATTGCTGCCCAGGGGCTGGACCTGAAGCGTGTCAAGGAGGTCGTCGTAGAGTACCTGCGTACGTGTCCGAACATCTGTTTCGTCGTCGACTTTGAGCAGGCTGCCACAGCTCCCGTTCCTGCTTTCCTGCGTGAGCGAATGTTGCGTGGCTACCACTTCCACCGTTCTGGCGACATCATCGTCGTTGTTGACCCTGGCTACTACGAGCATGGCTCATGGTCGTCGCCCATCGGCACCACCCACGGCGAGTGGAATCCATACGATGCTCACATCCCCCTGCTGTTCTATGGATGGAAGGTTCCACACGGTGCAAATTCCTCTGAAGTTCACATCACTGACATCGCTCCAACAGTCTGTTCGTTACTACATATTCAACAGCCTAACGCCTGTATTGGCACTGCTTTGAACTTTTAATGAGTGTTTAGAAAACATTTCTACAATAAAGTGCTGATATATTGAGATTTATTTCATACCTTTGCAGCCGAAGAACTTCACTGACTAAATTTAAGACTGAAGGTATGAATATAGGCAAGCACATTGAGCAGATTTTGAGGCAGCAGGGCAAGAGCGCTGCATGGCTGGCAACGCAGATTCCCTGCGAGCGGACTAATGTCTACAACATTTTCAAGCGTAAGAGTTTGGATGTCCGTTTGCTGATGAGGATCAGTGTAATTCTTGATTACGATTTCTTCAAGGAACTTTCCGAAGAGGCATTCCCCAAGAATAAATAACATTTAATGAGGCTAAGTAAAAACTTAGCCTCATTATTTTGCGCTCAATTTTTCAATTTGCTGCAGTCCAAATGACAATCTGAATGTCCAAGGCATCAACCCAACCGTCATTGTTGATGTCATATTTAGTCTCTTTAGACTCTCCAGAAGAAGCGTTTATTATTTCCTGGATGTCGAGTGCATTGACCAAGCCGTCCTTGTTAAGATCGTAAGGATTTGCTATTTCAATGTTGGTAACTATGTCAACCAGCCCTTTGACGGTATAGTAGCCACCGTTCTGGAACGTGAAGTCGTTGGTCTGCGGCTTGCCCTCGCTGCCGTTGCTGAAGATGATCTGGGTGGGTAGGGTGGCAGTGCCTGCCGTTCCTTTATAGTCCTTCTCGCTGAAGGTCCACTTCCATACCGTATTGCCGTTGGCTGCTGTGCCTAACTGGGTGCATGCCACGCCCGGCCATTTGCCGCCGGTATAGTTGACGTTGCTCCACGCCCAGCACATGATGGTCTCCTTCCAGTTAGAAGGTGCCTCGTAGAAGGCGCACACCTCGCCGTCGGCAATGGTGCAGAAGTCTGGAATCTCTGCAAAGTCGCTGTCGGCCTTGTAGGTGTATTCGCGGCTGACGATACCTTTTACCGTGCTGCCCACAAGCAGTCCTACCTTCAGCAGGGTCGTCTCGCTGATGGTCAGCTTGGTGCCGCTGGCTACCTGTGTGCCGTTGGTGGCTGTCGGCTCAGAGCCGTCGATGGTGTAGACCAGCTTGGCACTGCTGTTCAGTGAAACAGCGGTCAGCGTCACGTCGAAAGGCTTGCCGAACTCACGTGAACTCTGGTCCACCCATGCCGTCTCCATGCGGCTCTCTATCCAGTAGGCGTAGTGGTAGCCCGACAGAATCTTGGTATAACCGTTGTCCGGTGTGTATGTGCTGGCCCCCGGGCCTACGCAGCATATCAGGTTGCCCTTACGGCCGCCGGTACGTACTGCATAGTGGTCGGTAGCCGTCTCCAACTGCTCGTACTCACTGGTGTTGGCAATGCCGATGTAGTTGCGTACGTCGATCATCGGCTTGATGTCCTCCTTGCAGTCCAGCCAGTGGGTGTAGAATATGCACGGCGTACCGGGCATGGCCAGCAGGTAGGCGTTGGCGGCCAGTGTGTCCTTCTTCAGCGGGTCCTGCTCGGCGTTTGTGCGCCGCTCGGTGTCGTGGTTTTCGACGAAGGTCACGGCGTACTGGCGGTAGGCACCGCTGCGGTAGCGGTAGCTGACGAGCGGCCAGTTGTTGTCGTTCACCTGGCCCAGTCGCAGCCAGTTGTTGTTGTTGGCAGCATTGCGCACCGTGTAGCGGAACTGGAAGTCGAAGGCAGCACTGGTCTTCTCCGTGGCATCAATCCAGCTGCGGATGGTTGCCGTACCGTCCCAGCACTCACCGACGGAGAACTGTGGCTGGGCATCGTCGTTGTACATCTTGGTGTACTGGCCGCTGTAGCCCTTCACCATGTCGTAGCGGAAACCAGCGTAGCCCAGGTCCTCGAGCAGCATGTGCAGGTAGGCCTTGACGGTCTGCTGCACGTTCTCGCTGGTGTGGTCCAGGTCGCGCATGCCGTCCCATCCCTCGCCGGTATCGTCGTTGCCAAGGGCGACACCCTGTTTGTCGGCCTGTGTCTTGGCCTTGCCGCCGTCATCGTCGCCACACACGTCGGCAGCCGTCATTTTGTACGTCACCCCTTTGTATGTCTCACTGGGGAATCCGAACCAGCCGTTGTTGCTCTTGCGGTGGTTGATGACGACGTCGGCTATCGTGCCGATGCCCTTCTCCTTGAAGGTGCTGATCATCGAACGCAACTGCGTCTCAGTACCAAAGGAACTGTTGTAGTGGCCAGGGAACCAGTACAGGTCGTCGTAACCCATAGACGTGCCGCCGCAGTTGCCGCTCTGCGGTACCCATACCAGCTTGAAGTACTTGGACAGTTCGTCGGCCTGCTGCTCCAGTGCCGACCACTGCGAGTCGTCGTAGGAGTCCCAGTAGAAGGCCTGCAGCATGACGCCTTCGTAGTTGGCGGGCCAGCCCTGGGCCAGCATGGGCAGTGTAGCCAGCAGTGTGGCTATTGAGGTGAGTAGGCGTTTCATAATGGTTGTTTGCTTTTGTTTATGCTACCTTCGAGGCAGCGTTGATAACTAACTGAATATCCAGTGCGTTGACCAGTCCGTCGTCGTTCAGGTCGTACTTCGGGTTGTTGGTGTCTGCCACGGCAATGGCGATGACTGCCTGAATGTCGAGGGCGTTGACCGTGCCGTCGCCATTGACGTCACACGGGTCCTTCTCCACATTGCTGGTGGCCACACCGATGAGTCCGTAGACATCATAGTAGCCGCCGTTCGTGAAGGTGAAGTCAGGAGTCTTGTACGAGTCAGAGCCGTTGTTCGTGAACAGTATGCCGGTGGGCGTGTTGCTGCTCGTGGCTGTGCCGAGGTCCCAGCGCCATACCGCGTATTTGCCGTCGAGTCCCACCTTGGTCATGGCATCGCCTGGCCAGGCGTTCTTGCAGACATCCTTGCTGGAGTTCCAAGCCCAGACGTAGGGTGTGTCGTAATCCTTGTTGCCCTTGAAGTAGCAGTAGATGTGTCCATCAATGGGTTTCACGCAGTCGGGAAGCACCACTTCCGGTATGGAGTAGAATTGCGAGGTGATGTCTTGCCAGTTGGTCTGCTTGTTGCTGTTGCTGGCGTTGAAGGTGTAGAAACTGTTGTGCGAGACACCCGTGATGTCGGCTGTCTGCACGCCGTTGCCGTTGTTGAAGATGATGTTGACGGGCGACACAGCCAGGCGGTACTTCCAGAAGGTCTTGGTGGTCGTCTCGTCGAGGCTCGTCATCTCTACCTTCTCGGTCATCTTCTTGCCAGGCCACGCGCCTGTGGGATTCACACCGCTGGCAGTCCACGAGTAGAGGTAGGGTGCGCTGGTCGACTCAACGTAGATGGTGATGGACTTCTGACCCTCATCGTCGTCATCGCTGCCTTCACGCAGTCCTGTCACCGTCACGTTGTCAGACACGTAGTATGAGAAGTTCGTGCCGGCAGCAATGCAGGTGAAGCCGCTGGTGTTGTAGTTCGGTGTACCACAGATGTAGAGTACGGTGCCCTTGCTGCCCTTCGTCTTGATGACGTAGCCACCGCTGAGGGCCTGCTGTTCCGTCATGCTGCTCTGGTTGGTAACGCCGGCAGCCTTGCGGGCCTTGATCATGTTGCCGATACTGATGGGGTAGCGCTGCCAGTGCTTCATGAAGATACAGGGTGTACCGGGCATGGCCAGTATCAGGGCGTTGGCTGCCAACACGTTGTTAGTCAGACGGTCCTGATTCTCGTAAGTGTCGTGGTTGTCGATGAATGTCACGGCATAGCGCGAGTAGTCGGGGTTACCGGCCAGTCCCTTGTTCGACAGGGCACTCCAGTCGCCACCTCCGAAAGCGTCGCGGATGACATACTTCAGCGAGAAGTCGAAGGCTGCCGACGTCTTACCAGTGCTGTTGATCCAGTTGACCAGCGTCTGTGCGTTGCCATCCCAGTACTCACCAACGCAGAACTTAGGCTTTGCGGCTTCGTTGTACAGCTTGGTGTACTGGCCACTGTAGCCCTTCACCATGTCCAGGCGGAAACCGTCGTAGCCTAACTCCTCCAGGAGGTAGCGCAGGTAGAGCTTGACGTTATTCTGAACGTTGGCCGATGTGTGGTCCAGGTCACGGTAGCCCGAGAAGTCGTCGCCAGTGTCGTTGGCACCGGTGACCTCCCAGCCCTGATCCTTGGTGTAGCCGCCGTCGTCGTTCTTACAGATGTCGGCACCGCTCCACGTCACCTGGTAGGTCGTACCGCCAATCTTCGGTGTCTCGTTCACGAAGTCTATCCACGAGGCCACCTGCTGACCGTCCTTGGTCACCTTTTTGCCCTGTGGCTTCTTATGGTTCAGCACGACGTCCTCGATGATGCTCACACCTTTCTCCTTGTAGGTGTTGATCATGGCCTTCAGGTCGCGGAGCTGTCCGAACGTGCTCTTGTGGCGGAACCAGTAGACGGGGTCGTAGCCCATCGACTGGCCGTCGGTACACCAAGCGGAGTTGGGCACCCAGATGGCATCGAAGTACTCTGACAGCGAGTCGGCACTCTCCGTCAGGTTAGTCCATTGAGTTTCCTCAAACGAGTTCCAGTAGAATCCTTGCAGCATGACGCCGTCATAATTGGCTGGCCACTGCGAGCGTGCTCCCTGCACAATCAGGAGCAATGCGAAGATAGTTAAAATCTTTTTCATTATTGTATCAGTTTTTAGTTTAATGCCTATTTGGTTGTAAAATTACGCATTTTTCTTTAATAATAAGGTATATTGTACGTTAAAAAATGTATGCGGCATGTGTAAACGTTTGCACGTCTCGTGTCTCTCGCTTGTTCCCTTATGACGTATAATGATTGTCCAAATTGTCATTGTTGCCTTTTTTTTATACAATATCTGTTGTGTTATGGAGACAACATGGACAACAAAGACAACATAAAAGGCGGACGCCATGGATAGCGTCCGCCTTGGATTTGGGTATGTTGTAAGTTTTTGCTTACTTCACAACCTTGAGCTTTCGCTCGGCAATGAAAGCAAGCTTTCGCTGCGCTCGCTTACTTTACAACCTTTTTGCCATTGACGATGACAAGGCCCTTGAAGCCCTTGTTCACCTTCTGGCCGGCCAGGTTGTAGGCAGGAGCGTCGGCGTCAGCAGCCTCAATGCTCTTGATACCGG
>CAMJWJ010000018.1 GCA_946409435.1 uncultured Prevotella sp. | reverse complement strand
GTGTGGCGTTGCAATCCCATACCTTTAGGTGTGGGAAGTGTGGGAAGTGTGGGTTCTTTTTTCCTTTCCCTACTATATATACGCGAGCGTAAAGGGTGACGCAACACCGAAGTCAGGAAAATATTTCCTGTCAACCTGTCACCCTATAAATCAAAATTTCCTGTATATAGTGACATTTTTAGCGATGGAGCCTGAGTGCACTGGAGTCACCGCAGGCTCCACTGGTCGAGGACGATGTGCTCGTCGAGGGCATGGATGGTCAGCGTGTGGCGACCGGCGGCGAGCGTCAGGGGCTGGTCGCGGCGGGTCTGGCCAGCGAGCACGTTCTGCATCCAGCGCTCCGAGCGGAAAGGCTCCTTCAGCGAGTAGACCACGGGGGCAGCACCGTCGATGCTGACACTGTAGCGCAGGTCGCCGCTGTCTACGGGATGGGTGGGTACGAGTGCCGTCGTGAGGGTGTAGCTGCCAGCCTTGGCCACATCGAAGCGGTAGGTCAGCGTGGCACCCTTCGTCATGGCTACGGCATTCATCGAGTAGCCTAACATCGGAACAACGTCGCAGCCCGTGGTAGCCTCGTCGTAGTGGCAGGCGTCGCGCTGCAGCACGATGGGGGGCTGCTGACGGGCAAAGGCCGTGGCATGGGCGTTGCCGAAGACGGGCAACTGGCGCGGAGCGGCATCCATCAGGCGGTTCCACTTGCCGCCAAGCATGGTGTTATACTGGCGCGTCAGCGACTGTATCTCGTCGTAGGCCCGCTGGCTCTCGTCAGCGTCGGAGAGAATCTTGCGGCTCATGGCAGCAGCGGCATAGACGGGGTATTCGATGGCGGCGAAGAAGGCGTCGGCCAGCTCCTCGCGGACGTAGGGGCGGCTCTCGATGACGGTGGCCTTGATGCGCTCGAAGGCGGCCATGCGGTCAGCGGCCTCGTGGGCGTCCAGACCGACAGCAGCGACAGGCGACAGGCCACGGGGGTACTTCTTCTTGTCAAGCTCCACCTGCGTCCACCCCATGAACTCGGGGCGACGCTGGCCGCAGAGGCGGTAGAAGTCGCACATGGCAGGGTAGAGCCTGTTGCCAGCCTCATCACCGAACTGGCGGCACAGCCACTGGCGGTAGTGGCGGGCCAGCCAGCCCTCAGTAATGCCCTTGACAGTCCCCTCGGCAGCGCCCTCAGCGTCTCGCTGGGCTGACGGACTGACGCAGCGGATGTCCCACGCCATGTCGAGAAACAGTTCCAGCTGGTAGCCGGCCACCTTCGGGTCGTGGACGTTGGCTATCCACAGCTGCCGCACCTGATGGTCGTAGGCCTGACGCAGCTCGTTGTAGACAAGGCCGGGCTGTGTGGTGGTCAGCCACAGGTAGTCGTGCGGACGGCCCCAGTAGCTGAGGTGATAGTAGATGCCTCCCCCACCCTTGCGCTGCTGCTCCTTGGCGTCAGACAGACGGGTCATGTAGCCGTAGTTGTCGTCGCACCACATCAGCGTCACGTAGTCGGGGACTCGCAGGCCGCGCTCGTAGAGCTGCAGCACCTCCTTGTAGGGTACGAAGACCTGCATCTGTCGGGACGGGTCGCCTATGTGTCGGCGGATGAGCTGCTGCTGGTCGTCGATGACCTGCTGCAGTCCGTCGAACTTCTCGTCGTCGGTCTTGTAGCCCTCCATCGAACTGTCGTGGATGCCACGCATGCCGATGGTGAACATATTTCCGCTGGAGCGGCTGACCTCGCGCAGCCGTTCCGTCCAGTATTGCTGAACGGCGTCGCGGTTGGTACGGTAGTTGAAGGCTCCACGCTGCGCCTTGTCCCACTCGCCGACGTTGTTGCGCAGCAGCGGCTCGCAGTGTGACGTGCCGACGACGATGCCGCAGGAGTCGGCTACGGCCTTGGCGCCAGGGGTGAAGAAGAAGGCCGTGGTACCCTCGTGCATGGCGGGCCACACGGTGTTGGCGCGCAGACGTAGCAGCAGTTGGAAGATGCGCTTGTAGGTCTGGGCGCTGATGGTGCCCTTGTCGCCGGTGGGCGCATAGGTCTGACTGCTCCACGGCCGCAGGCTCCAGTCCTCGTCGTTGAGGAAGATACCGCGATAGGCTACGCCAGGCTGCTGGGTGGTGGTGAAGTTGCTGTCGATGGTGAGCTGCGTCTTCCGTTCCGGCACGATGTCGCCCCACCATATCCAGGGCGACACACCGGCCATGCGCGACAGTTCCAGCAGTCCGTAGGCCATGCCGCGGGCGTCGCTGCCCTCGACGACAATATGTCCGTCGCTGACGTAGATGCGGAAGCCGTCGGCGGCTCCCTTGCCCTGACGGACGACGATGGTGCCCTTGCTGTCGGCAACGGGTGTCATGCCGGTCACCTGACGTAGGTCGTCTTTCCACATCTCCAAGGCGGTGGTGACCACTGGCTCCACCTTCTTGGGCAGGCTATAGGTGACGGGCTGCTGGCCATCGAACCAGACAAGTTCACCGGCCGATGCTGACAGTCCGCAGCACAGGGCGATAAGGATTAGGATGAACCGCATAGCTATATGATTATTGTTCGGGATGCCACGTCTCGCTGATGCTGAAGACGCGGTCGAGGGTGATGTCCTTGACGTCCTTCTTGCCGAGCTGGCGGCTCCACGCGACGCGGCGGTCGGTGGCGGCACCGTCGCCACGGTTGTTGTACTCCATGTAGCGGGCGGTCTGCTTGGCCTCCTCGCGCCAGTGGTGCCAGCCCTCGGGACGTATCTGGGCAGGCAGCTCGCAGTTCATGAACAGCGTGTAGCCGTAGTCGCGCCACGGCCGTCCGAGGTAGACCTTGGTGACACCTTCCTGACACGTGATGCGGCAGTTGTTGAAGATGTAGCCATAGGCCACGTCCTGCGGCGTGGAGGCGGCAGTGATGTAGGAGTTGGCCTTGCAGAAGATGTCGCACTGCTCAAACCATGCCGTCGAGGGGCCGAAGATGAAGTCCGTCGTGCCTTCGATGTAGCAGCCCTTGAAGTAGAGGCGCGTCTTGGCGTTGCCGGTATAGATGGTGTCCTGATGGCCAAGGAAACGACAGTTGACAAACACGAGGCGGTCGCCCTCGGTATGCAGCGCCACGGCCTGCCCCAGCCGTGCGGAGTTGTTCTCGACGGTGATGTTCTTCAGCGTGATGCTGCTGCCCTGGATCTTGAGCGTGAAGGTGCGGAAGGTACCGATCTTCTTGGCGTCACCGGTAGCTGTCAGCGGCGTGATGTCGGCCTTGATGTTGGCGTGGTCGTCCCACGTGATGACCGTCTGGTCGCGGTCTTCGCCGCATATCTCGATGTGGGTGAGCCACTGTGGGATGACGAGTTTCTCCTTGTACGTGCCCTTCTTGACGAAGATGACCTTGTGGTAGTCCATGAATGCCCGGCAGACCTCGATGGCATCGGCGATGTTGCGGAACTCGGCCGTGCCGTCGCGTGCCACGAACAGCGTGTCGGGGTTGTCGTAGCTCTTCGCCTGTGAAGTAGCAATGCCACAAAGGGCAATGATGATGCAGATTAGTTTTTTCATATTGTTTGTAGTTTCGTTGTGTTGTGGTGGAGTCTACAAGACTTGCGTGATGTCCTGCAGACCGTCGATGCTCTTCAGCTGGCTCATAATCTCCTTGACGTTCTGGCGGTCGTAGACGCGCAGCTCGATGGTGCCGTCGAACACGCCGTCCTCGGAGTCGATGGTCAGCCTGTGGATGTTGACATTCATCTGGGTGGAGATGACACGCGACAGGTCGACAAGCATGCCCACGCGGTCGATGCCCTGGATGCGGATGGTGGCATCGAAGAACATCTGCTTGTGCATGTCCCACTTGGCATCGAGGATGCGGTTGCCGAAGCTGGCCTTCAACTTGGCAGCCACGGGACAGTCGCGCTTGTGGATCTCAATCTGGTGCTTGCCGTCGATGAATCCCATGGCGTCGTCGCCGGGGATGGGGTGACAGCAGCGCTTGAACTTAAACTGGTTGATGTTGTCCTCGTTGATGTAGATGGGCTTCTTGCGGTTGAAGTTCTCAGGCACGACAAACAGTTCCTGCTGCTCCTCGCCGCCCTTCTTCGGCTGCTGCTTGCCACGCCCGAGGAAGGGTACCAGCTTGCGCCAGCCTTTCTTGCCTGTGCTGTTACGGCCCAGCAGCTCGTCGACATCCTTCTCGCCGAGCAGGATGGTCTGCTTGCCGACGGACTGGATGAACTCGTCGCGGGAGCGTGATTCGTGGTAGTCGGCCAACTGGTCGATGACGCCGGGGGTATTCTCGATGTTGTTCTTCTTCAGGAATTCCGCTATGCGCTCTTCACCCAGCTTCTGCTGTTCGCGCTGACTGCGGCGCAGGATGGCCTGAATCTTACCCTTTGCCTTGGCGGTGCTGACGAAGTTGATCCACGACGGCTGTACGTGCTGTGAGTTGGACGTAAGAATCTCCACCTGGTCGCCACTCTGCAGCTTGTGGCTCAGCGGCACCAGCTTGTGGTTGACCTTGGCACCGATGCAGTGGCTGCCAAGGAAGGTGTGGATGGAGAAGGCAAAGTCGAGGGCCGTACAGCCAGTGGGCATGGTCTTGATCTCACCCTTGGGCGTAAAGACGAAGATCTCGCTGGCAAAGAGGTTCAGCTTGATGGCGTCGAGGAAGTCCATGGCGTCGGGCTGTGGGTCGTCGAGTATCTCCTTGATGGTGCGCAGCCAGTCGTTCAGCTCCGTCTCGTCCTCGGTGTACTCCTCCTCTACGCCGTCCTTGTATTTCCAGTGGGCGGCAAAGCCCTGCTCGGCCACCTCATCCATGCGGTCGGAGCGTATCTGCACCTCTATCCATCGTCCCTGCTTAGACATCAGCGTGACGTGCAGCGCCTGATAGCCGTTGGCCTTGGGGTGGCTCAGCCAGTCGCGCAACCGGTCGGGATGGCTCTTATAGATTTTCGATATGGCAACGTAGATATTGAAGCACTCGTTGATCTCCTCCTCGCGCTTGTTGGGCGTGAAGATGATGCGGACGGCCAGGATGTCGTAGATCTCGTCGAAGGTGACGTGCTTGTTCTGCATCTTGGTCCAGATGGAATAGGGAGTCTTTACACGCTCCTTGATCTGGTACTGCAGTCCCATCTTCTTCAGCTCGGCCTCGATGGGAATGATGAACTGGTCGAACAGCTCGTGGCGAGAAGCCTCGGTGGAGGCCAGCTTCGACTTGATGCTGGCATACTCGTCGGGGTGGTCGTACTGGAAGGAGAGGTTCTCAAGCTCTGACTTGACCTTGTAGAGTCCCAGCCGATGGGCCAGCGGGGCATAGATGTAAAGCGTCTCGCCAGCTATCTTGTACTGCTTGTTGGCAGGCTGCGACTCCAGGGTGCGCATGTTGTGCAGACGGTCGCATATCTTGATGAGGATGACGCGGATGTCATCGCTCATGGTGAGCAGTAGTTTCTTGAAGTTCTCGGCCTGGGCCGACGCCTGCTCGCCGAAGATGCCGCCGCTGATCTTGGTCAGTCCGTCGACAATCTGTGCTATCTTCGGACCGAACATGTTCTCGATGTCCTCCGTGGTGTAGTCGGTGTCCTCCACCACGTCGTGCAGCAGAGCAGCACTGATACTCGTCGAACCGAGTCCCACCTCCTGGCAGGCTATCTGGGCGACGGCTATGGGGTGCATGATATATGGCTCGCCAGACAGGCGGCGCACGCCTTTATGTGCCTGTTTGGCAAAGTTGAATGCCTTTGTGATGATGTCCACCTTCTTGCGGTGGCGTGACTGTAAGTAGCTGTCTAACAGCTGTTGGAATGCATCATTGATTAGTTTCTCGTCCGCAGCTTCGCGCATCATGTCCTCATCCATAGTGTTACCTCCTAAAAATAAATGTCGTCTCCTAAAAAATGTATCGTCTCCTAAAAATGTATCGTCTCCTAAAATAGTGTCGTCTTCTTATATATATAATAAGGTATGAGGGAAAGTGGCGTACTGTCATCTCCTCCTCCTCGTGCGCCGCTTGGCAGTAGTACGCCGCTTGGCGGTCGAGCGTCGCTTGCTGGCGGAAGTGCGTCGCTTGGAGGCAGCACTACGGCGCTTGGATGCTGCGGTACGACGGCCGGCACGGGCTTTCTTGCCACGGGTGTAGCGTTTGCTCTTGTGGTAGTAGGTGGGCACGTCGTCCTTCACCTCCACCTCGGCACGGTTGGTCAGCAGCTCGCTGGCCTTGTAGTTATAGACTGAGTCCTCTAAGTCGATGAAGCGCCCTGTCTCGGTCAGCGGCAGACGGATGGGCGACGGCTCGGTATTGCCCGGCACGATGTCGCGGCGGTACTGAGGATTCAGCGAGCGCAGCAGGTCGATGTTCAGACCTACCACCTCGGCCACCTGCTCCAGGTGAACCTTACGGTTGACCATGACGGTGTCGCTCTTGGCGGGCAGCCGGGTGGTCATGGGACAGATGTTGTGCTGCGAGTAGTAGGTCATGATGTAGTTGGCAGCAATGAATGCAGGGACGTAGCCGCGTGTCTCGCGGGGCAGGTAGGGGTAGATGTGCCAGTAGTCCTTGTTCTGCGTGGCGGCATCGGCGTCCTGGTCCTTGCCTTTGGCAGCATTGGCGCGGCGGATGGCCTTGTTGATGTTCTCAGGGCCGCAATTGTAGGCAGCAATGACGAGGTTCCAGTCGCCGAAGATCTTGTACAGGTCGCGCAGATAGCGGGCTGCAGCGTCCGACGACTTCACGGGGTCGCGGCGCTCGTCGACCAGTGAGTTGACCTGCAGACCGTACTGCTTGCCCGTGGCCAGCATGAACTGCCACAGTCCGGTAGCACCCACGCGGCTGACGGCCTTCGGATTGAGGGCCGACTCAATGACGGGCAGGTACTTCAGTTCCAGCGGCAGCTGGTAGGTCTCTAAGGCCTCCTCGAAGATGGGCATGTAGAAGTTCGACGCTCCCAGCATGTAGCTGATGCTGCGACGCAGGCGACCGCTGTAGCGGTCGATGAACTTCTGCACCACGTCGTTGTAGGCCATCTCCATGACGGTGGGCATGCGCCCTAAGCGGTCGATGTACTCCTCACGGCTGTAGACGGGGTTGATGTCGCGCATGTTACAGTCCTGCGGCTCGTCCAGATAGGTCTTCGACATATACAGGTTGAGCAGCGAGTCGAGGTCGTAGGTCATGGCCTCGGGGAACTCGATGACCTCCTCGTTGCCACTGAGGTCGGTAATGGTGAACTCGTCGTCGTCGCTGACGACATCCTCTTCCACGGTGATGTCGTCGTCATCGTCGTTGTCCACCTCTATCTGTGCCGTTGCGGTGATGGGTAAAAAGGCTAAGAGGCAAAAAGGCAGAAACCATTTCACCACCGTTTTAACCATTCCGTAGCTGTTGCCTTGTATCTTCATGCTTGTTGTTGTTTTCTTTTCTTTAATCTTTTTCTTGCTTTACTGCTAAAAGTTCAGGCTGCAGTTCACTCCTAACGACTGTGCCTGCAGCACGCTGCCACGGCCACCACCGATGCCGGTAGGGATGACGGCGGGCGACACCTTCAGGCTCAAGTCCTTGGAGATATCGAACACCGACAACTCGGCATCGACGTAGGCATCGATGACCGAAATGGCATAGACGCCCAGCATGACGAAGAAACTCATGTCTCGCCAGCGGCGGTAGCGGTCCTTGCGGCTCTTGAAAATCTTCTGATAGCGCTCCTCGTTCTGCGGCGTTACCTGTCGTCCCAAGTGCAGGAACTTGTTATACGATGCCGTGTTCGGGTCCTTGTCCATGATGTCGAGGTAGGCCTGTGAATAGTCCTTGTACATCATGTTGTTCCACGTCAGGGCATAGATGCAACCCATGAATCCCCCGTAGATGATGGGCAGTTTCCAGTACTTGCGGTTGTATATCTGTCCAGCACCGGGCAGTACCAGTGCCAGCCAGAGTGCCCGCTGCGGGTTGGGCTTCCAGGTGCTCCAGTCGCGTGGCACACGCTTCTTTTCCGGTTTGGCGACCACGACGGACGTGGTGTCTTCCTGCAGCAGGGCGGCATCCTCCCGGGCTATCGAGTCCATGGGAGCCAGCAGTCGTCCGATGCTGTCGCCGGTTTCCACGACGGTCAGGGGCACGGGGGTGTCCGTCGTCTGAGCCGTCACGGTGAGAGGCAAAAGGCTGAGCAGGCAGAAGGACAACAAGGCGAAACGGTAAAAAGGTAAGCACCGTTTCACCGCCCGTCTGACAGCTATGTAGCTCATTACTCCTATCTTCATTCCTTGCCTGCTTGTCTTGCTTCCTACTTGATTGCCTTTTACTCGGTTTGTCTTTTTACTCTTTTAGTTGATCACGTTGTCCAGCGCGTTCATGATCTTCTCTAACTCCTCCTCGTTGTCGAACTGGATGCTGATCTTGCCCTTGCCCTTCGGAGAACACGTCATGAGGACCTTCGTCTGGAAGAACTGGGCCAGCCTGTCGCGCAGGATATTGAACTCCTCGGGCAGGTGGGGCTTCGACGTGATGCGGCCTTTGGCGGTCTTGATGTCCTCGCCACCCTTCAGCGCCTGCACCATCTCTTCGACCTTGCGCACAGAGAGCTGCTGCTGCTGGACAGCCTTGAACAACTTAATCTGTTGTGAAGGGCTCTCGATGGACAGCAGGGCACGGGCGTGGCCCATGTCTATCTCGTGATTCTTCAGCGCCATCTGTACCTGGGCGGGCAACTTCAGCAACCGCAGATAGTTGGTGACGGCAGTACGGCTCTTGCCTACGCGCTCACTAATCTTTGCCTGCGTCATGCCCGTGGCGTCGGCCAGATGCTGGTAGGCCAGCGCTATCTCGATGGCATTCAGGTCCTCGCGCTGAATGTTCTCGACGAGGGCCATCTCCATGGCGTTCTGATCCTCGACGGTGACGATGTAAGCGGGAATGGTGGTCAGCCCAGCCTGCTGCGAGGCACGCCAGCGGCGTTCGCCGGCAATAATCTGGTAGCGGCCGTCGTCCATCTTGCGCACCGTGATGGGCTGGATGATGCCCAGCTCGCGGATGCTGGTAGCAAGCTCGCCGAGCGACTCCTCGTCGAACTCACGGCGTGGCTGGTTGGGGTTGGGGTCTATCTGCGACAGCTCTACCTCGTTCAGGTTTGACGAGCCGCCGGTCTTCACCTCTGCCGAGGTGTCTATCAGTGCGTCCAGTCCGCGTCCGCTGCCCAGATCGTCAAGCCCGCGTCCCAGCACGTTTCTATCGTATTTCTTCTTTACGGCCATTGTTCTTTTTACCTTTTACTTTTCACTGCTCATTTCACCCTTGTTGATGATCTCCTTAGCCAGTGCCAGGTGGTTCTTAGAACCCGTCGAGTCGGCATCGTAGAGAATGACGGGCAAACCGTGAGACGGACTTTCCGAGAGTTTCACGTTACGCTGGATGACGGTCTTGAAGACCAGCTCCTGGAAGTGGCGCTTCACCTCGTCGTAAATCTGGTTGGCCAGACGCAGGCGGGAGTCGTACATCGTCAACAGGAATCCCTCAATCTCCAGCTTCGGGTTCAGCTTCTGCTTGATGATCTTGATGGTGTTCAGCAGTTTCGAGATACCCTCCAGGGCGAAGTATTCACACTGCACAGGGATGATGACCGAGTCGGCAGCCGTCAGGGCGTTCACCGTGATGAGGCCTAACGACGGAGAGCAGTCGATCAGGATGTAGTCGTACTCGTTGCGCAACGGCTCAAGCACCTGGCTGACGATGCGCTCACGGTTGGTCAGGTTGAGCATCTCAATCTCAGCGCCCACCAGGTCCATGTGGCTGGGTATGATGTCAAGTCCTTCAATATCTGTCGTATAGATGGCTTCACGCACGTCGGCCTTGTCGATGATGCATTCATAGATGGAGCAGTCCACCTCCTGTATGTCTACGCCCAGTCCGCTGGAGGCGTTGGCCTGCGGGTCGGCATCGACTACAAGCACTGTCTTCTCCAGTGTGGCCAGCGATGCTGCGAGATTGATGGTGGTGGTTGTCTTGCCCACTCCACCTTTCTGGTTTGCTAATGCTATTATCTTTCCCATAATCTTATTTACCTTTTACTATAGATTTGCAAAGGTACAAAGAAGTGAGCACACTACAAAACAAAAAAACATTTTTTTAGTTTTTAGTAGTGATTAGCATCTGATTTGCATCTGTCAGTATCTATGCTTGCTATCTTTGCACGAGATAATCAGCAGCGGACTTACTCGGACAAGCACGGATCTATTCATTGCCATCCGTGCTTGTCCGCGTAAGTCCGCTGCAAGTATCGTTGTCGCTGTCTGAATGTTATTTGACAATCAGCAGGTAATAGTTCTTCTTACCCTTCTGAGCCAGCAGGTATTTGCCGTCGATGAGGTCGTCGGCCGTGATGGCACGCTGCTGGTCGGTCAGTTTCTCCTTGTTCAGGCTGACGCCACCGCCTTGCACCATCTTGCGCATCTCGCCCTTCGACGGGAACACGGGAGCGACAGTGGTCAGCAGCTCAATGGCGGGCTGGCCCAGCTGGTCCTTAGAAATCTCAAACTGAGGCACACCGTCGAACACGTCAAGGAACGTCTGCTCGTCAAGCTTCTCCAAACCTTCCTTGGTAGACTTGCCGAACAGCAGGTTCGAGGCCTCAATGGCAGCATCGAGGGCCTCACGCGAGTGAACCATCGTTGTCACCTCCTCGGCCAGCCGCTTCTGCAGCACACGACGGCCGGGGTCGGCCTTATGCTCCTCGACAAGGGTGTCGATGACATCCTTCTCCAGCGACGTGAATATCTTGATGTAGCGCTCGGCATCGTCGTCAGAGACATTAAGCCAGAACTGGTAGAACTTGTACGGTGTAGTGCGCTGCGGGTCAAGCCAGATGTTGCCGCTCTCCGTCTTGCCAAACTTCTTGCCGTCGCTCTTCGTGATGAGCGGACAGGTCAGCGCGAAGGTCTCCACCTCGTTGCCCAACGTGCGGCGGATCAGCTCCGTGCCCGTGGTCATGTTGCCCCACTGGTCGTTACCGCCCAGCTGTAGCTTCACGCCATAGTGCTGGTAGAGGTACAGGAAGTCGTAGCCCTGCAGCAGCTGGTAGGTGAACTCAGTGAACGACAGACCGTCGCGGGCCGTACCGTTCAGGCGCTGCTGTACCGACTCCTTGGCCATCATGTAGTTGACGGTGATGTGCTTGCCCACCTCACGGGCAAAGTCCAGGAACGTGAAGTCCTTCATCCAGTCGTAGTTGTTGACCATCAGGGCGGCGTTCTCGTCCTTCGACTCGAAGTCGAGGAACTTAGCCACCTGACGCTTGATGCACTCCTGGTTGTGGCGAAGTGTCTCGTCGTTCAGGAGGTTACGCTCCTGCGACTTGCCGCTGGGGTCGCCAATCATGCCCGTGGCACCACCCACCAGAATGACGGGACGGTGGCCGCAGCGCTGCAGGTGACGTAGCATCATAATACCACAGAGGTGACCGATATGTAGTGAGTCGGCCGTCGGGTCAGTACCCAGGTAGGCCGTGACCATCTCCTTCTGAAGCAGCTCCTCCGTGCCAGGCATCATCTGTGCCAGCATACCGCGCCATTTCAGTTCTTCAACAAAATTCTTTCTCATATATTTCCTTTTAATAGCATGTTTACTTCACCTCCCATGTGTCGTTGGTCATGAGCAGCTCGGTGAAGTTATGGTACTTCTTCTGAGCGCTGACCTCAGCAATCTGGGCATGGACGGCTTCGTCGTAGGTGGGAGCCTCCACGTCACGGATGACACCAAGCGCAATGGGGAAGCCGTCGCCGTTGCCCATCAGGGCCAGCTTCAGCTGTAGCGTGTTGTCCTCGCAGTGAGCATCGTGAACCAGCACATCGTCGAGCGTGTAGCCGTCCTTGCCTATCTCGACGACCTTCAAACCGAAGCCCTGCTGCACAAGTCCGTACTCATTGTTCTCGCCGAAAACGAGTTTCTCGCCGTGGCGCACGTAGATGGCATTCTTCTTGCGGTTCTCACTCTTATAGACAGCCTCATGGCAGCCGTCGTTGAAAATGACGCAGTTCTGCAGCACCTCGGTGACACTGGCACCTTTGTGGCGATAGGCAGCCTGCAGCACCTCGACGGTACCGGCAGCATCGGTGGCTACACAACGGGCAAAGAAATGACCGCGTGCACCAAAGCACAGTTCTGCAGGACGGAACGGATCCTCAACGGTGCCGTAGGGGCTGGACTTCGACACGAAACCACGGGGCGACGTGGGCGAATACTGTCCCTTAGTAAGACCGTAGATGCGGTTGTTGAGCAGAATCATGTTCAGGTCGATGTTCCTTCGGTTGGCATGAATGAAGTGGTTACCACCGATGGCTAAGCCGTCACCATCGCCGCTGACCTGCCATACGGAAAGCTTCGGGTTAGCAACCTTACAGCCTGTGGCAATGGCTGCCGCACGGCCGTGAATGGTATTCATGCCGTAGGTGGCCATATAGTGAGGCAGACGGCTGGAACATCCGATTCCGCTGATGACAGCAATATTCTCAGGGGCTACACCAATCTCGGCCATAGCCTTGTGAAGGGAAGCCAGAAAGAAATGGTCACCACAACCTGGGCACCACCTCGGCTGCCCCTTCTTATAATCTTGTGCACTATAATTACTCATAACTCTTTTATTATTTACAATAAATATATTTAAACAACGGATTTAACGGATTACACGGATTATTTTATAGGAAATCTTTCCTTTACAAGGGAGGCTTCACCGAAATTGAGGAGTAACGATAGTTTGAATCCTGCAATTTTTGCATAGTTGATGGCTTGTGACCGATGAACATCGTCGAGTTCTCTGACAGCTTTCAGTTCTACTATTATTTTATCAAAGCAAATGAAATCTGGGATAAAAGAACCTTCTAAAACAACTCCTTTGTATGACGCATGAATAGCGGTTTCACGGACAAACGGTATTCCACAATCAGCAAATTCAATGGCCAATGCCTCTTGATATACCTTCTCTGAAAATCCTGGGCCAAGAATACTATGAACCCTCATAGCCGCACCAATGATTTTGTACGTTTCTTCTGAATATATCAGCTTTGTTTGATTGTGGTTCATATCCATTTGCCTATCGCTACTTATAAGAATAATCCGTTAAATCCGATAAATCCGTTGTCGATAAAAATACTTCTTGTTTGTAGTTCAAATTATTATCATTTTGAAATAGTTCACGAGTTCCTCGACCACGAAGGGTTGTCCCTTGACCTGGTTGAACTGGTAGGGCGTGAAGTTGTCGACCTTCATGCGAAGGTAGGCAGCAAGCTGACCCATGTTCTGTTCAGCCACCACCACCTTCTTGTACTTCGAGAGTACGGCAGCGGTATTGGCGGGCAGCGGGTTCAGGTACTTGAACTGTGCCAAGGCCACTTTCTTGCCAGTTGCACGCAGTTCGTCCATAGCAGAGTGCAGGTGTCCGTAGGTTGATCCGAAGCCTACAACGAGCAGGTCGGCATCGTCCTTGTCGCCCTCCACTTCAAGGTCGGGTACCTGGATGTTCTGTATCTTCTGCTGACGCAGACGAGTCATCAAGTCGTGGTTCTCGGGATTGGTCGAGATGGCTCCCGTCTCGGAGTCCTTCTCCAGTCCGCCGAGGATGTGGGTGAATCCCTCACGTCCAGGCACTGCCCAGTAGCGGGTACCGTTCTCAGCACGCATATAAGGCGTCCACTTGCCCTTCAGTTCCTCAGGAACGTATGGCGGGTTGATGGCGTCAAGCTTCGTGATGTCTGGCAGCCGGAAGGCTCCGCTGCCGTTGGCCACGTAGGCGTCGGTGAGCAGCACGACGGGCGTCATGTGCTCCAGGGCTATCTTAGCAGCCTGGTAGACGGCATCGAAACAATCGGTAGGACTGAGTGCAGCGATGACAGGCATGGGACTCTCGCCGTTACGGCCGAAGAGGACCTGCAGCAGGTCGGTCTGCTCCGACTTGGTAGGCAGGCCCGTAGCAGGACCGCCGCGCTGGACATCGATGACGACCAGTGGCAATTCCATGATGACACCCAGGTTCATAGTCTCTGACTTCAGGCAAATGCCAGGTCCAGAGGTTGAGGTGACTCCCAGTGCACCTGCGAAGGCTGCTCCCAATGCCGAGGCGGCACCACTGATCTCGTCCTCACACTGCACGGTGACGACACCGCACGACTTATGTTTCGACAGCTCGTGCAGGATGTCGGTGGCGGGAGTGATAGGATATGAACCAAGGTACAGGCGCAGCCCTGCCTTCTCGGCAGCGGCTATCAGTCCGTAGGCAGTGGCCTTGTTGCCAGTGATGTCCATATAGCGGCCAGGCACTTTCTCCTTCGACTCGATGCGGTAGACATTGACGGCACTGGAGTGCGTGTTGTGGCCATAGTCGTAGCCAGCCTGCACCACCTTGATATTGTTGTCAGCCACAGCGGGCTTCTTGGCAAATTTCTCCTTCAGGAAGTTGGCAACCAGCGACAGGTCTCGGTCGAAGAGCCAGCAGACGAGTCCCAGGGCAAACATGTTACGCGACTTCAGCATGGCCTTGTTGTCCATGCCGCTGTCCTTCAGGCAGTCTTTGACCATCGTAGTCAGTGGGCACTGGATGACACGGTCAGGGTCTATGCCCATCTCGCCGAGGTAGTCGTCGCTCTTGAACTGCGCCTTCTCCAGGTCCTTAGGTCCAAAGGAGTCAGTGTCGATGATAATCGTAGCGTTCGGTTTGGCATAGCGGTACTGCGTCTTCAGCGCAGCAGCGTTCATGGCTACCAGCACGTCGCACAGGTCGCCCGGTGTATAGACCTTGCCTGCACCGATGTGGACCTGGAAGCCCGACACACCGGTCAGTGAGCCTTGCGGGGCACGGATGTCAGCGGGATAGTCAGGGAAAGTAGATATTCCGTTACCTACCGTTGCACTCACGGTAGAAAAGATGTTTCCGGCCAGCTGCATGCCGTCGCCGGAGTCGCCAGAGAACCGGACAACGACTTGTTCCAGTTCCTTCACTTCTAATTGTTCAGTCATAATATAGTATTAATGTGTTTGATTACTTCTTGAATCGGTAGATGCGGAACGACATGGCCGGCATTTGGTCGGTCAGCATGCCAGCCTTCTTATCGACGGTCACCTGTGCCGTTCCTTTCTTCGGTGTGATGAGTTCCGGCTTGTCAATGGAGTTCTCGCTATCCAAGCCAGCATAGCTCAGCGACAGCGTGGTGGCCGCGCCTCCCTGCGTTATGTCGCTAAGGTTCAGCTGGATAGGCTGAACGGTACTCGAGGTGTTAGCGACCTTGATGATGATCTCGCCGGTATTCTTGTCGTAGGCTGCCGTGGCCCACAGACCGTTCTGTCCCTCCTGATTAGCCACGGGCACGCCTTTGGCTTTCTTGCCCTCGCCCTGCTTCATGGTGAGCTGCAGCACATTGGTGCCTGCATTGGTAGCATACATCTGCTGGACGTAGTAGCTGACGGTTTTGAACATCTGTGTCTGGTCAAACCATATCTGGTCGGGACGCCACTGCCACCCGTCAACATGGGCGAAGAGTGGAGCGGGAGTGGTCATGTGCACCACGTCGGCATTGCGCTCGAAGCCTGTCATAAAGGCTGCCTCGAGGATAGCTGCCCTGTAGTGGTTCCACTTCTTGCCCTTGCCGTGGCAGGCATACTCACCGGCAAACACCTTCGGACCTTTACGGTCGTAGCTGTCGTAGCGCAAGCCGTGGCTGAGGAACCACTGCTCGTCGCGGTAGTAGTGCTCGTCGACGAGGTCAGCCTTCTGCTCTTTCATAGCCTTCCAACCATCCTCGAAACGGTAGGTGTTGTCGGGCTTATCCTCGGGGACGGGTCCGCTGGTACCTACAATCTTGATGTCAGGATACTTGGCACGGATAGCAGCCACGAAGGGTTTCAGTCGCTCGTAGTAGAACTCTCCCCACTGCTCGTTGCCCACACCGATGTACTTCATGTTGAACGGCTCGGGGTGTCCCATGTCGGCACGCACCTTGCCCCACTTCGAGTCAGCGGGTCCGTTGGCAAACTCAATCAGGTCGAGACAGTCGTCAATATAAGGCTGCAGCTCGTTCATGGGTACATGGGCTGACTCCTTCTCCCAGTTTTGGTACTGGCATGCCAGTCCGACGCTCAGGATGGGCAGCGGCTCTGCGCCGATGTCCTCGGAGAGCTGGAAAAACTCGAAGAATCCGAGGCCGTAGGACTGATAGTAGTCGGGGTAGTAGCGGTAGTCGAAGGTGTGCTCCCAGCGGTTCTGGTTCAGCGGACGGTTCTCAACGGGTCCTATCGTGTTCTTCCACTGGTAGCGGGTGTCGAGGTCGGTACCCTCGACGATGCAGCCGCCAGGGAAGCGGAAGATGCCAGGGTGCAGGTCAGCGAGTGCCTGAGCTAAGTCGCGGCGCATGCCATTCTCGCGGTTCTTGAAGGTATTGACGGGGAAGAGCGACACGTGCTCAAGGGCTACGCTGTTGCTGCCTTTCAGGAAGATGCGCAGCTTGGCTGTCTTCATCGTCACCTTCGAGGTCAGCACGACGGTATATTTCTGCCACTTGGCCGATGTGATGTCCAGCGTCTGCTCGGCAAACTCCTGGTGCTCGCTATACGAGTGCTCGTCAATGAGCTGTACGCGGATGGTACCCTTTCCCTTCGGGGCCTTGGCCCAGACGCTGAAGCGGTACTGCTCGCCCTTCTTGACGCCGATGCCGAAGTATCCCTCATTGGTCAGTCCGGTGCGACGCTCCTTATGACCGGGGTCGCTCAGCTCCACATAGTGGGGACAGCGCTCAAAGGGTCCGTCGTTTTTGACGTCGACACACCCGAAGGCCTGCCAGCCCATCAGGTGCTGGGGAAACTCAAACGAGCGGTTCTTGACCAGTTCTCCATACAGGCCGCCGTCGGCAGCATAGTTGATGTCCTCAAAGAAGATACCATACATTGTTGACTGGATGGGAGCACCCAGTTTCTTGGTGTTCACATCCATCACATTCTGAGCGTTGCCACACAGTGCAACCATGCACATAAGTGCAGTAATTAGTAGCTGTTTTTTCATATTTGTTACGTTTGGAGCCACAAAATTAGTTAAAAAGTAGAAAAAATCCAAGGATTATTGAATAAAAAGCACTACTTTTGTAAACAATTAACGGAAAACAATCAGATAATCACTAAAAATCACCATCATGAAAAGAATTCTTGTAGCAGAAGACAACGACAGCAACTACATGCTGATGACGTACATACTGAGAAACCACTATGAGTTTTTCCGTGCCAAGAACGGTCAGGAAGCTGTCGACATCGCACCTGTCGAGAAACCTGACCTGATACTGATGGACATCAAGATGCCCATCAAGAACGGTCTGCAGGCCACGGCGGAGATTAAGGCCTTGATGCCCGACATCCCCATAGTAGCGCTGACGGCCAATGCTTTCGACAGTGACCGTCAGGCAGCTATTGAGGCAGGCTGTTCAGACTTCCTATCGAAGCCTATCAATGCCGCCCGCTGTCTTGAAACCCTCAAGGAATTGCTCGGCGAGTAAGCGCTGCTACATGATGTGTAGCCAGCGCAGGATATCGTTCAGGTTGGCCACCACCATCAGCAGCAGCAGTATTCCGAATCCAACATATTCCGCCCTTATCATGAACTGTTCCGACGGCTTGCGGCGGAATATCATTTCGTAGAGCAGGAACAGCACGTGTCCGCCATCCAGCGCCGGGATGGGGAGGATGTTCATGAAGGCGAGGATGATGCTGAGGAATGCCGTCATCTTCCAGAACATGTACCAGTCCCACATCGGCGGGAACAGCGAGCCGATAGCCCCAAAGCCTCCTAACGACTTGGCACCCTCGGCGGTAAAAACGTACTTCAGGTCGTCGACATACGAAGCCAGCACGTTCCATCCATACTTGATGCCGGCGGGTATACTCTCCAGGAATCCGTACTCGACGGTCGTCGGCTTGTATATTCGGTCAAGCGTCAGGGGCACATACCCTAACTTCATGTCAGCCGTCAGCGTGACAGCCGTGGTATCAGTATGCGCGTCGTTGCCAAAGACGATGGTGACACTGCGCGCCTTCAGACTGTCGGCTGGTGTCTTGGCTGTGGCAAGCATGTCGGCACGGCGGCCTATCAGGTCGAGGAATGCGTTGTGCGAGTCAACGGGTGAACCGTTGACAGCAAGGATGCGGTCGCCCTTCTTGATGCCGATAGCCGCTGCGGGAGTGGCGGGCAGCACGCTGTCGACCTCGGCAGGGATGAAGGGATAGACAAAGCGCGGCTCGGCCTTCAGCATACCCAGCAGGTTCAGTTCGCCGGGCAGCATGATGCTCATCGGCTTGCCGTCGCGCAGGATGTCGACCCGGTGAGCCTCTGAGATGTCACGGTAGAGGTCGGCCGAGAAGTCCTTAAACGGCCGTTTCTCAGTGCCCACCAGTATGTCGCCGTCGCGGAAACCGTATGCCTTAGCCTCCTCGTTGAACTTCATGCCGTACGTCATGTCCTTGACTGGGATGTAGGTGTCGCCCCACCAGTAGAGTATCTGTCCGTAGATAAACAATGCCAGCAGGAAGTTGACCAGCACACCGCCAATCATGATGAGCAACCGCTGCCATGCCGGCTTGGAGCGGAACTCGTAGCTCTGCACGGGCTGCTTCATCTGTTCGGTGTCGAAGCTCTCGTCGATCATGCCTGCTATCTTGCAGTAGCCGCCCAGGGGTATCCATCCGAGACCGTACTCGGTGTCGCTGTTCTTGGGCTTGAACTTGAAGAGGCTGAACTTCCAGTCGAAGAAGAGGTAGAACTTCTCGACTCTCACGCCAAAGAGCTTGGAGAAGAAGAAGTGTCCACCCTCATGTAACAATATCAGCAGCGAGAGTGCCAATATCAGTTGTAATACTCTAATTAAAAATACTTCCATAGTTCTTAGCCCCCTAAGTTAGGGGGAAGGAGGTCTGAACAAGCGTATATCAGACATTATTAAATTATTGATTAGTATTTATTGCGAAGGTCTGCGCTTGTCCAGGCCCCCATTCCCCTAACTGAGGGGACTAATTAGTTCGGTAGCAATTCTGCGGGCCTCCGCATCGGTGGCCACGTAGGTGTCGTAGTCCGGGGTGGCCGAAAAGGTGCAGCGCTGCATGGTCTCGGAGATGACGTCGCTCATCTGCAGGAAACTGCAGCGGTCTTCGAGGAAGCCGCGGTTGACAATCTCGTTGGCGGCATTGACGATGCACGGCATGTTGCCGCCCTTCTGGATGGCCTCGAAAGCCAGTGCCAGACACCGGAACTTCTTGAGGTCCGGCTCGTAGAACTCCAGCTTTTGTGCAAACATATCCAGCCGGCTGCCGCTGAGTGGCAGTCGACGGGGATAGGAGAAGGCATACTGGATGGGCAGCCGCATGTCGGGCACGCCCAGCTGTGCCTTGATGGCACCATCCTGGAACTGCACGGCACTATGTACGATGGACTGCGGATGTACCAACACCTGTATCTGCGATGCCTTGACGCCGAAGAGCCATTTGGCCTCGATAACCTCAAAGCCCTTGTTCATCATGGTCGCCGAGTCGATGGTAATCTTCGCTCCCATGTCCCATGTTGGATGTCGCAGCGCGTCAGCTTTGGTGACGGTCTGCAGCTGTTCCATGGTGAACTGGCGGAAGGGACCGCCCGATGCCGTCAGCAGTATTTTCTCGATGGGGTTGTAGTCTTCGCCCACCAAACTCTGGAAGATGGCAGAATGCTCGCTGTCGACGGGCAGGATGGGCACATGGTATTCGGCAGCGAGGTCGCGTATCAGCTCACCAGCGACCACCAGCGTCTCCTTGTTGGCCAGACAGATGGCCTTACGTGCCTTGACGGCATGGATGGTAGGTGACAGTCCGGCAAAGCCCACCATGGCTGTGAGCACCATGTCGATGGGGTTAGCCTCGACGATTTCGTCGAGTGCCTGACGGCCGGCATACACCTTCACGTCGGGCATGTCGTCCATCAGCCGTTTCAACTCGTCGTAGCGTTGCTCGTTGGCGATGACGATGGCCGCCGGTTTGAACTTATGGGCCTGCTCGGCCAGCAGTTCCACGCGGTTGTTAGCCGTCAGACAGTAGACCTCATACAGGTCGCTATGCTCCTCGATGACCTGAAGAGCCTGGGTGCCTATCGACCCTGTTGAGCCGAGGATGGCTATCTGTTTTCTCTTATTTGGTGACATCTTTTTCAAATTTGCCTGCAAAGGTACGAATAAGCGAGCGAAATACCAAATTTATTTGGACATTTCCGAGCGAGAGTATCTTCTTGCGTCAGCAAAAATGTACGAATAAGCGAGAACAATACAAAACAAAAAAGTGTTTTTTTGTTTTTATTGTCGAGCGATAGTATCTTCTTGCGTCAGCAAAAAGCTACGAATAAGCGAGCGAAATACCAAATTTATTTGGACATTTCCGAGCGAGAGTATCTTCTTGCGTCAGCAAAAAGGTTGACTTCGTCGAGCTAAACCTTCGAATAAGCGAGAACGATACAAAACAAAAAACTTTATTGCCGAGCACTCCTACTAAGAAAATATTTTTTGTTGCAAATCTGCCACTTCTGCAACACTCGTTGATAGTCAACGAGTTAGGCGGAGCAGATTGGGTGCAGTAGTGACAGATTCGGGGCAAAATCAGCAAAAACAGCCCATTTTTTGGCCGGAACACACTTAAAATCATAAGGTCGTTAGGCCGTTTTATTCCAGTTTCCATGCAAGTTATCAATTTTCCCACGGTGGGAATGAATTTTTCCCACGTTGGGAATATTTTTTTCCCACGTTGGGAAAACGGGCAGCAAGTTATTTGCATCTAACGACAATATTCTTGCCGAGTTTCATAAGGGTTATGAGACATCAATCTTTTTAGAGTCTTGCTTAAAAAAGGTTTTTTGATGATTTTTGCCCAATACAAACATGGTTGTGAAGTCGAAAATGGGCACCTGAAATGTTAAATTCCGACAGAATCTGTCACCACTGCACCCTATCTGCACCCACCTAAAAGACTGACTCATAAAAGGTTATGACGAAGGGTGCAGAGGTGCAGATTTTTTCGTTGTTTTCTAGGTTTAATGCCTTCCGGAAGAAGATATAGGCAGGCTCCTCACGGAAATAGGCGGGCGACCTTTTGCCGGCTACAGGTCGAGCAGTCCTTCGGGCAGGTGCATGACAACGGTAGCACGGTCGGTATCGATGTCCTCTATCAGGTCGTCGCTGGCAGGAATGAGCGTGCCGTCCTCCAGTTCGAAAAGGATGTTCACGGTGGTGTCGTCAATGGCTGCTATGGTTCCGACGGTGCTGCCCTTGTCAGCATCTACTACCCGGAACCCCACCAGACTGGCCAGCGAGGGCTGTTCGTCGGCCTCGTCGGCCAGCGCACGGGGGAAGTAGACGTCGCAGCCCGTCAGCTCAGATGCCCGCTGCTGGGTGTCAACGTCGCAGAACTTCACCAGGCAGACGCTGTCGGAGCGGAAGCGGTACTCCTCCATGAAGAAAGGCACGAGTATGCCGTCGATGTCGAGCACCAGATAGTCGGCATCGACGCGGTCGAAGATGTCGTCGTCGAACTGGAATGACACCTCGCCCTTCACGCCATGCGCCCTGCCTAAGCGTCCTATCTTGTAAACCTCTTCTCGTCTAATCATGTTCGTTCTATCTTGGCGCCGAGGGCGTTCAGGCGGTCTTCAATGTGCTCGTAGCCACGGTCTATCTGCTCGATGTTGCTGATGGTACTGGTACCATTGGCACTCATGGCAGCTATCAGCAGGGCAATGCCGGCACGGATGTCGGGGCTGGACATGCGCTGGGCACGCAACGTCAGCTTGCGGTCGTGACCGACAACGACGGCACGGTGGGGGTCGCAGAGGATGATCTGTGCACCCATGTCAATCAGTTTGTCGACAAAGAACAGTCGGCTCTCGAACATCTTCTGATGAACGAGTACGGAGCCGCGGGCCTGGGTGGCTACCACGATGAGCACCGAGAGCAGGTCGGGCGTCAGTCCGGGCCAGGGTGCATCGGCCAGCGTCATGATGGTACCATCGATGAATGACTCTACGACGTAGTGCTTCTGGCGCGGTACAAAGAGGTCGTCGCCGTCGGTCTCTACCTTCACGCCAAGGCGTCGGAAGGCCTCGGGAATGATGCCAAGGTTGCTGAGCGACACGTCCTTGATGCGTATGCCGTCGCCACACATGGCTGCCATGCCTATAAACGAGCCGACCTCAATCATGTCGGGCAACAGGCGGTGGTCCGTACCGTGCAGGGTATCGACGCCGACGATGGTCAGCAGGTTTGAGCCGATGCCGCTGATGCTGGCACCCATGCGGTTCAGCATGTGGCACAGCTGCTGCACATACGGTTCGCAGGCGGCGTTGTAGATGGTGGTGGTGCCCTCGGCCAGCACGGCGGCCATGATGATGTTGGCCGTACCCGTGACGGAGGCTTCGTCGAGCAGCATGTAGGTACCCTTCAGCCGGCGCGCACCGATCTCGTAGACGTTACGCTCGGCAATGTGGCGGAACTTTGCGCCCAACTGCTGGAAACCGAAGAAGTGGGTGTCCAGCCGACGGCGCCCGATCTTGTCGCCACCGGGCTTGGTGACGATGGCCTTACCCATGCGGGCCAACAGCGGACCAATCATCATGACCGAGCCACGCAACTGGGCACACTTGCTGACGAACTCGTCGCTCTCCAGATAGTCCATGTTCAGGCTGTCGGCCTGGAACGACAGACTGCCGCCGCTGCCATTCACCTTCACCCCTATGTCACGCAACAGCTGAATGAGGTTGTTGACGTCACGGATGTCGGGAATGTTACGGATGACGACCTCGTCGTGGGTCAGCAGCGTGGCACATATCACCTGCAATGCCTCGTTCTTGGCACCCTGCGGCGTGATGTCGCCGCTCAGCAGGTGGCCGCCCTCTATCTTAAATGAAGCCATAGGCTATTCACAGTTAACTATTCACAATTACTTCTTACGCTTGCGCTTACCGCCACCCTCGGAGGGAGAGGCATTACCCCCTACCCGCTCGAAACGGAAGGAAGAGAGGTCTATCTGAATCTTGCCATCGGTAAAGCGGGCCAGATCGTCGGCCACACGCTCGTCGTCCATAGAGCCGTGCCCCCATGCCAGCAGGTCGCGCTTCATCTGGTTGGCGGTCTGCCTCACCAGTTCGTCGCGTTCAGCACCTTCGGGCATGGTCTTCAGCTGTTCAAAGACGTGCTGCATCAGACGGCCGTAGTGGCGCATCTGGGCCTGACCGTCCTTGACGGGGTGAGCCATGGGCTGCGGCTTCGACGTGATCTTCTCGGCATTGCTCACGTCGTAGGGCCAGTCGATGTCCAACTGCTTATGGCTCATCAGATACAGGTGGTCCCACAGCGTCTGCTGATAGTCTTTGCTGTCGCGCACTTGCGGGTTCTTGTTCTCCATCTGGCGGATAATACTCTGAGCACAGCGCAGCCGATCCTCCTTGGAAGGCAGTGCGACGGCAACGTCGACCATCTTCTGTATCTCACGGCCATACTCCGGCATCACGAGTTGTTCACGCTGGGTGTTGTAGTCTAAACCTTTAATATCCATCTTGCGTACCCCTCAGTGTAGGGGTGTGGTCTGAACAAGCGTTCCTCAGACTTTTTTTCTTAATATAATTACTGACGGGGCACCTGCGCTTGTTCAGGCCCCCGGGTCCCTTACGTAGGGAACTTAAAGCAGGTTCTTGGGCTTGATGGCCACGAAGTCCTTCAGGTAGAAAGGCACGAAATAGGCCACGTCCTCGAACTGTCCGTTCAGGAAGCGGCGCTCAGCCAACGGCTGCATCCACTTGGCCAGCGGCTCAACGCCCTCAATAAAGCGGGCGTTCGGGTGACTGATGACCTCGCGGCACTTCATGGCTCCGTTACCAAAGAAGTAGACAGGATGCTCGTCAAGCCACCGTCGGTAGGTGTCGCTGCCGACCACATCGGCACTGACGGGGCGTACCTCGTGTAACGCACGGTCGTAGAGGGCGGCGTAGACCTCCATCCTGCGGGCATCGAGCATCGGACAGAGCAGGGCATCGTCTGGCAGGGGGGCGGCTAACGTATCGCCTGCTACGACGACTTTCTCCTTCAGCAATAAGGGTACACAGAGCAGCTCCAGCGTCGGCACGGCTATCAGCTTCAAGTCGCGGCCATAGCAAATGCCCTTGGCCATCGACACACCGATGCGCAGCCCCGTATACGAGCCAGGACCACAGCTGACAGCGACGGCATCGAAGGGGATGGCATGGTTGTCAGTAAACGACAAAGCCTCGTCGACCATCGTACCCAGCCGTTCAGCCCCTGCACCTTTGTCGCCATGTTCCTGCTGTTCAAAGATACATTGACCATCCTCGCTGACAGCCACTGAGCAGACATTTGTGCTCGTCTCAATATGTAGTATGCAAGCCATTTTTCACTTTTTGACTGCAAAGGTACGAATAAGCGAGCGAAATACCAAATTTATTTGAGTATTTCCGAGCGAGAGTACATTCGACCGACAGGTCAAAGGTACGAATAAGCGAGAACAATACAAAACAAAAATACATTTTTATTTGCTTTTTCACTCACTTATTCGTACCTTTTTATTGTCGCAAGAAAGCACTCTCGCTCGGAAATACTCAAATAAATTTGGTATTTCGCTCACTTATTCGTACCTTTGCAAACATTATTAAGAAGAATACCATTATGATACACTCAATGACAGGCTACGGCAAAACCGTAGTAGCTTACAAAGGAAAGAAAATCAATGTGGAAATCAAGTCGCTCAACTCCAAACAACTGGACCTGACGACACGCATCGCCCCACTCTACCGGGAAAAGGAGATGGAAATACGGCAGACGATAGCCGAGAAGGTGGTGCGAGGCAAGGTGGAGTTTGCACTCTGGATAGAAAAGGATGCCTCAACAGAAGCCAACCCGCTGAACACGACGCTGATGCAGAACTACTACGAACAGCTGCGGGCCTTTGCCGAGCAGAACCAGCTGACGGCAGGCATCGACTGGATGCAGACACTGGTCCGCATGCCCGACGTGCTGACCAAGACCGAAGTCGAGGTCCTTGACGACGAGGAATGGCTGGCTGCCCGTCAGGGTGTGTGCGATGCCATCCAGCACCTGCTGGACTTCCGCGCCCAGGAAGGTGCCGCCCTGGAGAAGATGTTTGCCGAGAAGATAGACAATATCCAGCAGCTGTTAGCATCTATCGAACCCTACGAGAAGAGCCGTGTGGAGAAGATTCGCCAGCGTATCGTCGACGGACTGAAGCAGATTCCTGAAGTTGACTACGACAAGAACCGCCTGGAACAGGAGCTGATCTACTATATCGAGAAATTGGACATCAGCGAGGAGAAGCAACGGCTGGCCAACCACCTGAGATACTTCCGCGAGACCATGGCCGACAAGCCTGGACAGGGCAAAAAGCTCGGTTTCATTGCACAGGAGATGGGCCGCGAAATCAATACTACCGGTTCAAAGTCCAATCAGGCCGAGATGCAGAACATCGTGGTCAAGATGAAGGACGAACTGGAGCAAATCAAGGAACAGGTGCTTAATGCTTTGTAGTTCAGAGTTCAGAGTTCATAGTTCATAGTTCATAGTTATGAAAGGAAAAATGCTCATCGTCAGTGCTCCCAGTGGTAGCGGGAAGAGCACTATCGTACAGTGGCTCATGCAGGAACATCCGGAGCTAAGACTGTATTTCAGCATATCATGTACCTCACGCCAGCCACGTGGCACAGAGCAGAACGGGGTGGAATACTTCTTTCTGACGCCCGAGGAATTCAAGGAAAAGATAGCTGCCGACGAGTTCCTGGAATACGAGGAAGTCTATGCCGACCGATTCTACGGCACACTGAAACAGCAGGTAGAGCACCAGCGCCAACAAGGACAGAACGTAGTGTTCGACGTCGACGTAAAGGGAGGCGTGAACATCAAGAAATACTATGGCGACGAGGCGCTGAGCCTCTTCATCCAGCCACCGTCGGTCGACGAGCTGCGCCGCCGACTGGTGGGACGTGCCACGGACACTCCTGAAGCCATCGAGCAGCGGCTGGCCAAGGCAGCCTTCGAACTGACTTTCGCGCCACAGTTCGACCGCGTCATCGTAAACGACGACCTTGACACGGCCAAGCAGGAGACGCTGCGTGTCGTCGAGGAGTTCCTAAACAAATAACGGCGAAACGATTTAACAGCATAACGACCAAACGACAAATTGGCATGATGAAAATCGGCATCTTCGGCGGGTCCTTCAACCCGATACACTACGGCCACATTACCTTGGCTCAGGCAGCTCGTGAGCAATGCAGACTTGACGAGGTATGGCTGATGGTGTCGCCACAGAATCCCCTCAAGCAACAGGCTGCAGACCTGTTGGACGACCACCTGCGGATGGAAATGGCACAGAAGGCTTTGGTGGGTGTCGATGGTGTGAAGGCCTGCGACTATGAGTTTCACCTGCCAAAGCCCTCCTACACATGGAACACGCTGCAGCACCTCTCTGCCGACTATCCCGACTACCGCTTCACGCTGCTCATCGGTGGCGACAACTGGGCGCACTTTGAGCGTTGGCGCCACTGGAAGGATATCCTGCGCCACTACGACATCGCCGTCTATCCCCGAGACAACCACGTAGGCACCATCCAGCTGCCGCTGCTCGACGTCAGCAGCACGAACATACGCCGTCGGGTACAAGCCGGTGACAGCATCACCGGACTCGTACCCGACGGCATTATTTCTTTAGTACAGAAGTACTATTCTAAGTAGCGACAAGTACTACAGCACTTCCAGCATGCGCTTCAGCACAACCGAACACGATATCTCGCGGTTGGCAGCCTCGGGAATGACGATGCTGTCGGGCGACTCGATGACGTCGTCGGTGACAATGAGGTTACGACGTACGGGCAGACAGTGCATGAACTTGGCATGGTTAGTCCATGACATGTGTTCGGTATCTACCGTCCACGACATGTCCTTGCTGGTAATCTTACCATAGTCCTGCGGACACGTCACGCCAGGATTGCTCCAGTTCTTGGCATAGATGAAGTCGGCACCCTCGAAAGCCTTACGCTGATCGTACTCCACCCGAGCATCACCCACAAACTGCGGATCGAGTTCGTAGCCCTCGGGGTGGGTAATGACGAAGTCCACATCGGCAGCTCGCATCCATTGTGCAAACGAGTTGGGAACAGCCTGCGGCAACGCACGGCAGTGAGGTGCCCACGTGAGAACTACCTTGGGGCGATCCACGCCTACTGTCCCCGTGGGGGACGACAGGGGGGCTTTCCAATACTCCTCGATGGTAATCAGGTCGGCAAAGGCCTGCAGCGGGTGCACCGTAGCCGTCTCCATGGCAAACACGGGGCGGCCGCTGTACTTGATAAACTGCTGCAGCACGGTCTCGGCATAGTCGTACTCGCGGTCGGTCAGCCCTGCAAAGGACCGCACGCCAATGATGTCGCAATAGCAGCCCATGACGGGAATGGCCTCCAGCAGGTGCTCCGACTTGTCGCCGTCCATGATGACGCCACGCTCCGTCTCCAACTTCCACGCACCGGCATTGACATCCAGCACAATGACATTCATGCCGAGGTTCATGGCAGCCTTCTGCGTAGACAGACGTGTACGTAGCGAGTTGTTAAAGAAGATCATCATGAGCGTCTTGTTCTTGCCCAAGTGTTGGTACTTATACCGGTCACTCTTGATCTCCTGTGCCTCGGCGAGTGCTTGACGGAGGTCGCCGATGTCCTCCACGTTAATGAATGTGCGCATGAATTATTATTTTTTTATTATTTTACTTTTTCACCTTTTACCCTCTCGTCTGTCCCTCTCCCTCAATAATCCACTTGTAGGTGGTCATCTCCTCCAGCGCCATGGGACCACGCGGGCCGAGCTTCTGCGTCGAGATACCTATCTCGGCACCCAGTCCAAACTGGGCACCGTCAGTGAATGAGGTCGGAGCATTCCAGTAGACGCAGGCAGCATCGACAGCCTGCTGGAACGTTCTGGCCGTTTCTTCGTTCTGTGTGATGATAGCCTCGCTGTGGCCGCTGCCATAACGGTCGATGTGGTCCAGTGCCTCGCTGAGCGAAGCAACGGTACGGATAGCCATCTTGTAGTCCATGAACTCAGTACCAAAGGACTCGTGGGTGGCCTGCTTCAGCAGGATGGTCGGATATTTCCCCTCCAGCAACTGGTAGGCAGGCCCGTCGGCATACAGCTCCACTTTATGGTCAAGCAGAGGGCCAACCAACTCAAAGAGGTCGCCAAGGCGACGCTCATGGATAATCAGGCAGTCGAGGGCATTGCATACGGAGACACGGCGTGTCTTGGCATTGCAGATGATAGCCTTGCCCATCTCAAGATCACCATCCTTGTCGAAGTACGTATTCACCACACCGGCTCCCGTCTCAATGACAGGAATGCGGGCGGTATTGCGCACAAAGTCGATGAGCCGGCGGCCTCCACGCGGGATGCAAAGGTCGATACAGCCTACGGCATTGAGCATCTCGCCCGTGGCCTCGTGGGTAGCAGGCAGCAGGGTGACGACGTCGGGATTGATGCCGTACTGTGACAACACCTCGTGAATCAGCTCAACGGAAGCCTGATTGGACAGGTCGGCATCGGAGCCTCCCTTCAGTACACAGGCGTTGCCACTCTTGAAACACAAGGAGAAGACGTCGAACGTCACGTTAGGGCGGGCCTCGTAAATCATACCGATAACCCCAAAGGGTACCGACACACGGTGCAGGCGCAGACCGTTCGGCAACGTCTTCTCTTTTGTGACGTGACCAAGCGGTGAGGGTAGCAGAGCAACGTTACGCATGTCGGCGGCAATGTCGTCAAGACGTTTGTCAGTCAGCTGCAACCTGTCGTATAGCGGATTCTTGGGATCCATCTTGGCCAGGTCTTTCTCGTTAGCCACAAGGATGCGTTCCTTGTAGTCGACAATGGCGTCGGCCACAGCATTCAGGACTTGGTTACGCAGCGTGTCGGAAAGCTGTGGCAACGACTTGCTGGCGGCTTTGACGCGCTGGAAGGTTTCAGTGAGTTCCATAAGGTATGAATTCTGTGTGTGGTACATTTTGTTTGTTCTGCACAAGGTCAACGAGCACCTGCTCCCGCTCACCATTGGCAATGATGACGCGGATGCCTGCCTGCTGGACCTTCGATGCGGTGGTGTACTTCGAGTGCATGCCTCCACGTCCGAAGGCACTCTTCTCTGGCTGTATATACTCCGAGAGGTCACGTCCGGGAGCCACTTCACGGATCAGTTCGGCGGCCGGGTTGTCGGGATGGGCATTATAGATACCGTCAATGTTTGACAGCAGAACGAGCGTGTCGGCCTTCATCATTTGTGCGATGAGTCCGCTGAGTTCATCATTATCGGTGAACATCAGCTCGGTGACCGAGACGGTGTCGTTCTCATTGACGATAGGTATGACATCGTTCTCCAGCATGACAGCCATGCAGGCCTGCTGGTTCTGGTACTGCTCGCCAGGGTCAAAGTTCTCTTTCATAGTCAGCACCTGCCCGACATGGATGCCATACTCACGGAATAGGTCGTAATACAAGCCGATAAGCTTCACCTGTCCAATGGCCGAGAACAGCTGGCGCTGCTCCACAGAGTCCAATGAGTGGTCGACGGTCAGCTCACGGCGCCCGCAAGCCACAGCGCCCGAGGAGACAAGTATCACCTCGATGCCCTGCCACCGCAGCCAAGCCACCTGGTCGACTAGTGCCGACATGCGTGTCACGTCAAGCTTTCCGTCAGGGCGCGTCAGTACGTTAGAGCCTATCTTGACAACGATTCTACGTTTCATGTTTTTGTGTGGTGACAATAGTTGTTATGCCTCACCTTTGCCTACGGGAAAGGGAGCGATGGTACGCGGCTCCTGGTTGGGAATTCTGATAGGTCCGAACTCGCGCTCATAACGCACGATATTCTCCTGGAGTGCAGCCACCAGGCGCTTGGCATGCTCTGGAGCCAGCACGACGCGGCTCTTCACCTGGGCCTTCGGAAGCCCGGGCAACACACGGACAAAGTCGAGGATGAAGTCACTACTGGAATGGGAAATGATGGCTAAATTAGCATACTGTCCCTGTGCCACGTCTGCAGGCAGCTCGATTTGCAACTGGTTCTGTTGCTTGTTCTGATTGTCGTTCATATTCTATTATATTATTAATGTACGTACGAAAACATAAAGTTCGGCAAAGATACACATTTTTCTTATAATATGCAAGAATTAGTCATCAATTTGGTCAAATAATGCAAAAAATGCATGAGAAAGTTTGGCTATATGCATTATTATGTATAATTTTGCAGGCAATTTTGAATAAATATACCGACAATGAAGATTAAGAACAACAGGTTGGACGCTTTGCGAATGATTATTTCCAGCCAGCAGTTAGGCAGCCAGGACGAACTGCTGGAAGCACTGAAGAAGGAAGGCTTCCAACTGACGCAGGCAACGCTGAGCCGTGACCTGAAGCAGCTGAAGGTCGCCAAGGCAGCCACTATGCGGGGCAGCTACGTCTATGTACTTCCCAACGACACGATGTACAAACGGGTATCCACGCCACGCACACTGCAAGAGATGATGCAGGTGCCGGGATTCCTGAGCATCCAGTTTTCCGGTAACATGGGTGTCATCAAGACACGCCCAGGCTATGCCAGTTCCATTGCATACAACATAGACAACAGCCACATTGACGAGATATTAGGCACGATAGCAGGTGACGACACCATTTTCATTGTCATTAAACCGGGTGTGTCAAAGGAAGAAGTGATAACAGCACTCAGAGAGGTGGTACCAAACATGAGGTAGCTCTCTCAATCCCTGTGACAGCAAAGGAGGAATAAGGGAAAGAAAGAAAACACTATACAACAAATATGATGGAAGATACAGAAAAGACAACAAACAATCCCTCATCTTCCCTCGAGGGGAGACAAGAGGGACTGCAAATATTGGTGGCAGGTCCCGAGCACGAGGCTTACGTCGATACCATTCTGCAGACCATTGCCGACGCGGCAAAGGTCCGCGGTACGGGTATTGCCAAACGAACGCACGAGTATCTGGCCACTAAGATGAAGGAGGCCAAGGCGGTCATTGCACTCAGCGGCAAGAGGTTCGCCGGATTCAGCTACATCGAGACGTGGGGCAACAAGCAGTACGTAACGACATCAGGACTCATCGTACACCCCGACTTCCGAGGACTGGGCGTAGCCAAGAAAATCAAGGACATGACGTTCTCGCTGGCGCGCACCCGCTGGCCGCACGCCAAGATTTTCTCCCTGACAAGCGGAGCTGCCGTGATGAAGATGAACACCGAGCTGGGCTACCAGCCCGTAACGTTTGCCGACCTGACGGACGACGAGGCCTTCTGGCGCGGCTGCGAGGGCTGCGTGAACGTCGACGTGCTACACCGCACCGGTCGTAAGTACTGCATCTGTACGGCCATGCTCTACGACCCCGAGGAACATCTGCCTGCCAAGATTCCGGAAGACGTTATCTCCCGCATCAAGGCTCTTGACGCAGGAGACATAAAAAAAGAGAAATGAGTAATGAGAAATGTAAAATAAATCAATGATATGGCAAACAAGAAAGTAGTAGTAGCATTTAGCGGTGGATTGGACACCAGCTACACGGTGATGTATTTAAGTAAGAACGGTTATGATGTCTATGCAGCCTGTGCCAACACGGGCGGCTTCTCGGCTGAGCAGCTGAAGACCAACGAGGAGAACGCCTACAAACTGGGCGCCGTGAAATATGTGACGCTCGACGTGACACAGGAATATTACGAGAAGTCGCTGAAATACATGATTTTCGGCAACGTGCTGCGTAACAACTGCTACCCTATCTCGGTATCGAGCGAGCGCATCTTCCAGGCCATCGCCATAGCACGCTACGCCAAGGAGATCGGCGCCGATGCCATTGCCCACGGTTCGACGGGTGCCGGCAACGACCAGATACG
>CAMJWJ010000017.1 GCA_946409435.1 uncultured Prevotella sp. | reverse complement strand
TTTGTTGCTCAGGTACTTATAAAGAATGTTAAACTAAAGTGCTGCGGATTTTAGGGATATATGAAAATGAATGATATGAATACAAGAACAAGAATGCTGGTGATGATGTTACTGGCACTCTTCGCCTGGCTGCTGCCACAAGGCGCATGGGCTGAAGACTATGTCGGCAACCGCAGCAAGTATAAGGTTTGGCTTGAGGGAATGAACGTCATCAAGGCCGAGCTTCCCTGTTACGACCAGGCAAGTTCCGACACCTGGCAAACCGACGGCTGGCTCTACTACCATGCCGACGGGCAGAGCGAGAGCAGTCGGGTGAGTGTTGTGAATTGGTGGTGCAATGAAACCAACATTGCCAACGAACGCACCTATGTGAACGTGAACTTCAAGAGCGCCTGCACGGGCAAGGTGTTCCTTGTGCGCCCCACAGAAAGAAAGGTTCAGCTCACATCAAGTGCACAAACTTTTTCCATTTACCACGAAGAGGGCACCGACCGCATGATAGCCCACATCGAGTGGACAGTGCCGCGTGAGTTGCGCGGCAAGCGCCTCCACATGACCTGGCACAGCCACCGCGTGGGCAATGGTGCCTATACGGGCGGAGCCGACATCGACATTGACGAAACCGTCATTGACGTTCCATCGGCACCCGAGGTGGTGAACCCCGATGTGACAGAGCCTACGATTCCTACGGAACTTGAAAACGCAGGCTCCATCATGATTCCGTGGATGATCAGCACCAACAAGATCGACAAGGCGCAGGCTTTCTACACCACTGCCGACGGCACCGAGCACACCCAAGACCTCTCTACCGACAACCCCTACGGCTTCGTCTATGTGCCTGCCACGCAGAAGGTGACCAACTTCTACGTGAAAGCGGGCTACACCGACAGCGAGAACGAGAAACTGACGGATCTCAAGAGCAACGTTATCAAGCAGGTTCCCATGATTCATGCGCCCATCCGCTTCAACGCACAGCCCGTGTACGACCTGAAGGGGTCGGTGATGCTCACCTGGGACGTGGAGGACAACGACTACCCTGACCTGCTTGAGGGTGACATGTTCCAGATACAGCGCTCGCTCACCGGTCGCTTGGAGGACTTCAAGGACCTCATCACCGAGCCTTTCGATCCGAAGAAAAAGAATTACTCCTTCAAGGACTCCACCCTCATTGCCGACCTCTCGGCAGAGCAAGTGGATGCCGAGCTGGGCATTCCTATTGTTCGTTACCGCATTCGCCGGGCAGCCACCGCCGTGTGGGGATGGACCTACAACCCCACCGTGGCCTACGAACAGCCCAACTTCTCCAGCCTGCACCTGCTCAAACCCAAGAACCTGCGCTCGGAATGGCTCAACCCGGATGAGTTCACCGTGAAGCTCGACTGGGACTACGAAGAAAGTACTCCCACGGGGTATGCGTATGAAGGGAACTGGGCGTACGTTTGGGACGACCGTGCCGAAATGTCGGTGTGCATGAAGATTTACAACCGCTACGGCGTTGTTATAGATAGCGTGGTGCAGGTGCTCAATGCCGAGCAGCGACAGGCCCACACGCTGACCATGACACTGCCCCGCCCCTGTGTCTTCTACGAGTTTGAGGTGAGGGTGGATGCCAAAACCTCGCCCATCGGCAATGCCACGGGCAACCTCTACTTCAAGATTCGAAGCAAAGAAGACTTTAATGAGTTTGCCCGCCGCGTCAATGCGGGCGAAACCAAGCTCAACGCCATCCTGCTGGCGCCTACCAATGCGTCCGACAACACCGTCATAGGAAACAACTACAACATGCCTTACTGCGGCATATTCGAGGGCAATGGAGAATTCACCTCGTGGACGATTGATGGAAACAATCAGGTTGTGGCACCCTTCCGCTATACCGGTGACGGAGCCGTGCTGCGCAACATCAGAATAAGAATGAATATCAATACCAGTCAAAAGTTTGCCAGCACCATCGTAGGTCAACACCTCAATGGTGTGTGCATGCTTGAGCATTGTGAGACCGACGGCACCATCACCTCCTCCGTCAATGGAGACGGCTCGCATGGCGGCATTGTCGGACTATTGAACGGAGGGGTCCTGCTCATCGACAAATGCGAAGCAATTGTAACGGTTAATGGGGCTTCCACCACCAACTGCGGCGGTTTTGTGGGCTGGAGGGGCGCAAACGCGTTCTGTCACATCACGAACAGCGAATCATATACGAAATCCGACAACCAGACGGGATGTGCCACGTTTATGAGATCTGCACCCGCCAAAAGCGACATCTGGGCACTCCTCACCAACTGCTACTACGGAAAAATATACGGTGAGGTGCAAGGCAGAAACTGTGATGAAATCGATTATGATGACAGGCCAAAACAATATGGCTGGATTAGTACATACTTTGGTACCCACGCTTACTATGACTTTCTGGCATTTGTCACCCCGCCTGCCACCACCATCGACATCGACTCCAAGCCCGACAGAACCATTGAACAACCCACCTTCACTGCCACGGCAGGAAGTCGGTTTGATGGTCCATCCTCTTTCAGACCAGTCAACCTATTCGACAACAACCAGAATTCAGAGTGGTATGTAGGCGAAAGTGACAGGGAGGACGGACTTTGGTACGTGGAGTTCAAGGCCGACAGAGACTTCTTGCCCAGCAATGTCAAAATGACTTCCTATTATGATAATATGAAAGATTTTCCAAAAACATGGAAAATGAAAGCCAAGCTGCAGGAAAGCGACGAGTGGACAATAATCTTAGAGAAGAGTCTCGACACAGCAACGACATCGCCGACATACACCGTCTTCGACTATCCCACCTTTGCCACAAGCCAATATCGCTTCTTCCGCTTTGAGGTGACGGAGACCTTTGGAGACAACAAGCACATCGACATGACGGAACTCGCGCTCACCACCTTCAGCCGTGGCAACTACTACTTTGAGACCGCAGGCACCATCCTGCCCACGCTCAACTGGACCGAACAGCAGCAGAGCGTGCTGCTGCAATGGGAAACCGACGGGCTGCCCATCGACTACTTCGAGGTGCAGCGCCGCACCAAGGGCAGCGACGAGGACTGGCAGACTATCGCTACCAACATCAGCGACACGGAGTATGAGGATAAGACCACCTCGCCCGTCTATACCTATTATTATAGGGTGCGCTCGGTGAACGACTGCGAGGGACTGTCCTACAACTATACTGAGGAAGTGGAAGGCCACTGCGTACAGACAGGTATGGTCGATGGCTATGTGCGCTTCCCCGACGGAACGGGCATCGCCGACGTGGTGGTTACAGTGTCGCCCACACAGGAGCATCCGGCCGACGTGAAACCCGTGGAGGTGCGCACCGACGACAGCGGATACTACAAAGTGGAGGGACTGCGCTACTACACCAACCAGAGCGGACCCTACAACGTGAGTGTGAACATTCCGAGCGATAACCTCTCGGCCGACTGTGCCGGAGGCATCGCCGTCACCTTCGACACCAAGTCGAACCACACAGAAAACCTCATCTTCACCGTCACCAAGGGCTACCGCTTCTCAGGCTATGTGATGTATAACGGAACAAGTATTCCCGTGCCGGGCGTCTCCTTCACGGCCAACGGGCGTGAGGTGCGCTCTGCCGGCGGAGCTGTCGAAACCGACCGCAACGGTAAGTTCTCGTTCTACCTCCTTGGAGGCGACATCACCATCCAGACCAAGAAAGACGGACACGACTTCTGCGACGATGGAAAATTCACTTATAACTTCACCACCGACAAAGACGAAATCTACTTCTACGACAAGACCCGCGTAACCCTCATCGGCCGCATCGTGGGTGGTAAGGAACAAGGCGAACTCCCGCTCGGCAACTCGCTCTCGCACAACAACCTCGGCAACAAGATTACCATGGTGATGGCCTTGGAGGGCGACAACACTTCGTGGCTGGTCTATGACAACATGAACAAGCAGAAGAAAGAGCGTGACACAGTGTTTGTACACAAGGCCCACGACACAAAGTATAAGTACCAGACCGAGGCCCACATCGACCGTCACCGCATAGAGCTGCATGCCGACCCCCACACCGGCGAATACCGCGTGGAGCTGCCTCCCGTGAAGTGGAAAGTCATGCAAATCTACGCACAGGGCTATCCCACACTCTATCAGGAGGGACAGACCGGTGACGTCATCGACCTGACCAACGCTACGACGCTTCACTCCGACACCCTGAACGGCACTTGGCAGAGCCACGAGGGCAACGGCGTGAGCCAGGCCATCGTTGAGTACCACGCCCAGTACAACCGCATCTACCACTCGCCCACACTGCTCACCTACAAGCAGATGACGCCCGACCAGTTCGACTACTTCGGCGACAAGCAGTACATTGCCAAAAACCTGGGCGGCGACAAGAACACCGTGCCCCTGGCCTTCAAGGACGAGAAGACGGGTGAGACACGCTACACCTTCGGACACCCCGTGTTCAACATCGACAAGACCTACATCTTCCGACTCTCGGCACAGGAACGCTACTACTGGAACAACAACCTGAAGAGCGACACTGTCGATGTCGTCAAGCTCAAGGGCGGCAAGGTGGACGTCTATAACAGTATGCAGAGCAGTACCCACCACGACACGGTCAACCTCAACGACGAGGGCGAGGGTACGGCCTACATACGCGCCTCGCAGATACCCTACATGCTGACCGGCGAGAATGCCCTGCGCACCATAACAATGTCGCTCGAACTCGACGGCGTACACTATGAGGCCGAACCGCTGAAGGCCTATGTCCTCAACGTCTATAGTACACCAGGAGCCAAAGACATGCTCACCTGCAGCACACCTCAGCTCATCGACATCCTGCGCGACCCGCCAGGAGGCTCATCGTCAGCCAAGATCAGCAAGGGCTCCACACTGAAATACTCCTACCAGATGGACATGACCTGGAATGCCGGACTCTCGCTCGGATTCAGCGTCGGCACCAAGGTGAACACCTTCACCGGTGTCGTGGCTGCACCAATGGGTGGAGGTGCTACGGCGGGAACCAACAACAATGCCTCCTCTCTGCTCGCCACCTCGCTCGACCTCGTGTGGTCGGGCAGCGGACAGCGAGCCTTCTCCTACACCATGACTGCCAATGAAGACATCTCCACCAGCAGCCACAACAAGCTCATCGGCTCCAACGGTGACGTCTATATCGGCATGGAACAGAACATTACTGTCAAGCCTGCCACCGCCATCCGCGCACTGCCTGACAGTGTCTTCCGTCTGATGGGCGGTGAGATTGCCGCCAAGCGCATGCTTGAGATTGCACAGGGTCGCGACGAGAAAGACAGCCTCTTCCACCTTGTCAGGGAAGAGGTGGTGACCTACGGCCCCGAGGTAAAGTCAACCTTCGCCTACTCGCAGGACTACATCGTCAAGCAGCTGCTGCCCAACCTCGTTGAGCAGCTCCGCTCACTGATGTTCACTGGCACTGAAGCTGAGGCACAGACGCAGGCCAACGCCACGGGCAAGCCCGTCTATCTGTCGCTGCTCCAGCCCGACGATGACAAGTTTGCCACCATCAACTTCTACAACGGCCAATACTTCTACTACACCAGCAAGACTACCGGCAGTGCCAAGGGCAACAGCTATAAGATTATCCTGCCCTCTGACATGCAACCCGATGGCAAGGACGAAGTGGCCAACTTCTACAACGCCATGAAGGCATGGATGGAGATGATTGCCCAGAACGAGAAGGAGAAACTCGAAGCCACCGAGCTCGTGCAGAACTTCAGCGTGGACGGTGGTTCGGGTATCAGCTACAGCGAAGACTTCACCAGTGAGTACACATGCATGAACTCCTTCACCAGCCCCATCTCGGCCGGAACAGTTAACTATTTTGACTCCGATGGAGGCGGATGGGCTGTTCTCCAAGTGGTGGGTCCCGTCGTGGCCAAGCTGCTTGGCAGCGTGCTGAGTACCTCGGCCGGCGGGGTAAGCACGGCTTACGGACAGGAAGGCGGCAAAGCCAACTCCATGGAGATCCAGTTCTTCGGAGCCTCGTTCAGGTTCTCTCTCACACCGGCCATGGCCTTCAGCGTGGTGCCCAAGCACTCGGAGTCGAAAAAGTTCAACCGCAAGGAGAGCTTTACTATCTCCATGGACCGCAAGAGCCATATCGACTTCGATGTCTATCGCGTGAAGACCGGCACCGACAACGTGCAGAACTCCGGCGTGATGGATGTCTTCACCGAGGACAACTTCTACGATCTGGTGGACTACAACGAAGCCTACCTGAAGCGCGAGCTCGAAATGAAGGATATCCGCTATGCACGCAGCTTCGTCTATCGCACACGTGGCGGAGCCACCTGCCGACCTTACGAGGGTGAGCGCACTACGCTCTTCTACCGTCCAGGCACCGTCCTCGATGAGCGCACCAAGAAGATTGAGAACCCGCAGGTGAAGCTCGACAAGCGCAGCGTGAGCGGCGTGCCCTACGGCGAACCCGCACGCTTCAAGGCCTACTTCACCAACGAGAGCGAACAGCCCGAGGCAGCTTATCCCTACTTCAACATCTGTCTTGACGAGGCTTCGAACCCGAAGGGTGCCAAGGTTCTGATCGACGGACTGCCGCTCAGCGCCACCACACGCACCATCGGAGTGAATCCCGGCGAGGTGCTCACCAAGACCATCGAGGTCTATGCCGGCGAAGACTTCGACTACGAGGACATCGGCATCATCATGATCTCGCTCAACGACCCCGATACCAATAACAAGGCCACCTTCAGCGTACACTATCTGCGCACGGCTGGCACGATTGACATCTCGTCGCCGGGCGACAAGTGGGTGATGAACACCGATGCCCAGCAAGATGCTCAGGGATACTTCATGCCTGTGGTCATCAGCGGATACAACAAGAACCAGCATAACTTCGACCACATCGAGTTCCAGTACAAAGAGTCAAACCGTGGCGACGACTACTGGACCAATCTCTGCTCGTTCTATGCCAACGACTCGCTCATGGCATTAGCCAGCGGCAACAAGGCAAAGATTCCCGAGCACGACTACATCACCACCCACTTCTACGGAGAGGGTAACGAAATTGAGAAGGCCTACGATTTGCGTGCCGTGCTCTTCTGCCGCAACGGCAACGAGTATCTCACCTCTTCATCGAAGGTGCTCAGTGGCATCAAGGACACCCGCCGCCCGCAGCTCTTCGACACGCCACAGCCCAAGGACGGCATCCTCAATGCCGGCGACAACATCATCTTCGACTTCTCGGAGAACATCGAGTCGAACTACCTCAGCGGCATTACCAACTTCGAGGTGATGGGCGAAACCAACGAGGGCAACATCCAGGAGGAACCCTCGCTGAAGTTTGAAAAGAAGAGCTATGCCGAAACCGAGGCACAACGCAACTTCTCTGACAAAGACTTCACGCTCGACATGATGATCAAGCCCGATACTACAGCCGTTGACATGCCTATCTTCAGCCACGGTATCGACGGACACCGCTTGCAGCTTTGGCTTACAGCCGAGAAATACCTCAAGGTGGTGGTTAACGACTCCACCTACCTCGGCAATAAAAAGGTTACAGGTAGCGGCTTCCACCACATCGCCATGGTTATTGACAACACCCACCAGCAGCTGCGACTCTACAACGACTCGCTGGTAGGTGAGTTCGACGACGTAGCCTACAGCGGATACGGCCCCCTTATCTTCGGCGCCACCAACGAAGCCGATGTCTCCACGCGCAAGCACTACAGTGGGCGCATGCTGGAAACACGCCTTTGGAGCCGCGCCATGACTCCCGACCTGCTCTTCTCTACCTATTCCGAGCGCCAGCTCACTGGCTATGAGATGGGACTCGTCGACTACTATCCCATGAACGAAGGCGAAGGCCAATACCTCACCGACATAGCCACGGGTGCCCACGCCAAGCTCGTAAACACCTCATGGGCACTGCCGCGTGGCATGTCGCTTCACCTCGACTGGAGCGAGCAGAAGGATGTGAAGGGCATGAAGCTGCTGTCCAAAGCACTGAGCCGCAACGAGGAGTCGGATTACACACTCATGTTCTGGTTCAAGACCGATGTAAGCGGACGAGGAGCACTGCTGAGCAACGGCTCCGGACGTACCACCGACACCCATGCCCGCGACAACTTCTTCATCGGATTCGAGGGAAGCAAACTGAAATACCGCACCAACGGTATGGAGCTCGTCATTCCCGGCGACTACAGCGACGGACAGTGGCACCACTATGCCATGACCGTGAACCGCGCCCATCATGTGGCCAACATTTATCTCGACCGCTCGCTCAAGCATAGCTTCTACACCGACTCGCTCGGCGGCATTGACGGCAACGACATCTACTTGGGCAATATGGTGTGGTATAACCAGGGAACCACAGGTGCCAACGTGCTCCATCAGGAGAACGCGCTCACCGGAAACATCGATGAGCTGTGCCTCTTCGGACAGGCTCTGCCGCAATCGCTCATCCAGCGCTACAGCGTGAAGAGTCCGAAGGGCGACGAGAAGGGACTCATCACCTACATGGGCTTCAATCGTCAAGAGCGCATCAAGAACAACGACTACGTGCTCCATCCCTACGCCCTGAACCAGATCATCAAGAAAGACATCGACGGAACAATCATCGACGAGCACGACTCGCTCTTTGTTGACCCCATAGCCACTGTTATAACCCACATCGACCAAGAGTCAGGAGCCCCCGTGCAGGCCTTCCAGGAACTGAAGAACCTCACTTACAGCTTCGTGGGACGCAACAACCAGCTCATGGTCAGCCTGAAGGAGAGCGACAGCCGCATCAACAAGCGCAACGTCTATGTCACTATCTCCGACATCCCCGACCTCAACGGCAACTACATGGGGTCGCCGGTGACAGCTGCCTTCTATGTTGATCGCAACCCGTTGCGTTGGGAAAAGAAGAACGTTGACGTCAAATCCTATCATGAAATGGGACAGGGATTCACCACCCACATCATCAACAACAGTGGAGCTTCCCATACCTATACGCTGCAGGGTCTGCCCAAATGGCTCACAACCAGTAAGGTTTCCGACATCATCGGACCGCAGGAGACCCAGAGTATCGACTTCGATGTAAGCAACGACCTCAATGTGGGTACCTACGACCACGTCATCTACCTTGTTGACGAGGACGGCATGTATGAACCGCTCATGCTCAGTATCACCGTCGAAGGCGATGAACCTGGATGGTATGTCAATACCGAAATGAAACACTTCTCGATGAACATCATCGGTCAAGTGCGTCTCGGCAACGACATCGTCACTGACGAGCGCGACATCGTGGCTGCCTTCAATAGCAAAGGCCAATGCTTAGGCGTAAGCAATGTGAGCTTCAATCCGGCCACCTCACAGAGCGAACTCTACCTGACCGTATTCGATTCTACAACCGTCAAGCAGCCGCTCAACTTCAAGCTGTGGCACTACAAGACAGGCAAGATCATGGTGCTGAGTCCCTCACAGGAGATCAATTTCCAGTCGGGACAGATTGTCGGCAGCATTGCCAACCCCGTCATCTTCAGCGCAGGAAGTTACTATGAGCAGACGCTCTATATATACAAGGGGTGGAACTGGGTATCGCTCAACGTCTATAGCGATGCTTTCCGCAACGGCCTCAACCTGCTCAACAGATTCGATTGGGAGGACGGCGATATCGTTACCGATGACTCCGATAACCTCACGCTCATCTATAAGAACGGACAGTGGATCTCCAACAAGGGTACCGTCATTGGAAACGTCAGTATCTCGCCTGCCAAGAGCTACCGCATCAAGGCCCGCTTCTTTACCAGCGTAGAGATTCCCGGCAACATCATCAAGCAGAACAGTCTACGCACCATTACGGTGGAACCGGGATGGAACAACATTGGCTATACACCCATGCTCAACCTGCCCATCGAAACCGCACTGGCCCAGTACTACGACCATGCCAAGGAAGGCGACGTGGTGAAGAGCCAGGATGAGTTTGCCATGTTCACCGTCAACATGGGCAAGGGAGAATGGCACGGTAACCTGAAATACATGCATCCGGGACGCGGCTACATGCTCAAGCGTATGGGAACCGACACCGTGAAGTTCGTCTATCCGTTCTACGAGCCGGGCACCACGTTCTTCGATAACACTTCGGCTGCCAGCCGTGCTTCCAAGGCCATGAATACCGATCACGCCCACACCATGTCGCTCGTGGCCAAGGCTTTCGGTGTCGAACTGGCCGAGGGCGACCGTCTGCTGGCCTTTGTCGACAACGAGCTCTGTGGCACCACTCTCCTGAACGACTCTCTCTTCTTCATCAGCATCTGCGGCGACAAGCCTGCCGCCCTCTCCTTCGCCATCGAACGCGACGGCGAGATCATTGCCAAGACTGGCGAGGTGATGACCTACGAGAGCAATGCCGTGAGTGGAACACCCTTGCAGCCCACAGCCATCAACTTTGTGCGCAGCGACGCCCTGCCCACCCACGGATGGTACACACTCGAAGGAATCAAACTCGAAAGCGCTCCCAAGCAAAGAGGCGTATATATTTATAATGGTAAAAAACATATCATCAGATGAAAAAGACAATCCATATCATGATGCTGATAGCAGCCCTCACCATCGCGTGGGGCTGCTCATCAGACTCATCGGACGGCGACACTTACAACCTCAACTACAGTGTCACCACAACAACCGCACGTCCCAACTGGGCTATTGACTGGTATAACAACGAGCCGGCTCCAAACTGGGAGGAACCCAACCAGAACCTCTTTGAGCACTCCATGTATATCATTCTTACACTTCCCGAGAACCTCGTCCCCTTTTCTACCGATGACGACCTGATGGCGGTGTTTATCAACAACGAGTGTCGCAGCGTTGCCAAGGCCAGCCCGTTGGAAGACGGGAGCAAGGTGTACTTCGTCAATACGGTGAGGGGCAACGACACCGACAAAGAGGTGTACTTCACGCTGAAATATTACAGCGGCGGACTGCGCCACACCTTTGTCATCGATGGTACCGATCAGTATGTGCCCGACCTCATCTTGGGCCTTGACGAGGATTTTGTACCCAACATCATGGCAGGCAGCACCAAGTACCCCTGCCAGATGATGATAGACCCGGTACTGTCCGAGAAGCTGCCCTTCACACCCTCGCCCGACGACCTGATAGCAGTCTTCGTGGGCAACGAGTGCCGCGGGGTGGCTCGGGCACAAGAATCCACGTCGATGGTCATCTATGGCCGACACGATGGCGAAGAGGGAACGCTGCGCTACTACAGCGCCGAGCAGAAAGGCATCTATACGTTCAACGAGAAGCTGACCATCCAAGCCCTTTCGCAGCCCATCGAGGTGCCGCTCTCCTTCTGATACAACCAATAGTAACTATTTTTTCAAAAGATACAAATGATGAAAAAAAGCTTGTGCCGGTTCGCCCGGCTCTTTCCACTGCCGCTTCTGGCAGCCCCCCTGTTCTTTGCGTCATGTTCGTCTGACGATTCCATGACGCCCATCGACGAAGTCAAAACGCCCCAGCGCCCCATCAGCGTTGAGGTGAGCGAGGCCCCATTTGGCAATACCACGGAGGCCCGTCAGCTGACCCGTGCCGCCATTACCGACCTCACTTCATTCAGTTCGTTCGAAATGACTGCCAATAATCCGGCTAAGGATCACTATAAAGTTACAAAAAACGGTAGTTGGGTAGTCGATAGCTCTTGGCCAACTGATGTTGACAATAATACTTCTGTCAACTTCTATGCTTATAGCAATGGGGATTATAATGACAACAGTGGCACACCTTACATCAGCTTCATCATGGACGAGAATGCTTCTGCCCAGCACGACCTGCTGGTGGCCACCAATACGGTATCCTTCAACGACCATCAGGGGAAAGTTCCCCTCACGTTCGACCATGCCTGCGCTGCTTTGGCGTTTAATGTTCAGATAACGAACACGCTGAAGACTAAAAAACTTAGCAACGGAACGCTAACTGTCAATAGCATCGTACTGCGCAATGTTAGTAATTCGGGCAAATATTATTTCGGAACATCAACCTGGGGTGATGTAAGCGGCTCAGCCTACTACACGCTGACTAGCGGAAACATTACCGTTGATACCGAAGCTCAGGCACTCAGTAGCAACTATCTCTTCGTAATTCCACAGAGTAGTGAAGCCAATGGCACTACGGGCACCTATCTGGATGTCACCTACACCTTCTCAGGACAAACAGAGACTTCTGCTACCATCCCCCTTTCTGTGAACTGGGAGGCAGGCAAACAATACACGATCAATATCAAACTTGGCACAACACTGATTCAATGATGAAAAAGACATATACTCAACCCACCCAGAAAACTGTACTCCTCAAATCGAGGGCACACATACTGGCAGGCAGTGGCTATAAGGTAAATAGCTACGAAGACACCGACGCAACCACCGTCGGAGATACTGGGGAAGACTAATCGTATTTGAACTCTGCCTGCCCTTCTCACTTTCAGCCGAAAAACTGGCACAGTCACAACTCAACGGATATAGCGGTCTGAAAGAGTTGGATGTCGAGGGATACTACGACAAGAAGGGCCTTCGATTCACCTACCATGAGAATGACGGCGAGACTGACCCCATGCCGACGGGCTACTACGACGACAACTCTACGCTCGCCGACATCGATGCTACGGCACTGCGACAGACGGGACTCGACCGAAGCACCGGCAAGCTCTATCTCTACTTCATCGACGCCGAGAGAATTGAGGCGGGCAAGCCATACCTCATCAAGTGGGACACGACAGCACCCGGCATTCTTGACAAGGGAGACTTGCAAGCACCGCTGTTCAACGGGGTGACCATCAGCAACATCGCACCAGCCTTCATCACATCGGCTGACGAAAGTGTCTCCTTCACCGGCACATACACACCTATAGAAATACCCAGCACGGGAGACAACAGCAAGCTCTGCATCGAAGCCGGAAACACCATCTACAGCCCCCGCGCCGAGATGACCATCGGATGCCAGCGAGCATACTTCCAGCTCAACGACATCACAACAGGCGAAAGCGACGCTGACGTGAAAGCCGTCATCGTCAACTTCGGCGACGACAACGCATCCACCGGCATAACCACCATCCAGTCTGCCAACACCGGCGACACATGGTTCGACCTCAGCGGTCGGAAGTTAAGCAGAAGGCCAACAAGCAGCGGCATCTATATACTGAATGGAAGGAAGAAAGTACTGAAATAACTGTCATATCACTCTCGCAAATTTTGGAGGGTGTATCTAACCCAAAATAAACCCCGAAAGTTATACAAAAGCTTTCGGGGATTATTTCATGCGTAGGGCTGTACGCATGCCACGATTATTCTAACCTATAATTCCATAAATTTACATACATACCTACATTTTCTTTGTAACATCTTGGTTGTTAGTAATATAGCGAATGTATGTTTGGCTCAGAACATACATGAACATACATGAACATACATGGTTCGACACCTTTAGAGTGCTTTTGGGGTGCTATATGTTTATAACTATTTGGTTTTACACGGTGTGTCCGTTCCAATTACGAATATGGAAACACGGTGTTTCTGCGCTGGAAACACTGTGTTTCTGTGCTGGAAACACTGTGTTACCATGTTGATGACCGAAAAAATCATGTACATTTCTCGGCTAATGTGCAATGTTTTTATTGTGGCACGAATCATGCCGTCCATGTATGTTTCTTGTAGGTTGATGTATGTTTGTGTATGTTTGTGTATGTTTATTTATGAACATACATGGCGTATGCAGCTCTGACACAGTAAGTTACGAGGAAAATGTATGTATGTATGTGATTTTCTAACTTTTCAGGTATAAACTGTCAACCTAAATCAGTACACCTCAATGTAGTGCAACAGCCATTAATAAAAATCAGGGGCAGCCGTGAAGCTGCCCCTGAGCAATGCGATGTAGTATGTTACCAGTCTTTCTTATTCAGGCAGACCCATGCCGGGCAGGTTCATGCCAGGCAGGTCGAGACCGGACAGGTCAGGCAGCTCGGGAGCGAGCAGCTTAGTGGGATCATCGACGTCAATATTGCTAAAGACCTGCATTGATGCGGTGAGCAGCGGCTGCTCAGACTTGATATTGATCACCTCTGTTGTCGGTTGCAAATATATCTTTTTCATTGTCTTGTCTTTTTTGCTTTAAACTAATACTGTTTCTTTGTCACTAATTGTGGTGAATGCTTGTCACTAATTGTGGTAAATATCGTTCACTGATTGTGATAAATAATGTTCGCCAATTATGAGTTTTATTTATCTTAATTTGTGGATTCTATTAATCCCAATTAGTGGCAAGCCTTATTCTCCATTTGTGTTTACTTCACAACGACCTTCTTGCCGTTTACGATGTACAGGCCACGAGTGGGCTGAGCAACGCGCTGACCAGCGAGGTTGTAGACAGCACCGTTCTCCTTGGTGCTCTCAACAGCGTTGATGCCAGTAGCCTCGCCGAACGAGAAGCCGATGAAGTCGCGGCCAGGAGCAGCAACGTCCAGATAGACCTTATCTGCAGGAAGCACGTCAGTCCAATTGTAGAAGCCTACGCCCTTGTCACCATTGTACAGCACGAGCACGTTCATAGCTTCACCGTCGCTAATCTTCAGCAGGTTGCCATCGATGGCAGCGGCAGAAGCAGCCTGAGTGAATGTGTAAGTGCCTTCAGCAGCCTTCAGCAGTACGGGAGCACCGGCAGGAATAGCGGTCTCAACCTGAGTCAGTGTAGCCGTTGTGCTGACAGCCGATACGTAGTAAGCCTCAACGCCATCAGGAATCGTCACGTTGGCAGTGGGAACGAAGGTTGCCCAGCCAGCGGAAGTAACGGTAGCAGTCTCAATGTCGCCAGTCTTTTTAAGCGTGATATCATCAAAAGAAATCTCATTTCTATCACCAGAATAACCTATAACGAGTGAAGAACCTGCAGGGATAATCACATTTTCTACTGTATTATTTCCGGTGGCGGCTTTTGCCCAGCTCGGTATTGAAAGAGAGTTGAACCAAGTCACATTGCCCTCAGCGTCACGTAAACCAAGTTCATAGGGAGTTGCATAGTCAGAACTTTTATCATTACGTCCGTATATAATTACTCTATAAACTCCTGAAGCCGTGATAGGCTCAGTATAGATATAGGATTCTGCATTGAGGCGTACTCCACGACCTTGAGAGAAACGATCAAATATACCACCACTAAAGCTCCACCAACTGTCTGCAGAACCAACAAGTTGACCAAGACCTGTACCGTTACCCGCGTCCTCGACAGGCAGTGCCAAACGCTCAATGTCACTGTAATAAGCTACAGTGTTGTCCTCTGTATAAGTGAGAGTGCCTACAAAAGTCGTCTTGCCGTCAATAATTTCAGACTCGATGGATCCTGGGAATTTATATGTAATACCATTATAGCTAGTCGCAGGAGAGAAATAGTAAACACCGCCTTTGGAGTAACCGCGTGCAGGATAGATGTTATAGGATTCTCCTTCGAAGAAAGAACCCGTTAATTGAGCAAGCTGAGCATCATCTTCTGTCTTACAATTTAATATAGCATAATATGTTTCTGCTTCACGGAATACGATAGTTACTACCGTACTACCATCTGATGCAATTTTCTTTCCTTCGGCGTCATCGCTCTTATATATATATTTCTGCGTCTTTTCTCCATTCCAAAGGGGGGCGTTGTCACCAAGTATCAGAGAAATGTCATCGCCAACAGCTCCAGAACGTGTAACAGGATCTTTAATGTTGGCACCAAGTTCGTCAACAAACTTGACGGTGTAGTCAGCCTGCGGGCGCTCGTCCTTGGTGACGGTGATTATTAGATTGTCAATCAGTCCCATCTGTGAACTGTTGATGTATCCAAACATGTCAATCTGAGTACAATTGGTGGCATCGCCATTGTAGAAGGCTATGGCGTCTCCTTCGTTTTTGTAGAGTTCTTCACTGGTAGACTTGTTGACAACGGAATAAGTGTATGTCTTTGCAGTCTCGTCTACCTCAACGGTTACTTTCAGCCATTTCTGAGAAACAGTACCGGCATTACCAACATTTTTTTTCGTTAATATAGCTGTAATTCTTGTCTGTACCTATACGGAAGATAGCACCTTTGTTGCTATATGTGGTTTTAGAGCTGTTTCCTGTATTACCACGTACAGAAGCGTCTCCTACTGAGATAATGCTGCGTGCACCATTGCCAAGAACACAATCGAACTCAACCTTCACTTTGGCAGCTTGATTGCAGAGTGCAGAGAAATCATAATGGGCAAAACTATAACCGTTTTGTGCATTTTTAGCTCCCGTAAATCTTACGGCCTTGCCATCAAGGGTGAAATCATCATCGTAGATGGTCTGGGTTCCCTCTACGACACTTGCTGTAATACGTGAATCTTCGGTAAACAGAGCATTCCCATCTTCAAAGTCATAGGTAGTGACAGTTTGTGCCCACGCACCATTCACCCCAGCCACCATCGCTACTGCGATGAAGAGGGATTTTAGAAGAGTAGTTTTTTTCTTCATTTTTTGTTAGTTTTTTAATTAGTAAATTGAGTTAATATAAAAGTTATGTTTTGTCGTTTGTTTGATGGATGGTACCTGCTTGAATTTCTTCGTGTTCATAAGTCGTAGCTTGTTGTTTCGCGGCAAAGGTACTACTATTTTTTGACTTGACAAAATTATTCGGTCGTTTTTTCGTATTTCGCTATCAGCGCCAGCAGGTGGTCGACGGCTTCCTCCTCGGGGATGTTCTTCTCGACACACTCCTTCTGCTTGTACAGGCTGATGCGGCCGCGGCCGGCACCGACGTAGCCGTAGTCGGCATCGGCCATCTCGCCGGGGCCGTTGACGATGCAGCCCATGATGCCAATCTTCAGACCCACAAGGTGGCTGGTGGCAGCCTTGATGCGGGCAATGGTGTCCTGTAGGTTGTACAGCGTGCGTCCGCAGCCAGGGCAGGAGATGTACTCCGTCTTGGTGAACTTGATGCGGGCGGCCTGCAGGATGGCGTCAGCCAGCTCTGTAAACAGCGATGAAGGCTTCTTGGCCAAGGGGCTGTCCTCCGTGGGGCGGATGACGAGCTTGGTGGCACGGCGGTCGATGAGCAGTGCGCCGACGGCCATGGCGGCCTTCAGCTGGAGGGCCTCCCAGGCGTCCTTTTCTGTTTGTTGCGACTGAGTCGCAACAGACGGGGAGGGGGAGGCAGCGGGGATAGCAGGGGAGGCGGCGGGGATTGCGGGAGAGGCGGCGGGGATGGTGAGGGTGATGGTGTCGTCCTTGATGCTGGCCTCGGCCTCGTGGCGCAGGCGGGTGCACTCGTCGATCATGCTGACCAGACGGCGGGCCACGGGAATCTCGCACTCAGGCTCCTCGCTCAGCGAGACGCGGATGGTGTCGCCGATGCCCTCGGTCAGCAGGGCACCGATGCCCACGGCCGACTTGATGCGGCCGTCCTCGCCCTCGCCAGCCTCGGTGACGCCGAGGTGCAAGGGGTAGTGCATGTCCTCGCTGTCCATCGTCTTGACCAGCAGGCGGACGGTGGTCACCATGACCACGGTGTTGCTGGCCTTGATGCTGATGACCACGTCGTCGAACGCTTCGCGGCGGAAGATGCGCAGGAACTCCATGCAGCTCTCGACGATGCCCTCGGGGGTGTCGCCGTAGCGCGACATGATGCGGTCGGAGAGTGAGCCGTGGTTCACGCCGATGCGTACGGCGGTATGGTGCTCCTTGCAGATGTTGATAAACGGCACGAGCTTTGCCTCGATCTTCTTCAGCTCCTCGGCATATTCCTCGTCGGTGTACTCTAAGTGCTTGAAGCGGCGGCCGGGGTCGACGTAGTTGCCGGGATTGATGCGTACCTTCTCGCAGTACTGTGCCGCCACGTCGGCGGTATGGGCGGTGAAGTGAACGTCGGCCACCAAGGGCTGATGATAGCCGTCCTGCTTCAGGCGTGCCGAGATGTGCTGCATGTTCTCGGCTTCACGCGTACCCTGTGTGGTGAAGCGTACCAGCTCGCCGCCGGCATCGATGATGCGCTTGGCCTGGGCTACGCAACCCTCGGTGTCGTTGGTGTCGACGGTGGCCATCGACTGTATGCGGATGGGGTTGTCGCCTCCGATGGCGATGTTGCCTACGTGGCAGACGCTGCTAATTCGTCTTGTACTCATATCTCACTACAGCTAAATCCTTGTTTGCCTTTTCAATCTTTGCCTTCAGTCCCTGCTTGAAGTCGCTGAGACGGCTGGCGATGGAGTCGTCGCCCAGGGCCAGCATCTCGACGGCCAGGATGGCGGCATTCTGTGCACCGTTGACACTGACGGTGGCCACGGGGATACCCGGGGGCATCTGGACAATGCTCAGCAGGGCATCCAGCCCGTCGAGCATACCCTTGATAGGTACGCCGATGACGGGCAGGGTAGTGCTGGCGGCAATGACGCCGGGCAGTGCCGCTGCCATGCCGGCAGCAGCTATGATGACCTTGACGCCGCGTCCCTTAGCCTCACGGGCGAAGGTCTCGACGGCCTCCGGTGTGCGGTGCGCCGAGAGGGCGTTAACCTCAAAGGGAATCTGCAGCTCGTCAAGCTGTTTGCAGGCTTTCTCCATGACGGGCAGGTCCGATGTGCTGCCCATAATGATGCTTACGAGGGGTTTCATAGTTTCTTTCATTATTTCTTTGTTTTGTTTTTCGTTATTTCGTAATCACGTTATCACGCCATCCCGTCTCTACAAAAACAATATCGCCAGTGCAGCACAGAAGAAACCCACCCAGAAGCCGGCGACGACCTGGGGCAGGGAGTGCTGGCGTAGTATCATGCGACAGGTGCCTACGATGCCGGCCACGAGGAATACGATGCAGAGCCACCACACGGGGTTGAAGTTCAGGTACTCGGCAAAGGCAAACAGCGCACCGCCCATGCCGCCTATGGCTGCCGTGTGGGTAGAGATCTTCCACCATACGTTGATCAGTGCGCATACGATTTGCACCATTAGTGCCGCCACGACAATGCTGCCCATGAAGTGGGGCATGTGTAGGTGCTCCATCAGGTAGATGCAGGTGAAGTAGCACAGGATACTGATGATATAAGGTATCATGCGGCGCTCGCGGTGTCCCAGTTCTATGAGGTTCCAGCCCTGATAGCGGCGGTAGATGTGGATCATCACCGTGGGCAGCAGGATGGTGAACAGGTAGGCCATGATGAGCACCTCGATCTTGTAGGACCAGGGGAAGATGTTCAGGTAGCTGAACGAGAAGAGCGCCGCCAGTCCTACCATTGGCAGGTAGAAAGGCGTAAACAGCATGCTGATGATGCGGGCGGTAAGGATAAGCTGCTTTTCTCTTCTCATTTCTATATATATCAATTCAGACGGTATAACCGACAGGTTGGCCAAACAGCCTGACGAATCGGGCGTGACAGGATGCTAACTGCGCAGCCGGGCCACGGGGATGCCCATTAGCTCGCGGTATTTCGACACCGTGCGGCGGGCAATAGGGTAGCCGCGAGCCGCCAGCATCTCCGCGATGGCATCGTCGCTGAGCGGCTTCTGCTTGTCTTCGTTGTTAATGATTTCACGCAACGCGACCTTGATTTCACGTGTCGACAGCTCCTCGCCGTCGGCCGTCTTATAGCTGTCGCTGAAGAAGTAGCGCAGGGGAAATGTCCCCCAGCGAGTCTGGGCGTACTTAGAGTTTGATACACGCGACACCGTGCTGACATCCAGCCCCGTGCGGGCAGCGATGTCCTTGAGGATCATCGGGCGCAGCAGCGCCTCGTCGCCCTCTTCAAAGAAGCGGTGCTGCCAGCTGATGATGGCACGCATGGTGTCGGTCAGCGTCTTACGCCGTACGCGGATGGCCTCGATGAAGCTTTGGGCGGCATCGACCTTATTCTTCGTATAGAGCAAGTCCTCCTTCATCTGGCGGCTCATGTTGTCCTTGTTGTTCTGGTATTCCAGCAGCGTGTCGGTAAACGACTGCGACACATGGAGCTCGGGCATGTCGGCCATGTTCAGCGTGAACGTCACCGTGCCGTCGTCGTGTGTGTCGACAATGAAGTCGGGGGTGATCTGCTGTACCGACCGCCCCACCACCTCGCCCATCGAGGTGCCTGGCTTGGGATTCAGCTTGCGCAGCTCGTGTATCAGTGCGTCGGCCTGCAGGTCGGTCAGCTGTAGTATGTGGGCCAGTTTCTTCCAGTGCTTCCTGGTGAAGAGTGTGAAGTGCTCTTCTACCGTCTTCTGCATCAGGTCGCGCAGCCGTGACGGCTCGCGGCGGGCTATCTGCAGCAGCAGGCACTCCTGTAGCGAGCGTGCACCGACGCCGGCGGGGTCGAAGTCCTGCAGCATGTGCAGCACCTGTTCTATCTCTTGTTCCGCGGCATCGATGGCATGATAGATAGCCAGTTCGTCGGCTATGGCATGTATGGGCTTGCGTAGCAGGCCGTCGTCGTCGAGCGAGCCTATCAGGTATTCCATGATGGCCTGTTGCCGCTCGGTCAGTTCGGTCATGCCCATCTGCTCTCTCAGCTGGTCGTAGAATGTCTCCGTCTGTCCGTACACCATCTCCTCGCGCTCCTCCTGGTTAGACATGCCGCCATGATATACCGGCAGTTCCTCGTCGTCACGGCCTATCGACTGCAAGGCAGAGTCCAGTGCCGACTGGCGCTCCTCTTGCTCGAAGGTGTCGTGGGTGTCAGGACTGTCCAGGTTGTCTTGACTGTCCGTGTTGTCAGAAAATTCGGGGTATTCCGTATGCTCGTCGGCAGACACTTCAAGGGCGGGGTTGTCGTCCATCTCGGCATTGACCCGTTCGAGCAGCTGTGTGATAGGCAGCTCGGTGAGCTGTGCCTGCAACAGTTGTTGCTGGGTGACGGTCAGTGTCTGCTTCTGTTGTTGCACCAGCCGCTGTTCTTGTATCTGTTCCTGCCGCGTCATGGGATGGTCATACGTTTTGCGGGTGCAAAGTTACTAAATAAGTGAGAGAAACGGAAAGAAAAAAAGTTTTTTCTTTCGTTTCCGAACGAAAAGTAAGTTCGGCGAAGCCAAGGTTACTAAATAAGTGAGAGAAACGGAAAGAAAAAAAGTTTTTTCTTTCGTTACTTGAAATATTCTTCCAGTTGCGAGGCATAGTTGGCCAGTAGCTGAGTGTCGCCGTTGCCATACCGCTGCCACACCTGCTGGCAAGGCATCAGCAACTGGCTGATGATGACGTCTTGACGATTCAGGTAAGGGTCGCAATGCTGGAAGATGTCCAGCACCTCGACAATCAGTGAGGTGGGCACCTTCATCAGCCGAGCCAGTTCCTGCACCTCGGGAGTCTCTTCCACCATGGTGTTGGGCGTCAGCAGGAAATAGAGGTTCAGAATGAGTACCAGGCTGATGGGCATCAGGCGCTCGTCGGCCTCGATCGGCCGGAAGTCACGCTCGAAGGTCTCCTCCACTTCGACACCCTCGTAGAAATCGCCACTGCTGTTGAATCCCATCATTGAGCGCAGCAGCTGTACGGCGCGGCTCAGCCGTTTGGGGTTGCGGCTGTATTCCCGCCAGATGCGCTCGATGCGTGGAGTGTCCAGCGTGTCGATGCGTCGCATCTGTCTATTCAGTGCCTCTGGGGTGATGTGCAGTTCCAAGCTCAACTCCACCATTACCTTGCTGTACAGGGGCTTTAAGCCCACTGGCCGACGCAGATAAATCTGCATCAGCAGCAGCCAGTAATCATCTTGCCAATTCTGAATCTTTGCCATACGGAATGATTTTTGCATTATTATTTTGCAAATTTACAACTTTTTTCTTAATTTTGCAACGCAAATGAGCAAATACTTTGTAAAAATACTGCTATTGACTTTTTTTATAGCCGAAACTGTCAATATTATTGCACAAACAGCCAATAAAGCTATTTGTAGCGATATCCGTTTTGCGGCTAATAGTGACATGGCCTACCCCGAGCCTCAGAAGCCGCTGACACCTGCCCCTGACGGTTACGCACCTTTTTATATTACACATTATGGCCGTCATGGTTCCAGTTACTACGACCCCGCTGAGGTCTGCGAAGTACCGTGCCGGATGCTGGCCAGTGCCGACAAGGCTGGTGTGCTGACAGCCCTTGGACAAGACGTGCTCCAGCGTTTGATGCGTGTCGCAGCCGATGCCAAAGACCGTTATGGCGAGCTGACGCCCATTGGCTCTCGCCAGCAGCGTGACATTGCCCGCCGCATGGTAGAGCGATTCCCCGAGGTGTTCGCCGAAGGTACCGATGTCGTCGCCCGCAGCACCCCGACGATGCGCTGCATCCTCTCGATGGAGTATTTCATGATGCAGCTGGCTGTCATGCGCCCTAAGATTCCCATCCACCATAATGTCACCAACCGCGACATAAGCCACATAGACCAGCAAGACCGTCACCTCGACGACATTCGGAAGGCGGCTGTTGCCGACGAACGGCTGGTGTCTTTCATGCACAGTCAGGAAAATCCCGACAGGCTGATGCGGTCGCTGTTCCGTGATATGGACTATGTCCGCCAGCATGTCAATGCCGCAGAACTTGACGACGCCCTGTTCAAGGTGGCTGCCAGTGTGCAGAATACGCCGCTGTGCGACAGTCTGACCCTGTCAGACATCTATACGGACGACGAGGCGTACCGTCATTGGAAGAAGGATAATGCCCGCTGGTATGTCTCGTATGGCAACTCCCCCGTCAGCGGCGGTGTGATGCCTTATACACAGCGCAACCTGCTGCGCCGCATCGTCCACGATGCAGATAGTTGCCTGTTCCTGAATCATCCATCCCTTAGTCTGCGCTTTGGCTATGAGACGTGCGTCTTGCCGCTGGCCTGTCTGCTCGACGTGAACGGCTTTGGCTTGGCTACCGGCGATTTGGCGTCGCTGGAGCGGCATGCCTGGTCGGCCAGCCGTATCTCGCCGATGGGTGCCAACCTTCAGCTGGTGTTCTACCGCCGTTATGCCCATGACCCTGATGTGCTGTTCAAGGTGCTGTTGAACGAAGAGGAAGCCACCCTGCCACTACCTGTCATACAGGGGGCTTATTACCGTTGGAGTGACTTCCGCAAGTATTGTCTCAATAAACTGGATGCCTATGTGGAGTAGCCGACGACATCTCTCACACGACTATTCCGCAGCATGGCCGCTGCGGCTGGTGCTTTGTGCCCTGCTGTCAGTTGCTCCGCTGGTTGCCGGTGCCCAGCGTGCATTCTACGTTATCGGCCACGACCGTAACCTGGCGGCCGGCAACTATAGCCTGTATCCCGACAGCGTCTCCCGTAAGCTGACACCTGCCCCAGCCGGCAAGAAACCCTTCTACATCTCACACTATGGTCGTCACGGTTCGCGCTATCTGAACAGTCGCAAGGGCTACGACATACCTTATAATATGATGCGCAAGGCCGACAGCCTGCATGCGCTGACACCCATCGGCCGCAGGGTGCTGAACGACCTGAAAGACATCATAGAAGACTGTGAGGGACGCTGGGGTGACCTGACGGGGTTGGGCAAGCGTCAACATTCGCGCATAGCTGCCCGCATGGTGAAGAACTTCCCCGAAGTCTTCGAGGGCGATGCCTTTATCGATGCCCGCAGTACCCCCGTCAACCGTTGTGTCGTGTCGATGGGTGCTGCCGTTCAGCAACTGGTACGCCTGAATCCTCGGCTGCAGGTGACGATGAACGCCTCGAAGCGTGACTTTGTCTATCTGAACCATCAGGACCTTGAATTGCGCGACAGCATGAAGAGCAAGCGCGCCAATGATGCCTACGATGAGTATGCCTCATACCGTTGGTCCAATCCCCGTCTGATGAGTCTGCTGTTCGTCAACCCCGACTCCTTGCGGTCGGTGGTCACTGAGAAATGGCTGAACTACTATCTGGTGATGGTGTCGCTCATCCAGCAGAACACCCATATGGGTGTCGACAAGGAGTTCCTCCTGAACCTCTTCACCAACGAGGAGATCTATCGCTTCTGGCTGAACGAGAATGCCTGGTGGTACATGATGCATGGTTTCTTCGCGCTGAATGGCGGGCACCAGCCTTATACGCAACGTTTCCTGCTGCGTAAGATCATCGAGGAGGCCGATGCCGCTATCCGTTCCAACCGTCACGGTGCCAACTTGCGCTTCGGCCATGAGACGGTGGTGCTTCCGCTGGCCTGTCTGTTAGGCATCAACGGCTACGACTTCAAGACCGACGACCTTAGCCAGCTGGAGTCTCATGGCTGGTGGGCAAGTATGGTGTTTCCCATGGCTGCCAACATCCAGTTGGTGTTCTACCGCAGCGGCCCTGACGACGACGATGTCGTATTCAAGGTGTTGCTCAACGAAGAAGAGGCTACGCTGCCCATTCCGACAGACATAGCCCCCTACTATCATTGGTGTGACTTCCGCGAGCACTATCTGAAAATGATTGATGCCTACGACCACCGATAGGCTCGCCCACTGTGACTCGCGTTTAGTACTTGTCAACAGGCTCTTTGCCCATCTTCATCGACAGGCTGCCGCCCTTCACCACCTCTGCAAAGGGGATGAAGTTGCCGTCGGCATCTTTTACTGTTGGTAGGGTGACGGAGCCGTGGTCAGGATTTGTTTTGGAAGACCAGTGCGTACGTCCGCATCTGCTTCACCATAGCCAGCAGTCCGTTCGAGCGGGTGGGGGAGAGGTGCTCCTTCAGCCCTATCTGGTCGATGAAGTATAGGTCGGCATCCAGTATCTCCTGTGGGGTGTGGTCGCTCAGCACGCGAATCAGCAGCGTCACGATACCCTTCACGATCAGCGCGTCGCTCTCGGCAGAGAAATGGATGACGCCTTTGCCGTTGTCCTTTTCCGTGTAGTCGGCCTGCAGCCATACGCGGCTCTGGCAGCCATCGATGAGGTTACTCTCCGTCTTGTATTGTTCGTCCAGCGGCTCCTGCTCGTTGCCGAGGTCTATCAGCAGTTGGTACTTGTCCATCCAGTCATCCAGACCGGCGAACTCCTCGATAATCTCGTCTTGTATTTCGTTTATTGTAGCCATAATTGTATGCAGTTGTTCCTGCTAATAAATATTCTCCCTCTCCCACAATAGCAGTTTCTGCTCAACCAGTTGCCTGTTGATTTTCTTAGCCAAATTGTCACGGGCATCGAAGAAACGCTTAAAAATGGGCAGTGCGTCGGTGCCCACTGCATATTGTATAGTGTTACGCCCGAAGCCCTTGGTGCCTTTGGTGGTTCTCACCTTCGTGATACGGTGGTCGTCGTCGGCATCCACAGTATGGAACGACTGGGAGTCCTTGCCCATGATGGCGTTTGTAATGTCGTAGAAACTGTCGTTGTAGTCCTTGTTCTTAAAGGTAGCATTGTGATGGTAATAATGGAAAACACCAAGGGCTGCATCGTACAAAGCCTTCGCCTCTTCAGAGAAGGAGAATTGGCCAAGGAACTGTCGGAAGTCGAACGAGGCCAGCTCTGCCTGGCGAGTGTCGAAGTCTAATTCTTGTTGTGCGTTGCTGCTTTCGTAGAATAAAACATTTAGGTCGTTGACGCTACAGCCCACCTCCTCGGCGGTAAACGGCATCAGGAAATTGCGCTGTCCCTCTTTGTTGGAGAAGTTAAACCCCTTGTAGAACAAGGCGAACATGATGCAGTCTGCCCACAGTTCTTGGCTGATGTCCTCCATGCTCCCGCGGTAGGTCAGGTTGCTGGTCTCAAAGTATTTTCCGTGGGTGTTGAAGTTGATGCCTTTCAATAGCAGGGCATATTGGAGATTGCCCGTTGTGACTAGTTGATTGTGGGTCTTTCGGTTGCTCAGCACGAGACAGTAGTTTTGGTTGGTCCATTGTCCCAACGTGATACCCGTGGCATGGCTCTTGACAGCCTGTTCGATTTCATTGATGAGCTGTGGGCGCACATTGTCGTAGGTGTATGTTCCCTTAAGCTCCAACTTCTTTGTCCGACGGTCCAGTTCGTAGCGGTCTGCCGTGACGTGCTCTCCAGTCAATTCGTCGCCTTGTGTCTTGTCGAATACAAGCATGCTAACGGCCCAATCGGACAGTTTGAAGGTGTCTTTCGCACTGCTGAAGATATGTGATACTACACGATATCCGGAAGCCACAAAATGCTTGCAAGTGCTTTCGCGCAGGAAGAACTCCGTCTTGCAGTAGAACACAATGACGTCTGGCTGCAACTCCAGTACCTTGTTGAAGAACTCGATGGCCATGTCGTTCTTGAAACCTTTCTTTTGCTGGTAGGGCGGGTTCATGATGACCATCAGCTTTCGCTGTTCACGACGTGCAATTTCCTGGATATCCAGTTCTTCACCGCGGTACTTCCACTTGGGTTGCTCTTTCTTTGCAAAATAATCGTACTTGATGGCATTGTCGAAACCCTTGATTCTGCAGGTGTCCACATCCATCATGGCAAGGGTGGAGAGATAGCAATACTGCTTATAGTCCTTGCCAAACTGATTCTCAAGGTTGCCGACGCCTGCGCATGGGTCGCAGACAATAAACTCGTTTATGTCGTAGTGCATGGAAAGTATCTCGTTTTGCTTTTCCACAAAACACGAAGGAGTGTACTCTCCACCTGTGTCACGACGGTATTTCTCAGTGTACAGCGTACTGCTATGTTCTTTGATTTTTAGGAACTCGCCTTTTTCTGGTGGGCGTTTATAACGTTTCCAGAAGGTATTATACTGCTCTTTGTCCTCAATATGATAATAATAGGAGGTCGGCTGACCTTTATACTTGATGCCGTCAACAATGCCATCGTCGAACATCAGACGATAATTGAAGAGGTTGGTGCCTTCGCGTACAAGTGTTTCGCCATAGGTTGTTCGTTTCAATAAGTCTGCAAGAAACAGATTGATGAGTTCTTGCTCATCGGCAATGTATTCATGGAACCTTACTTCCTTCTTCCATTGGTTGTAGACCACATTGACATTCTTCTCCGTGATGTTGATGATGGCTTCACGGCCTTTCTTCAGTGTGTTGTAGGCAGTCCGGATTTCTTCATTTCGGAATAATGTTGTCCTGTCCCTTACGCGGTCATTTATCCTTTCGATGGCGTCTGTCGACGGACTACTTGCTTTCTCCGCCTTCCAGTTGATGTCGTTGTTGTACATGACTGAATCATCCGTGCAGTCTATCAGCTCCAGAACGTCATTCCCGTCGCCATCGCGGTAGATGAGAGCCACGGTAGTCAGAATCTCCTCCTGTTTCTTATTAGTCAGTATGACCTGGGCAATGGCCTCGCGGTGCTCGGCTTCGCCGGTGATAAACGACTTCGACTCGATGTATAGCAGATAGTTGCCTTTTCGGTCTTGCAGGAGAACGTCTACTTGGTTTAGCACATCAAGCGACCAAGTCCTCTTGTCGAAATACTTCATGCAGAAGTCCTTCTTATAATTGACCTCTCCGGCCTTTAGTTTCTTCTTGCTCATTGTCATACAGTCTTTTTGTCAGTCCTCTTTCACTATTTTAAACAGCTTGTCGCTGGGGCGGACCTTCTCCGGTACACGGATGCTGACGCGAGTGCCCTGCTGGGCAGTCTGGATGCTGGAGGTGTCGTCGTGTATCTCGTCGACGGTGACGTATAGCGCACCGGTGGTCGGCCCGGTGATGAGCATCTTGTCGCCAACAGCAAAGGTGTCTGCCTCGACGGTAAACTCCGCCACGCCTAACCGAGAGAAGTACTTCACACCCTTGCCGATATACTGCTTGCGCTCGGTGGCGTTCGAACCATAGTTGCTGTTCCACTCGCCTAACGTCTGGCCAAGGTAGTAGCCATCCCAGAATCCGCGGTTGAAGACGCGGGCCAGCCGTTCATCCCACTCGTCCTTACGCTCTTCGGTGAAGGTGCCGTTGAGCACAGCCTCGATGGCCTCCTTGTAGCACTGCACCACGGTGAGCACATATTCGGGACCTCGCGCGCGACCTTCTATTTTAAATACGCGCACGCCCGCGTGCATCATCCGGTCGATGAAGCGGATGGTTTTCAGATCCTTGGGCGACATGATGTACTTGTTGTCGATTGCCAGTTCCGTACCTGTCTCGCGGTCGGTGACGAGGTACGAGCGGCGGCATATCTGCATGCATGCGCCGCGGTTGGCCGAGCGCCCCGTGTTGTCGAGGCTCATGTAGCACTTGCCGCTGACGGCCATGCACAGCGCTCCGTGGCAGAACATCTCGATGCGTACCAGCTGTCCAGAGGGTCCGCAGATGTGTTGCTCTTCTATCTGTCGGCTGATGTCGGCGACCTGCTCCAAGTTCAGTTCGCGAGCCAGTACCACCACGTCGGCAAACTGGGCGTAGAAGCGCAGTGCCTCAATGTTTGATATGTTCAGCTGGGTGGACAGGTGAACCTCCATGCCCTGCTGCCGGCAGTACTGCATGACTGCCACGTCGGAGGCGATGACCGCCGTGATCTGTGCTTCGACGGCAGCGTCGATGATTTGGTGCATCAGCGGAATGTCCTCGCCGTAGATGATGGTGTTCACCGTGAGGTACGACTTCACGCCAGCTTCGCGGCACTGTGCGGCGATGTCGCGCAGGTCGTCGATGGAGAAGTGATTCGCCGAGTGCGACCTCATGTTCAGTTGCTCCACACCGAAGTAGACGCTGCCCGCTCCGGCTTTCAGTGCCGCAGCCAGCGAGTCGTAGCTTCCCACAGGAGCCATGATTTCATAATCTGTTGTCATTGCATACATTTGTGGTGCAAAGGTACGAATAAGCGAGTGAAAATGCAAATAATTTTGCAATTTTCCGAGCGTGAGTACCTTCGAGCGCAGCTCAATAGTACGAATAAGCGAGTGAAAATGCAAATAATTTTGCAATTTTCCGAGCGTGAGTACCTTCTCCAAAGGAAAAGGCACGAATAAGTGAGAAAATGTGAAAACGTTTGCGTGTTATTTTTGTGTTTTTTTGCCGTTTTGTAGAATATTTGCAGTACTTTTGCATGCACTAACAGAAATGAATACACAGATAACTATGCGGAAATTACTATTCATGACGCTTTTCCTGCTTTCTGGCATGGCCGTTATGGCCCAGGAAGTAGAGAAGGTAGATGCCTCGAAAGTAAAGCAGATTACTTTCCAAGGCGACCAAGTGACCATTGTTTACAACGACGGCACCGTCAGCAAGACAGCCGACATGGCTACCATCACCATCGACTTCAGCAATATCACCACCTCCATCGAGGAGCGTATGGCTATTACTGAGCGTGAGGGTCTTGAGGGTAAGCCCGTCTACAACCTGAAAGGTCAGCTGGTGGGCCGTAGTGCCGCCCGTCTGAGCAAGGGTGTCTACGTGATCGACGGCAAGAAAGTGGTCATTAAGAATTAAAGTGGTTGCCAAGAATCAGAGAATTTAAGAGTAATCTATTTGTCCATTATCCTTTAGACCGGAAGAATTATGAAAAAGATATTCGCACTGTTCACCATGCTGCTCACGGCAGTCATGGGCGTGAACGCACAGTCGTGGGACTTCACCAAGACCCCCGATGCCGACGTGAGACTGCTGTCGGCAGCTACCACCGAGTGGAGCTATACCGAGTCCAGTAACCGCTACGAGAGCATCAACGCCATCAACGGCGCCATCACTGCCGGCGGTACCGAGCTGGAGATGACCAAAGGCCTGGCCTTCGAGGCAGCCGCCAAGAAGATCCGCATCGACGTCAACAACCGTCTGCAGCTGGCCGGCAAGAACATCACGCTGACCACCCCCGCCCTGAAGAAGGGCCAGAAGGTGACCATCACCTTCGCTTCGACGGGAACTACAGCCGTCACTTTCGACGTGCTGACCAACCTCAGCGGTGCCGAGGGCTTTGTGGTAGCCGACAAGAACACCACCCAGAAAGGTGTCGCCACAGTGACTGAGGACGGTGCCGTCAGCTTCAAGAGCACGGGCGGTTCCATCAATATCTTCAGCCTTCAGGTGGAGGATGCTGACAACCAGGGCGACAACGAGCAGCCCCAGCCGTCTGCTGACGACTACAGCACCACCCGCTCAACCACGCAGAACCAGGCCGTGCTGACCCTGACGGACAACACGAAGCGCTACTACAATACCGAGTCGGTGAGCAGCATCGACTTTGATGGTGCCAACGTCACCGTCAACCAGCGTGCCGGCAGCTACACCTTTGAGGGTAACGTAGCCGACATCGCTTTCACCAAGGCCGACAACAGCGGACAGGGTAATGTCGACAATCCCGAGGGTGCCGTTCAGATCAGCGAGGCCAAGGGCTGGCTGGAGTCTGCCTACGTCAAGTTCGACCTCTTCGAGGGCGCCAAGACATACAATGTCTACGTCAAGGGTGGCCAGTACGGCGACTACACCAAGATTGACAACCAGCTGGTGCGCAACTACGGCAGCTACGGACGTGCCGACGTCGTAGGACTGCAGGCCGCCGCTGGCTATAGCATCAAGGTCGTGCCCGTCAATGCCGATGGCAAGGAGCTGGCCGACAATGCTGGCGAGGCTACCGGCCTGGAGGTGCGTAGCTATAGCCGCGAGGGCTTTGCCTTCATGGACGGCTACGCTCCCGGAGCCTACAACAGTGATGGTACGCTGAAGAAGGGTGCCAAGGTGTTCTACGTGACCGCCAAGACTGCCAAGACCATTACAACCACGGTGGTGACCGATGCCAAGGGCGGCGTCACCGACTGTGTCGGCATACAGGCTATCATCGCCGCCTACGAGAAGGGCTGCGACACCACGCCTATCGCCTTCCGTTTCATCGGACTGGTAGAGAAAGACGACCTTGACGCCATCGGCAGCAGCGAGGAGGGTATTCAGGTGAAGGGCCGCAAGGCTGACTCCGAACTGAACATGACCTTCGAGGGCATCGGCGACGACGCTACCATCCGCGGTTTCGGATTCTTGGTGCGTAACGTCAAGAGCGCCGAGTTCCGTAACTTAGCTATCATGCGTTGCATGGACGACGGCATCTCCCTCGATACCGACAACTCGAACGTCTGGGTTCACCACATGGATATGTTCTACGGCAAGCATGGTAGCGGCGACCACGACAAGGGCGACGGCCAGGTGGACGTGAAGAGTGACTCGAAGTATGTCACCGTGTCGTACAACCGCTATTGGGACACCGGCAAGACCAACATGTTCGGCATGAAGAGCGAGTCTGGCCCCAACTACATCTCGTACGACCACAACTGGTTCGACCATTCCGACTCCCGTCACCCCCGTGTACGCACCATGAGTGTCCACGTGTGGAACAACTACTTCGACAATGTCGCCAAGTACGGTGTGGGAGCCACCACGGGTGCCAGCGTCTTCGTCGAGAACAACTACTTCCTCAAGACCAAGAAGCCTATCCTCTCGTCGCTGCAGGGCACCGACGGACTGGGCAGTGGCACCTTCTCGGGCGAGGATGGTGGCATGATCAAGGCCTACGGCAACCACTTCGACCGCACTGCCGAGCACTTCAGCTACTACACCCAGAAGAGTCCGTCGACTAAGGGCTACGATGCCTACGAGACCAGCAGCCGCGACGAGCAGGTGCCCTCGACTGAGGTGGCACTGGTAGGTGGCGCTACGTATAACAACTTTGACACCAATGCCCAGCTGATGTATGCCTACACGGCTGCCAGCGCTGAGGACGTGCCCGCCATCGTGACCGGTTACTACGGTGCAGGTCGCATGAACCACGGTGACTTCCAGTACACCTTCAAGGATAATGTCGGCATCGACGATGAAGACTCTGCCTATGACACCACGCTGGGTGGCCTGTTAGACAGCTACAAGAGCGCATTCGTCGGATTCTTCGGTGAAGAGACCACTCCGGAAGGCGGAGAGCAAGGTGGCGAACAAGGCGGAGAGCAAGGTGGCGAGCAGGGCGGCAACGACCCCGCACCCGCTGAGACCATCGTGGCATCGTTCGACGGCAGCCCCTCGAACAGCATGTTCACCGTGACTGGTGACTATGGCGACGGCAAGGTGACCTACAACGGTAACTACTACAAGAAGGGCGCCAAGCTCAACAGCAAGACCACCGTCAAGTTCACCCCGACCCGTGACTACCGCATGACCCTCGTCCTGGCTACCGCCAAGACCGGCCGTGACGTCAGCATCAATGGTACGAAGACCACCGTCAGCGGTACGGAGAACACCGAGGGCGCCTACTACGAGCTGCAGCCCATCGACATCACCGCCGGTACGGAATACTCGCTGACCAAAGGCAGTGCCGAGTCCATCCTGATGATCGTCAAGCTGGAACCCAAGGAATAAGAGATACTCTACTACAAACTAACTACTAATAACAAGCGGCAGCGGGCAGGACATGATGTTCTGCCCGTTGTTTTATGCTCGTGAGTGGCCCACTCAGCTCCGTGAGTGACCCACTCAGCTCCGTGAGTGGCCTTCTCAATTCCGTGAGTGGCCTTCTCAGCTCCGTGAGTGG
>CAMJWJ010000016.1 GCA_946409435.1 uncultured Prevotella sp. | reverse complement strand
GCTACCAGTTCCAGACGTTCAAGCGGGGACAGAAGAATGCCGCAGGACTGGGCAATAATCATGTACTTTGTATGGCACAGACCGCCAGCGGAAGGCTCTACTTTGGTTCCTACGCCAGTCTGCAGGCCTACGACGGTGTGCAATTTCGTGATGTAGCGAAATTGGACGAGAAAGGTGAGACCATTTTCTGCAACGTGAACTGCCTGTTGGAGCGGAAGAATGGTGAACTGGTGGCTGGCACCTCGACCGACGGGCTGCTGTTGGTGAAGGACCTGACTGCCCGTCAGATGCCCGTCAAGTTGCAGGGAGCTGGTGAGATACGCAGCATGACCGAGGACAATGCCGGCGGGCTGTGGATCGCCGCAGAGAACGGTGTTTACAGCTATGACGGCAAGCATGCCAAACAATATATGAACAACGCGGACGGCACAAAGTACTACAGCGTCTGCACCGATTTGACAGGCTGTGTCTATGTGGGCACAGCCAACCGGGGATTGTTCCGCAAGCAGGGTGAGCAGTTCGTCCACATAGCGGAAACGTACAATACGCCTGTCCCTGTCCTCTATCCCGACCATACGGGCAACATCCTCGTTGGCTTCGACGGCAGGGGCATCGGTGTGTATAACCCACTGACGGGTGAACTGACCACCAATCCCTACTACAGCCACGAGGTGGAACTGTCGAAGAGCAAGGTGTATGCCATCGTTGAGGACGGCAGCGACAACGTCTGGTTAGGTCTGACGGAGAAAGGCGTATTCCAGCAGCCGCCCTCCTCGTTGGGTTTCCACTATATGGGTCACAAGGCAGGAGCCAAGAACGTGATAGGCTCCTCCAATATCTGCTGCGTCTTCGTGGATAGCAGGGACAATACGTGGCTCGGCACCGACAAGGACGGTGTCTATTGCTTGGACAAGGAAGGCCGTCTCGTCAGGCACTTTGCCGACGATGTACCCTCGACCGTGCTGACCATCGGCGAGGGCGATGACGGGCGCATCTGGCTGGGTTCCTATGGTGAGGGCGGCGGATGGATCGACCCGAAGACCGCACGGTATCACCCGATGAAAATGCCGCAGTTCGATTTCCTCAGCATCACCGACTATGCCAAAGACCGCGAAGGACGGGGATGGGCAGGCACGATGGGCCACGGACTGCTGATGTTCGCCGTGGACGGTGCCGTCAGACAGTTCCGCTCGGAGGATGCCACAGGGAAAGGACTCTCGCACAACTTCATCTCCCAGCTGTCGGTGTCGCCCGACGGCCACCGGCTCTATGTGGCTGCCGACAACGGACTGAACTGTCTGGACCTTGACAACCTGACGTGGAACGGCATTTTTGGCGGCAAGTGTCTGATGCCTGGTGCCAACGTCTATCTGACCCGTGAATACAATAATGCACTCTGGATAGGCACCACCGAGGGACTTTTCCACTACGACCTGCGCAAGCGCGAGTTGGGCCATTACACCGTGGAGCAGGGTTTGCCCAGCAATACCATCACATCAATAGAGAAAGACCAGTTGGGCCAACTCTGGATAGGCACCGACATGGGGCTCTCCTGTCTGAACCCCAAGGGCTATAGGTTTCAGAACTACTATGTGGAGGACGGTTTGCAAGCCAACTACTTCACCACGGGCGGATCGTGGGCCATGACAGACGGACGACTGCTGTTCTGCGGCACGGGCGGCATCACGTGGTTCAACCCTGCCGACATCGACCATCGTGAGTGGAACGCCACCGTCAACCTGACGGCCTTCACCATCAATGGTATGCCTGTCGATCAGACCACACTGTCGGGCAGTTACCAGGTGACCGACACGCTGGTCACCCAGAGCCAACACTTCGAACTGGACTACGGCGACAACTCGTTTGCTGTCCGCTTCTCCACGCTGACCTTCGACGACGCGGCACGCATCACCTATCTGTACAGCATCAACGGCGACCCGTTTGTGGCGCTGCAACAGGGCACAAACGAGATTACCTTCTCGCGTCTGGCCCCTGGCACCTACCGCTTCCGCGTCAAGGCATCCTACAAAGGCACAGAGACTGCCGAGCGCACGTTTACGGTTGTGGTGCATGCCCCGTGGTATCGGTCGTGGTGGGCCTACCTGCTCTATGCCGCACTGCTGACTCTCGTCGTATGGCGCTACATCGCCTACCGCAGGGGCAGGGTGCGCCAGCAGATGCAGTTGCAGGAGCATATCCATGCCGAGAAACTGAGCGAGGCGAAGTTGCGCTTCTTCATGAACTTCAGCCACGACATCCGAACACCCATGACACTCATCGTCACCCCGCTGCTGTCGCTCATCAAGCGCGAGAGCGACCCGCAGAAGCGGGGCATCTATGAAATCATGCGCCGCAATGCCGAGCGCATCCTGGGACTCATCAACCAGATGATGGACTTGCGCAAGATTGACAAGGGACAGATGCAGATGCGCATGCGGGAAACAGACCTTGTGGGCTTCATCCAGGAACTCTACGCGCTGTTCGAGCATCAGGCCCGCAACCGACAAATCCACTTTCTCTATGACCACGATTCTGAGACGCTTCCCATCTGGATAGACCGCCGTTACTTCGACAAGGTCATCCTGAACGTGCTGTCGAATGCCTTCAAGTTCACGCCGACGGGTGGCGAGATTGCCATCCGCGTCAGCCACGACCAGCAGAATGCCACCATCGCCATCAGCGACAACGGCGAGAAGATTCCCGAGGACAAACTTGAGCAGGTCTTCGAACGGTTCTATCAGTCGGACAGCAAGCAGAGCGGTCAGCAGACAGGCACAGGTATCGGTCTCGACCTCGCCCGTTCGTTGGTAGAGTTGCACTATGGAACCATCTCCGCCCACAATCTGGAGCAAGGCTGCGAGTTTGTCATCTCCCTGCCCTTGGGGTGCGAACACCTCAAGGCTGACGAGATGGCGACCGAACCCGACGTGGAAACAGCAGAACAACTGACACTGGCTGAAGTGGAGGACAGTGACGAGACGGCAGAACCCATCGAGTCGCCCAATCGTCAGCGCCCCCTCTTGGTGATTGCCGAGGACGATGAGGAAATACGCGACTATCTGGTGCAGGAACTAAGCAGCGACTATGATATCAAAGCCTTCACCGACGGACGACAGGCTTTCGCGGAAATCATGCGCAGTGTGCCCGACTTGGTGCTCAGCGATGTGATGATGCCAGACATGGACGGCAACACGCTCTGCATGAGTATGCGCTCGAACCTCGCAACCAGCCACGTGCCCGTCGTGATGCTGACAGCTATGAGCATGGATGAGGACCGTCTGCGAGGTCTCACCACGGGTGCCGACGCCTACATCGTCAAGCCATTCAATATGGACATTCTCCGCCAGACCATCGTCAACCTGATACAGCGGACGCGCACCCTGCGCCTGAAGTACGAGCACACCGACCAGTTGGAAGGAAAGACCCCACCCAAGTCCGTCAAGTCACCCGACGAGAAACTCCTTGCCAACATCATGAAGGCCATCAACGACCATTTAGATGATGACAGCCTGACAATGGACTTGATAGCCAGCGAAGTAGGTCTCAGCCGTGTCCATCTGAACCGCAAGATGAAAGACCTAACGGGGCAGACACCGCATGATTTCATCCGTAAGGTGCGCCTAAAGAAGGCCGCTGAACTGCTGGCCTGCGGAAAGATGAACGTCTCGGAGGTAACCTATACCTGTGGATTTTCCAGCCCCACCTCCTTCTCTGCCCTCTTCAAAAAGTTCTACGGTGTATCCCCCAGCCAGTATTACAAGTCGAAAACAGAATAGACTATTTGGGAACTGTTACGGCAATTTACCAATTCTTGGAATTTTTTCACTCTTTTTTTGGGGGGCTATGGCAATGTAAAAGCCTGCAGCAACTGGCAGTCACCGTTGTTTTTTTCGGGCGGGCAGTCCAGTACTGCAGGCTGTGCTATGTGCGCTGACTCTATCTTTTCTTTTTGCGTTGGAGTGGGGCAGGGCTTAGTAGGCGAAGAGCGGATAGTCCTTCATCCTCTCGTTCACGCGGCTGCGCACGCTGGCAATCACCTTTTCGTCCTCGGGATTGTTGAGCACCTCCTCAATCCATGCGGCTATTTGTACCATCAGGTCCTCCTTGGCACCGCGTGTCGTGATGGCAGGCGTGCCCAGTCGGATGCCGCTTGTCTGGAATGCGGAGCGCGAGTCGAAGGGTACCATGTTCTTGTTCACCGTGATGTCGGCAGCTACGAGTGCGTTTTCGGCCACTTTACCGGTCAGTTCGGGGTATTTCGAGCGCAGGTCGACGAGCATGGAGTGGTTGTCGGTGCCGCCGCTGACGATGGTGAATCCGCGCTTGATGAGTTCCTCGGCCAGCACCTTTGCGTTCTTCTGCACCTGGCAAGCCCACTCTTTGAACTCGGGTTTCAGGGCCTCGCCGAATGCCACAGCCTTGGCTGCGATGACGTGCTCCAGGGGGCCTCCCTGCTGTCCGGGGAAGACGGCGCTGTTCAGCAGCTGCGACATCATCTTCACCTGTCCCTTCGGTGTCTTCAGTCCCCAGGGGTTCTCGAAGTCCTTGCCCATCAGGATGATGCCTCCGCGCGGTCCGCGCAGCGTCTTATGGGTGGTGGAGGTGACGATGTGGGCGTACTTGACGGGGTTGTCGAGCAGTCCTGCGGCGATGAGTCCGGCTGGGTGTGCCATGTCGATCATCAGCAGGGCACCCACCTTGTCGGCTATCTCTCGCATGCGCTTGTAGTCCCATTCGCGGCTGTATGCCGAACCGCCTCCGATGATGAGCTTCGGCTTGTGCTCCATTGCCAGCCGCTCCATCTCGTCGTAGTCTACGCGGCCTGTCTCCTTGTTCAGGTTGTATCCCACGGGCTTGTAGAGTATGCCGCTGGTGTTGACCAGGGAGCCGTGGCTGAGGTGTCCGCCGTGGTCGAGATTCATGCCCATGAAGGTGTCGCCAGGTTTCAGCACGGCCAGCAGCACGGCGGCGTTAGCCTGTGCGCCAGAGTGTGGCTGTACGTTGGCATACTCTGCGCCGAAGAGCTTGCATACGCGGTCGATGGCCAGTTGCTCCACCTTGTCAACCACCTGGCATCCGCCGTAGTAGCGGTGTCCGGGGTAGCCCTCGGCGTATTTGTTGGTCAGGTAGCTGCCCATAGCTTCCATCACCTGGTTGCTCACGAAGTTCTCGCTGGCAATAAGTTCGATACCTTTCAGCTGGCGCTGATGCTCCTGCTCGATCAGCTCAAAAATCTGGTTGTCTCTTTCCATTTGTTTGTGTTGTTGTATGATGAATAAAAGTCTTCTCTGACCGTGCCTTTCTGAGGCCTTGGTTTATGAGGGTACAAAGTTACTAAATTTTTCTGAATTGGCAATGCTTATTTCCTATTTTTTGTTTTTTTTATTCAAGTTTCTTGTCTTCGGTATGTTTTGTCACAACGTCCCAATGTCCCAACGTCACATTAAGGTACTTCCGATTGTGCAGCAGCAGGTGGAGGTAGGCCGATTATAAAATATAGGTAATATTAAGTGTTAATATATATTAATATATAATAATATAATATAATATATATAATAATAAATATATAATAATTATAATTATTATATATTTATAGGTTAAGGCTGCCTTCATCCTCTATGGGATGGGGGCAAAGACTCAGAAAACGGGAAGTACCTTAATGTGACGTTGGGACGTTGGGACATTGTGACGTTTTTGGCATGAGCGTGGGGGCGAACCCTGAAGCGCGCCTTGTGTTATCCTGTGGCGCCCTTGGGCAAACCCTGTAGCGCCTGTTTTTAGCCCCGTGGCGCGCTTGTTTTACCCTCAGCGTATAGTTGGCTACCTGCAGAGTAATTTTGCTTACCAGCAGGGTAAAAACGGCCAAATACGGCATGCCGCGAAAAGGGGGGCATACGGTCCGTAATCTGTTGTTTTTTTGGGGCAGTCTCGTCACACCAGCTCGACCTTGTTGATGTCCTGCTCCTTCTCGCAGTAGTGGCAGGTCAGCACGCCGTCGGCTACGTGGAAGTGGGTAGCCATGGGTTCGTTGTTGGTGATGCACTTGGGGTTGTTGCAGCGTACGATGCCGATGATTTCGTCGGGCGTGTCGACGGTTTTCTTCTCTACCACCTCGTAGTCGCGTATGATGCTGAGTATGACTTTCGGTGCTACGACGCTGAGGCGTGAAATCTCGTCGTCGGTGAAGAACTTGTCGGAGACCTTGATGATGCCTTTGTTGCCTACCTTCTGCGAGGGGTAGTTGATGCCGATGGTCACGGGGGTCTGCAGGTCGAAGAGGCCCAGCAGGCTGGCCACCTGGTAGGTCTTGCTGGCGGGTATGTGGTCGATGACGGTGCCGTGCTCGATGGCGGCTACGAGCCGTTCTTTCTTGTTCATATTGTTTTGGGCGTTATGTCGTTGTCTTTTTTGTTGTTTCGTTATCACGTTGTCACGTTGTCACGTTCACGATGTCTCGTTTTTCACGTTGTCACGTTCACGATGTCTCGTTTTTCACGTTTTTTCAGATGATTGTCTTGTCGTTGCGCACCTCGTCGAGGGTGATGCCGAGGACGTCGCAGAAGATGGCCTCGCGTGCAAAGAGTCCGTTGCCGGCCTGCTGGATGTAGTAGGCGTGGGGGTTGTCGTCCACGTCGTAGGCTATCTCGTTGACGCGCGGCAGGGGGTGGAGTATCTTCATGTTGGGCTTGGCCAGCCGCAGCATGTCGTTGTTGAGGATGTAGACGTTCTTCACGCGCTCGTACTCCATGAGGTCGGAGAACCGCTCCTTCTGTACACGCGTCATGTAGAGGATGTCGGCGTCCTGGATGACCTTCTCGTTGAACGCCGTGTGCTCCTGGTACTGTATGTGGTGCTCCTTGCAGTAGAGCTTGTACTCCTGCGGCATGGCGAGCTCCTTGGGGGCCACGAAGTGGAAGGTGGGGTTGAAGTGGCGCATGGCCATGATGAGCGAGTGGACGGTACGTCCGTACTTCAGGTCGCCCACGAGATAGATGTTGAGGTTGTCGAGGGTGCCCTGCGTCTTGTAGATGGAGTATAGGTCGAGCATGCATTGCGAGGGGTGCTGGTGGGCACCGTCGCCGGCATTGACGATAGGCACGGGGGCTACCTCGGAGGCATACTGTGCGGCTCCCTCGATGTAGTGTCGCATGACGATGACGTCGGCATAGTTGGAGACCATCAGGATGGTGTCTTTCAGCGTCTCGCCCTTGGTGCCGCTGGTAATCTTGGGGTCGGCAAAACCGATGACGCGGGCACCGAGGCGGTTGGCGGCCGTCTCGAAGGACAGGCGGGTGCGCGTGGAGGGTTCAAAGAACAGGGTGGCTACCACTTTGCCCTTCAGCAGTTCGCGGTTGGGGTGCTTCTCAAACTCTTCGGCCATCTCGATCATGTACAGGATTTTCTCCTTGGTGAGGTTGGCAATTGTTACAAAATCATGCTTTTCCATTGGCTTCTCGTTTATTTACCTGCAAAATTACATATTATTTCTGAATTTCCGTGCGATTATTCCGAAGATTTTTGTAATTTTGCAGTCAAATAGCATTGAATCCTGCATCATGAGAAAAGTTATAGTACGCATTTTATGGACTTTGTTGTTACTGGTAGTGCTGACGGCCACCCTTGCTTTCGTGGCGATAGAGCGCGGCTGGATAGGCTACATGCCGCCCATTGAGGACCTGCAGAACCCCATCAACCGCTTTGCCACGCAGGTCTATTCAGCCGACGGGAAAATCATGGGTACCTGGAACTACAACCGCGAGAACCGCATCATGGTAGACTACACCCAGCTGGCACCATCGCTGGTGCACGCCCTGGTGGCTACCGAGGACGTACGGTTCTACGACCATTCGGGCATCGACTTCATCGCCCTGGGACGTGCCGTCGTCAAGCGCGGCCTGATGGGGCAGAAGTCGGCTGGCGGCGGCTCGACCATCAGCCAGCAGCTGGCCAAGCAGCTGTACTCCGCAACGGCACACAGCGTGATGGAGCGACTGCTGCAGAAACCCATCGAGTGGGTGATAGCCGTCAAGCTGGAGCGTAACTACACGAAGGACGAGATAATCGCCATGTACTTGAACTACTTCGACTTCCTGCACAATGCCGTGGGCATCAAGACGGCTGCCAACACCTACTTCAGCAAGGAACCCAAGGAGCTGACCGTGGCAGAGTCGGCGGTGCTGATAGGACTGTGCAAGAATCCGTCGTACTTCAATCCCGTACGCCACCCAGAGCGATGCACAGAGCGACGCAACGTGGTGCTGCGCCAGATGGAGAAGGCGGGATACATCACCGAGAGCGAGTACGACAAGTATGCCGCCGAGAAGCTGAACCTGAAGTTCCACGTTGCCGACCACAAGGACGGCGTGGCCGTATACTTCCGCGACTTCCTGCGCCGCTACATGATGGCTAAGGAGCCGATACGCGCCGAATATCCCGAGTGGAACATGGTGAAATACCACATCGACTCGCTGAACTGGGAGCTGGATCCCCTGTACGGCTGGTGTAACAAGAACAAGAAGAAGGACGGCACGCCGTACAACGTCTATACCGACGGACTGAAGGTCTACACCACCATCGACTCCCGCATGCAGCAGTATGCCGAGGAGGCCGTCAAGGAGCACGTGGCAAAGTTCCTGCAACCGGCATTCACCAAGGAGAAGCGCGGCAGGAAGACGGCACCCTTCTCGGGCAGCCTGTCGGTTGACCAGGTAGACAAGATACTCATGCGCTCCGTGCGCCAATGCGACCGATACCGCGCCATGAAGGCGGCTGGCAACAGCGAGGAGCAAATCATGAAGTCGTTCAGGACAAAGACGGAGATGAGCGTCTTCACATACCACGGCGAGATAGACACCGTCATGACACCACTCGACTCGATACGCTACTACAAGACCTTCCTGCGCTGCGGATTCATGAGCGTGTGCCCACAGAACGGACACGTCAAGGCCTACGTCGGAGGCATGGACTTCACGCACTTCGCCTACGATATGGCAATGGAAGGACGGCGACAGGTCGGGTCGACCATCAAGCCATTCCTCTATTCGCTGGCCATGGAGAACGGATTCTCGCCATGCGACCTCGCTCCAAACGTACAGCAGACCTACATGGTAGCCGGACGGCCCTGGACACCACGCAACGGCAGCAAGGCACGATATGGCGACATGGTGACCCTGAAGTGGGGACTGCAGCAGTCGAACAACTGGATTTCGGCCTACCTGATGAGCAAGCTGAATCCGCAGGCATTCGTTACCCTGCTCCACGAATATGGCATACGCAATCCCGAGATTCACCCCTCGATGTCGCTCTGTCTCGGCCCATGCGAGATTACCGTAGGCGAGATGGTCAGCGCCTACACAGCCTTCGTCAACCACGGCATACGTGCGGCACACACCTTCGTCACGAGGATTGAAGACAACGAGGGGAACATCATCGCTCAGTTCCAGCCCCGCATGAACGAGGTCATCAGCGAGGAGAGTGCCAACAAGATGCTATACATGCTCAAGGCCGTTGTCGACGGAGGAACGGCAGGACGACTGCGCTTCCGCTACGGACTGAAAGGCGAGATAGCCGGCAAGACGGGTACCACCAACAACAACAGCGACGCGTGGTTTATGGGCATCACGCCGACACTCGTCAGCGGCGTCTGGGTGGGCGGCGACGACCGCGACATCCACTTCGACTCGATGGCCATGGGACAGGGCGCAACGATGGCGCTGCCCGTATTCGCCTATTTCATGCAGCGAGTCTACAAGGACCCACAGCTGGGCTACAGCGATCAGGCCGTCTTCGACATGCCTCCTGGCTATAATCCTTGTGTCATCGATGATTCCGGACTGAGCGACTTTGCTGACGGAGACGGTGAGTCGATTGAGGACATCTTTGAGTAGTCCTCCTTCCCTTTTCAGGAAGTGTCACAACGTCCCAATGTCCCAACGTCACATTAAGGTACTTTTCCCGAAAAGTGTCCCAACGTCCCAATGTCCCAACGTCACATTAAGGTACTTTTCCCGAAAAGTGCCACAATGTCCCAATGTCCCAACGTCACATTAAGGTACTTTTCATCAACCATCATCCATCATCCATCACACATCATCCATCCCCCTACTGGTCGGGATTCTCGACGAAGCCCTGGTATTCGGGGGCAAGCGACGACATGACGCTGTCGTAGGCCTGATGCATGGTGGCCTGAATATTCTGAGGCCCCTGCCCAATCGGGTAGATGGGGGCATGAATGGTCAGCGACAGACGGTGCCACGACGCAAAGTGCCAGTCGCGCATGCGAGGCATGATGTTGAACGAACCGTTGATGGTCAGCGGCACCACAGGCAGCTGCAGCTCGTCGGCCAGCGCAAAGGCGCCCTTGCGAAACTCACCCATGTGGCCGCTGAACGTACGGGCACCCTCGGGAAACACCACCACGCTGCAGTTGCCCGTCTGCAGAATATGGCGAGCTGCCTCGTAGGTGGCACGTACCTTGCTCGGTCCGCGCTTGTCGACGAATATCTGGTGAGACTTCTGGCAGGCATAGCCCACGAAGGGTATCTTCTTCAGCTCGTGCTTCATCATCCATTTGAAGTTACGACCCAGATAGCCGTAAATCAGGAAAATGTCGAAAGCTCCCTGATGGTTGGCCACGAAGACGTACGACTGGTTTGGCTCCAGGTTCTCGCGTCCCTCGACGCTCACGGGCAGCAGGAAAGCACGCGTGATGACACGTGCCCACCAACGTCCGGGATAGTAGCCCCAGAAGTGACCGTTGCCGAACGTACAGCCCACGCCTACCTGCAGGGCTGTCCAGATGGTCATGAGGATGGTCACGGGGAAGGCTACGAAGACTTGATAGATGCGATAGAGGTATTTCATGATGGTGTGATTGCTTTTTGCAGGATTTCGCTATTTCTTTCTTAGGGTGATGACTACAATCTCGCTATTTCTTTCTTAGGGTGATGACTACAATCTCGCCGGGCTGGTTCAGACGGAAGGGGATGAGGGCACCCAGACCCGTTGACACGTACAGCGAACGCTCGCCTTCATGATAGAAGCCGCCCCACTCGTTGTAGCTGAACGAGACGGGCGACCATCCGAACACAGAGGCCTGTCCGCCATGCGTGTGACCGCTCAGCGTCAGCTGCGCACGGCTCTCGGCGAGTATCTTCTCGCGCCAGCACGTAGGATCGTGCTGTAGCATGACGACAAACGCCGAGTCGCTCACGCCGGCCAGCGTCTTCCCAACATCGCCGCGGCGGGGCATGCGCTTGGCTTTCCCCCAGTTCTCCATGCCTGCAATGACGATGCTGTCGTTGGTATTGCCGATGGTGGACGGGGTATTGGCATCGCTCTGCTGACTGGGGCGAAGAATGGTGCGGTGCTCGTTCAGCAGCAGGTCAAAGCCCATCTCGCGGATGTTACGGACGGTCTCCTGGCAACGGCGCTCCTTCTCGGATTCAGAACCCTGCTGGTAGACGGCATAGTCGTGGTTGCCCAGTACGGCAAAGACACCATCCTTGGCCTTCAGCTGGCGGAGAATGGCGGCAAACGGCGGCAGTTCGTCGGGATAGATGTTCTGCATGTCGCCCGTAAAGACGATGGCGTCTGCACGCTGGGCATTGATGCTGTCAACAGCCCTTTGCAGCAGCCAGCGCTTGCTGCCCTTGCAGGTGGCTATATGGGCATCGCTGAACTGCACGATGCGGTAGCCGTCAAAAGCCTCGGGAAGGTCGTGGCTGGCAAACTCGACGTGGTGCACCTGCAACTGCTGAAAACCGACGAGGTAGCCGTAGGCCACCGTGCCCCATATAAATAATGTACACGCGAGGAAAGTGTAGCGACGCACCCTCTTGGGCAGGAGCCATCGGGTTATCAGGTAGCATACTAAGGGAGCCACTACGAGGCCCATGAGGAAGAAGAAGGGGATGGCGTAACGTGCTATCATAGGTGCTTGAAATGTATTTCCTCGCCAAGGATATTGGCGTGCTTGAAACGTATTTCCTCGCCAAGGATATTATCGTTGACGATACCGTTGGCATATACCGGCTGTCCGTTGCAAAGCGTATATTCCACGCGCCACTGGTATTCGTGACCCTCCATGGGACTCCAGCCGCACTTGCTCAGGATGACGTCCTTGGTGACCGTCCACGGTGAGTAAGGACGGACGATGGTGATGTCGGCACGGTAGCCCTTGCGCAGGAATCCACGGCGCTCAATGCCGAACAGACGGGCAGGATTGTGGCACATCAGTTCCACCAGGCGACTTAGTGTCAGCACGCCGTCGTCGACCAACTCCAGCATGGTGGGCAGCGAGAACTGTATCATAGGCATGCCTGACGCTGCACGGCAGCAGCCTCCTACTTTCTGCTCGGGCAGATGGGGCGCATGGTCGGTACCGATGACTGCTATGCGCCCGTCGTTCAGCGCCTCGCGTAGCATAAACTGGTCGACGGGGGTCTTGATGGCGGGGTTGACCTTTATGCGTGAACCTAACCGCTCGTGGTCGAGCTGGGTGAAGTAGAGGTAACCCACGCAGACCTCGGCAGTAATCTGGCTGCCGGCCACGGTTCCAGCCTTTCCGTTGGCTGTCGTTCCAGCCTTTCCGTTGGCCACGGTTCCTGCCTTTCCGCTGGCTGTCGTGGTGTCGATGAGTTCCAGCTCCTCGGCTGTCGAGACGTGGGCGATATGCAGCCGTGTGCCGTAGCGGCGAGCCAGTTCTACGGCTTGTCGTGTAGACGACAGGCAGGCTTCCTCGCTGCGGATCATGGCGTGCAGGCTGACGGGGGGATCGTCGCCCCATGCCTGTCGGGCTGACTCCATGTTGCGGTTGATGATGCTGGTGTCTTCGCAATGTACCATCAGGGGCAGGGGGCAAGTCTTGAAGATGTGCTCCAGCGCTTGAGGACGGTCGACGAGCATGTTGCCCGTAGAGGAACCCATGAAGAGCTTGATGCCTGGTATGCGGGTGGCGTCGAGCGATGCAAAGGTGTCGGCATTGTCGTTGGTGGCGCCGTAGAAGAACGAGTAGTTGACGTGGCTGTGGGCGGCTGCTCTCCGGAATTTGTCGGCGAGGGCTTCCGCGGTGGTCGTCTGCGGCAGCGTGTTAGGCATGTCGAAGTAGGAGGTGACGCCTCCTGCTGCTGCGGCACGGCTCTCGCTGTCGATGTCTGCCTTGGCGGTCAGTCCCGGCTCGCGGAAGTGTACGTGGTCGTCGATGATGCCTGGCAGCACGTAGCACCCCGTGGCATCGATGATGTCTGCGTGGCTGTCGCTGAAAGCGTCTGCGGGATGGATGCTGTTGCGGACAGGGGATTTCTGGCGCACAATGTCGACGATGTCACCGTCTTCTATGACGATGTCACCGTAATAGTCGCTGTTCTCGTTGACGATGTGCCCTCCAGTTATTAGTGTTTTCATTGCTTCGGCAGGTTTACCAGTGGGGCAGGCGAGGGCTGTTGGGGCAATGTGTCGCCGGCCGCCATGTCGGGGGCTGACTCGCTGAGTCCGTTCATGCGCTGCTCGTTTTCCTGTGCCGTCTTATAGTATTCCTTGACAAACGGGTCGTTCTTGAATGTCTCCGTAGCTTTCGACATGATGTCTTCGATTTGCGGGGTGAGGATAGGGTAGCGGAACTGGCTCGTAATCATCATGAACACGCCCGGGCCGAGCACGTTGTCGAAATTCGACACGATGAACTTCGTCACAAGCTCGTCTTCCTCCTGTGCTATCTGTGCTGCCTCGGCAGACAGCTGCTCGTTGATGACGTTCTCCTCGATGCCGTCGAGCAGCATCTGGCTCTGGCGGTGTGACAGCTCGTTCATGCGGTTGGTCAGCTGGTTGTGCTTATCGATGAATTTGTACAGGCTGTCGTTCAGCGGTGTTCCGCTGACGCTCTGCGATGCCTGGTCGATTCTGATGGTGATGTCGCCCTCTTCAAGCACTACTGGCATGATGCTCTCGTCGTCCATGAACAGGTTGGTCATGCGGACGGTGTCTAACAGGCCGGCAAAGTGGAACTCGCCGTGTACAACCTCACAGGAGTCAATGTTTTTCACCTCGCCCTGCTTGATGGCCTTCAGGTAGAGTTTGCTGCCGTCAAGGGCTGTCACAGACGAGGTGCCTTGTACGTTATACGACTGGGCACACGAGGTGAGTGCCGCAACCATGATAGCAAGATAGAGCGTTTTCTTCATATTCATGTAATGGTTTTCACGAAATCTTCCGCAAATGTACAACGATATATTGGGATAAAAAAAATATTTGCGCAATTTTAAGCAATTGTGCAAATATTTAGCGTTTTTTTGCGCTCTCAGCGTACTTTTTTTGTGCTCAGCGCTCCTTGTGCTCAGCGCTCCTTGTGCTCAGCACTCTTTTCCCAGTTCGCTGTCTATGCGGTGGCTGGCATAGAGTTGCAGGATGGCTGCTATGAGCAGGATGACGATCCAGTTGTTGTGTACGTACTTCACGTACCACTCATAGCTGATGGGCAGGAAGTGCGACCAGTTGGCGAGCATCAGCAGGGCTGCCACGAGAAACAGCGCGTCGCTCAGCAGCAGCATGCGGCGCAGCCGGCGTATGTTGAAGTTGTTGCCTTCATACGTCTGCCGCATCTGCATGGCAGCGAACAGTAGTGCTCCAGGTGCGAAAACGTAGGCCGACCACCCCTGGAGCAGCATGCTGCCACCGGCACCAATCACCATGAGCAGACCGCCGAGCAGCAGCAGGACGGTCTCTGTCTTACTGAGCTGTCTCATCGTTCAGGAATCCGGTGTTTTGTTTGTCGTCGCTCAGCACGAAGATGTCTTCGTCGTCGGCCTTCATGAAGTAACGCTCGCGTGCTATCTTCTCGATCAGCTTCGGATCGCTGTCAATCCTGTGTATCAGCGACAAGTCCTGCTTGTTCTGCTCCGTGTAACGTGCTATTTCCTCCTTCAGCTCGCCGATGTGTTGCTTGTTTTGGAAGTGTTGCCACACGCTGTTTTCGTCGACAAAGCCTATCATGACGATGGCAATGACGATGACCAGCACATATTTCAACGCCTTGATGCGGTAGACCCGCAGACACAGTTTCTTTAGTTTTTTCATCTCATCATGCTCTTTTGCTTGCAAAGTTACGAATAAGTGAGCGAAATGCAAAAGAAAAACTCGTTTTTCTTTTGCATTTCCGAACGAAAAGTAAGTTCGGCACAGCCAGAGTTACGAATAAGTGAGCGAAATGCAAAAGAAAAACTCGTTTTTCTTTGCATTTCCTCTCTTTTTACAGTACCTTTGTATCCCAAATGAGCAAGGTAATATATAATAAGTACGATAAAAAGCGCATTGGCGCCCTTCCGTTAGTCACTTTTCCGGGACGCATCGTAGTGGTGCTGACCGAGCACGAGGCCGAGAAAGCCGTCCGCTATCTGCTGTCGCAGCCCATCATAGGCGTTGACACCGAGACGCGCCCGTCGTTCAAGAAGGGGCAGATGCGGCAGGTTGCCCTGCTGCAGGTGTCGAGCCGTGACGTGTGTTTCCTCTTCCGTCTGAACCAGTTAGGGCTGTCGCCGTCGGTGAAACAGCTGTTAGAGGATGCGACGGTGCCAAAGATTGGCCTCTCGCTGCGCGACGACCTGCACTCGCTGCATGCCCTGGGCGACTTTGAACCCGGGCGTTTCATCGACCTTCAGGACCACGTACGCGAGATAGGCATCGAGGATATGAGCCTGCAGAAACTGTATGCTAACTTCTTCGGGCAGAAGATTTCCAAGCGCCAGCAGCTCTCCAACTGGGAGGCCGACGTGCTGAACGACAAGCAGAAGGCTTATGCCGCCACGGATGCCTGGGCGTGCATCATGATTTACGAAGAGCTGATGCGCCTGGAGCAGAGCCACGATTACGAACTGACAATAATACAAGAAGACAATGAGAGAGATTCGGCTGCGTAAAGGTAAGGAGGAAAGCCTGAACAGGTTTCATCCCTGGGTGTTCTCGGGAGCCATCGCCCGTATGGACGAGGGTATCGGCGAGGGCGAGGTGGTACGTGTAGTGACCAATTCAGGCGATTTCATCGCAGTAGGCCACTATCAGCAAGGCTCCATCGCCGTCCGTGTACTGTCGTTCGACGACATAGCCATCGACGACGATTTCTGGTGCTCACGGTTGCAGTCAGCCCTACAGATGAGGCAGGCTATCGGCATAGCCGACAATCCCGACAACAACACCTACCGGCTGGTTCACGGCGAGGGCGACAACCTGCCTGGACTCATCGTCGACGTGTATGGCGAGACGGCTGTGATGCAGGCTCACTCTATCGGTATACACCTGTGTCGCAAACAGATAGCTCGCTCGGTTGCAGCTGTCATGCAACAGCGTGTCAAGCACATCTATTATAAGAGCGAGACCACGCTGCCCTTCATGACGGCCGACGACATGAATGGTTTTCTGGTTGGTGGCAGCGACAACAACATCGCCACGGAAAACGGCCTGAAGTTCCGCGTCGACTGGCTCAGAGGGCAGAAGACGGGATTCTTTGTCGACCAGCGCGAGAACCGCTCGCTGCTGGAGCGCTATGCCCGCGGCAAACGTGTGCTCAACATGTTTTGCTATACGGGCGGCTTCTCGTTCTACGCCATGAGGGGCGGTGCCGAACTGGTGCACAGCGTCGACAGCAGTGCCAAGGCCATCGAACTGACCAAGGCAAACGTAGAGCTGAACTTCCCCGGTGATTCCCGCCATGAGGCTTTCTGCGAGGATGCCTTTAAGTTCCTGGACGGTGTCTCCCGTCCCGGCTACGACCTTGTCATCCTCGACCCGCCGGCATTTGCCAAGCACCGTGGTGCGCTGCACAATGCGCTGAAGGGCTATACGCGGCTCAACCAGAAGGCCTTCGAGAAGATTGAGCGCGGTGGCATCCTCTTCACGTTCTCCTGCTCGCAGGTGGTCACGAAGGACCATTTCCGCAATGCCGTCTTCACCGCTGCCGCGATGGCGAGAAGGCAGGTACGCATACTCCATCAGCTGCACCAGCCGGCCGATCATCCCATCAACATCTACCATCCCGAGGGCGAGTACCTGAAGGGACTGGTGCTCTATGTGGAGTAGGGGTCATTATGGTGGTCTGCGTGGAATAAGGTTGAAAGACTTTGGTTTCTCTATGTGGAATAAGGTTGAAAGACTTTGGTTTCTCTATGTGGAATAAGGTTGAAAGACTTTGGTTTCTCTATGTGGAATAAGGTTGGCGAATTTATCAGTAGGCATAAACTGCTTGACGACAACGAGTTGTATCTTGTTGCTTTAAGTGGTGGTGCAGATAGTGTAGCTCTACTTTTGCTGTTGCACGAGGCAGGCTACAAGCTGCATGCCGCCCATTGCAATTTCCATCTGCGCGGGGCGGAGTCGGACAGGGACGAGGCTTTCTGCGAGACACTCTGCAGCCAGCTGGGCGTAGCGCTTCACAAGGCACATTTCGACACGAAGACGTATGCCGAACTGCACAAGGTGAGCATCGAGATGGCTGCCCGTGAACTGCGCTACCGGTGGTTTGGGCAGCTCTCGTGGGACCTTGGTGCAGCCGCTGTCTGTGTGGCCCACCATCGTGACGACTCCGTGGAGACGGTGCTCCTGAACCTCGTCAGGGGTACGGGACTGCGCGGACTGACGGGCATCCAGCCGAAATCTTCGTTGCGTCTCGGCGACGCCGAGGAACAGTGTGTTGACATCGTGCGCCCCCTTCTGTGCGTCTCACGGGCAGAAATCGAGGGTTTTCTGGCTGGAAGGAAACAGCAGTACGTCACAGACAGCACCAACCTCGAAGCCGACGTTCAGCGCAACAAGATACGCCTTCAGGTGCTGCCGTTGCTTCGGACGCTCAACCCTGCCGTTGCTGAAAATATCCAACGCACAGCCTCGCATCTTGCCGAGGCTCAGGCCGTGTTGGACGCCGTCGTTGGCGGCTGTGAGGACGGCGGGCAACGTGACGAGAATGGTGTACTGGGTGACGGAAATTACCAGCTGGGTAACGGGAATTACCAGCAGCGTAACGGAATTTACTCGTTGGGTAATTCTGGCTATAAGCAGCACTGTTTCAGTAATTTGTCAGATACTGCATCGAGTAAATATTTACTCTTTGAATGGCTAAAAAGGTTCGGTTTCAACGGGAGTCAGGCGGCTCAGCTGATGGAGGCTGAGACGGGTGCCGTGTTCTCTTCCCCGACTGGCTATGAGGCCTTGAAGGACCGTGGGCGCGTCGTTGTTGAAATGGCGCTGAAACCAATGAAAAACGTTGTCATTCCCGAAGACGGCACGTATGTCCTGGATGAGCGCAGCAAGCTGAGGGTGCGGAGGTGCGCCCCCTACGTGTCGAGAAGTCCCCTTGTGGCGACGCTCGATGCTACCCGGGTGCGTTTCCCGCTGACCGTGCGCCGCGTAGCTGAGGGCGACCGTATGGTGCCGTACGGCATGAAGGGCAGCAGGCTGTTGAGCGACCTGATGACCGACGCAAAGATGACGCTCTTCGAGAAACGGCGCCAGCTGCTCGCTGTCGACGCTCAGGGTGTCATCGTGTGGGCCGTCGGACTCCGTACCAGTGCGCTTGCAGCTGTGACGGAAGATTGCCGGGAGGTGCTGGAGCTGCAGGTGGATCTGTCGTGAGTATATCATGAATGTATCATGAGCAAAAATCCTTGGAATACGCGTAAATACTGCAGACGGCAGAGATTTGTATCATGTATCATGTATCATGAAGCCAATCTTGTCCCTGCTACTTCGCCGTCTGTTTCCGGAAAACATGTAGGGAGATAATCATCAATTATTAATTAAATATTAATTATTATTATATTATATTATATATATATTATAATATATATATAATATAATTTTTTTATTTTACCTTTCGTGCTATGAAAATTGAAACATGGCAAAAACCATTCATGATACATGATACATGATACAAAATCCTCGCAATCTGCAGTATTTCCGCGTATTCAGGAGATTCCCACTCATGATGCACTCGTGATACACTCATGATACACTCATGATATTTAAGCCATTTAATGATATACAGAAAAACAATGCAGGGGCAGTCCGAAAAGAGACGGAAAAATTTTGTTATTCCCTAATTTTTTTGTACCTTTGCACCCAAATAAACATATAAGGTAAAAAAGACATGATAACAGTCACAAATCTGGCTATTCAATTTGGTAAAAAGACGTTGTATAAGGACGTCAACTTAAAATTCACGAGTGGAAACATCTACGGCATCATAGGCGCCAACGGTGCCGGCAAGTCCACCCTGTTGCGGGCTATCAGCGGCGAGCTGGAGCCTAACAAGGGTACTGTGGAGATGCAGCCCGGCGAGCGTCTGTCGGTGCTGGAGCAGGACCACTTCAAGTACGACGAGTTTACGGTAATGGACACGGTGCTGATGGGACATCAGCCGCTGTGGCAGAACATGAAGGAGCGCGAAGCCCTTTATGCTAAACCGGAGATGACGGAGGAGGAAGGCAACCGCGCCGCTGAACTGGAGATGGCCTTCGCCGAGATGAACGGCTGGGAGGCCGAGAGCGAGGCTGCCCAGCTGCTGCAGAACCTGGGCGTGCAGGAGTCTCAGCACTACAAGCCGATGGCCGAAATCTCGAACAACGAGAAGGTGCGCGTCATGCTGGCCAAGGCTCTGTTCGGACATCCCGACAACCTGCTGCTCGACGAGCCTACCAACGACCTCGACCTCGACACGGTGCAATGGCTGGAGGAATATCTCTCCAATTTGGAGCAGTGCGTGCTCGTGGTGTCGCACGACCGTCACTTCCTCGATGCCGTGTCCACTCAGACGGTAGACATCGACTTCGGCAAGGTGACCCTCTTCTCGGGCAACTACTCGTTCTGGTACGAGTCGTCGCAGCTGGCCCTCCGTCAGCAGCAGAACCAGAAGATGAAGGCCGAGGAGAAACGCAAGCAGCTGGAGGAGTTCATACGCCGCTTCTCTGCCAATGTGGCAAAGTCGAAGCAGACCACCTCGCGCAAGAAAATGCTGGAGAAGCTGAACGTCGAGGAAATCACCCCGTCGACGCGTAAGTATCCAGGCATCATCTTCTCGATGGAGCGCGAACCGGGCACCCAGATCTTGGAGGTGGAGGGCCTGAAGGCCGTCGATCCTGATGGAACGGTGCTTTTCGACAACGTGTCGTTCACCATCGAGAAGGGTCAGAAGACCGTGTTCCTCTCGCATAACCCCAAGGCCATGACCGCCCTGTTTGAGATCATCAACGGCAACCGCGAGGCCGATGCCGGCACCTACAAGTGGGGCGTGACCATCACGACGGCCTACCTGCCGCTGGACAATACCGCCTTCTTCCAGAGCGAGCTGAACCTGGTCGACTGGCTGTCGCAGTACGGCACGGGCAACGAGGTGATGATGAAGTCCTTCCTCGGGCGCATGCTGTTCAAGGAAGAGGACGTGCTGAAGCATGTCAACGTGCTCAGCGGTGGCGAGAAGATGCGCTGTATGATAGCCCGTATGCAGCTGAAGAATGCCAACTGCCTGATACTCGACACGCCTACCAACCATCTGGACCTGGAGTCCATACAGGCCTTCAACAACAACCTCATCTCCTTCAAGGGTAACATCCTCTTTGCCTCGCACGACCATGAATTCATCAACACCGTGGCCGACCGCATCATCGAGCTGACACCCAAGGGCACCATCGATAAGCTGACGACGTACGACGACTACATCTACGACGAGGCCATCAAGGCAAAGAAAGAAGAGCTGTATGCATAGTTTTGGCACGATATTTGCTGGAAGATAGGAAAAAACATTATTTGCAGCTATGACAGAAGAAGAAATAAAAAACATGGAAGAAGAGGAGCAAGTCCTCGAAGAGCAGAACGAACAAGAGTTGCGGGACACTCAGGACAGTGAGGACAGCACCTCCGAGGCCGAGGAGCCTGCCGAAGAGCAAGACCCGCTGGCTGCCGCACAGGCTGAAATCGAAGAACTGAAGGACAAGTACCTGCGCAGCGTTGCCGAGTTTGACAACTACCGCAAGCGTACGCTGAAAGAGAAGGCCGAGCTGATACTGAACGGTGGCGAGAAGGCCGTCTCTGCCATTCTGCCAGTCATCGACGACATGGAGCGTGCCATCGAGAACGGTGCAAAGACTGACGACCCCGCCGTGCTGCGCGAAGGCATGGAACTCATCTGCCACAAGATGATGAAGGCGCTGGAAAGCCTGGGCGTCAAGAAGATAGACACCGACAATGCCGACTTCAACACCGACCTGCACGAGGCAGTAGCCATGGTTCCCGGCATGGGCGACGACAAGAAAGGCAAGGTCATCGACTGCCTGCAGACCGGCTATCAGCTGAACGATAAAGTCATACGTCATGCCAAAGTGGCAGTAGGACAATGAGAAAGCATAACGCGTAATTCACAATGGCACAAAAAAGAGACTACTACGAGGTACTTGGCGTAGACAAGAATGCTACAGAAGACCAGATAAAAAAAGCGTACCGCACCATAGCGATAAAATACCACCCCGACCGTAACCCCGGCAACAAAGAAGCCGAGGAGAAGTTCAAGGAGGCTGCAGAAGCCTACGACGTGCTGCACGACCCACAGAAGCGACAGCAGTACGACACCTTCGGATTCTCAGCCCCGGGCGGCGGCTTCGACCCCTTCGGCGGTACCAGCATGAACATGGACGACATCTTCTCGATGTTCGGCGACATCTTCGGAGGCCGTGCCGGTTTCAGCGGCTTCGGAGGCGGTGGCGGGCGTAAGCGCCAGCAGCATCGCGGTTCCGACCTCCGGCTGAAGGTCAGGCTGTCGCTGGAGGAGATAGCCCACGGCGTCACCAAGAAGTTCAAGGTACGCAAGGACATCACCTGCTCGCACTGCCACGGCACAGGAGCCGAGGTGGGGTCTACCAACGACCAGTGCCCCACGTGCCACGGCTCGGGCATCATCACCCACACCACACAGAGCATCTTCGGCATGATGCAGACACAGGGCGTCTGTCCCACCTGTGGCGGTGAAGGAACCGTCATCAAGAACAAGTGTAAGCATTGTGGCGGTACCGGCGTGGAGAAAGGCGAGGAGGTCGTGGAAATCAAGCTGCCCGCTGGCGTCGCCGAAGGCATGATCGTGAATGTCCAGGGCAAGGGCAATGCAGGCCAGCGCAAAGGCATCAGCGGCGACATACAGGTATTCATCGAGGAAGAAGAGAACGATACCTTCATCCGCGACGATAACGATCTGATATACAACCTGCTGCTTGACTTCCCGACAGCAGCACTTGGAGGCGAGGTGGAAATACCAACCATTGAAGGCACAAAGTTGAAAGTCAAGATGGAACCCGGCACGCAGCCTGGCAAGACCATGCGGTTGCGCGGCAAGGGACTGCCTGCCGTGAAAGGCTATGGCAGCGGTAATGGCGACCTCGTGGTCAACGTCAGCGTCTACATCCCCAAGACCCTGACGCGCGAAGAGAAGAAAGCCATTGAGGAATTCCGCGACAGCGACAACTTCAAGGGCGATGCCGCTACGAAGCGCAGCATCTTCCAGAAGTTCAAGAACTACTTCAGTTAAACCGCTCATCCAGATAACGGCAGAACGGCAAATCAAGCATCCCACCCAAAAACTTTACTATGAACTATCAAGAGACCTGTGAGTATCTGTTCAGCCAGATGCCGATGTTCGAGAAGCAAGGACTTTGCGGCTATAAGGAAGGACTGGCCAACACGCTGGCTTTCGATGAGCATTTCGGACATCCCCACGAGAACTATGCCTGCATCCATGTCGGCGGAACAAACGGCAAGGGCAGCGTGACGCACATGATAGCGTCAGTACTCCAGCAGTGCGGCTACAGGGTAGGTCTCTATACGTCGCCGCACATGGTGGACTTCCGGGAGCGAATCCGAGTCAACGGCGTGCCTGTCGAGGAAGAATGTGTCGTCAATTTCGTGGACAAAGAACGGGCCTTCTTTGAACCGCTGCACCCCTCATTCTTTGAACTCACCACGGCCATGGCCTTCAAGTACTTCAAGGACATGGGTGTGGACATTGCCGTTGTCGAGGTAGGACTGGGAGGGCGTCTGGACTGCACCAACATCATCAAACCGGTGGTCAGCGTCATCACCAACATCAGTTTCGACCACATGCAACTGCTGGGCAACACGCTGGCAGAGATAGCCACCGAGAAGGCCGGCATCATCAAAACAGGAGTACCTGCCGTCATCGGCGAGGCCAACGACGAGACACGCCCCATATTCGAGGCTAAGGCAAAAGAGGTGGGGGCATCCATCGTCTTTGCAGAAGACAACAAGGAGGTTGTCAGCGCTACCCCGACGGCTCATGGCGGCATGCATTTCAGGACGCTACATTTTGGAGAACTGGACAGCGACCTTGGCGGCATCTACCAGGAGAAGAACCTTAATACGGTCCTCTGTGCCCTTCAGCAACTTGCTAAGCAGGGATATCTGGGCGCACTTCAAAGCGAGAATGGACAATATGGCCATTTCATCGAGCTGGAACCAGGAATAGCACGTGCCGCTGCAAATACGGGGCTGCAGGGCCGTTGGCAAGTCGTAAAGACCAGTCCGACGGTCATCTGTGACACAGGACACAACGTGGGCGGTTGGCAATACCTCAGCCAGCAGTTGCAACAGATCTCATGCAAAAGCCTGCACATCGTCTTCGGCATGGTGAACGACAAGGATATCGACGGCGTACTGAAACTGTTGCCGAAAAATGCCAAATACTATTTTACCAAGGCAGACAGCCATCGGGCACTCAGCGAGATGATTTTACGTACAAAAGCCACCCGATACGATATTGTTGGAACAGCCTATCAGTCTGTGACAGAAGCATATAAGGCAGCTTGCGATGCAGCAGGCGAGGACGATGCGATCTTCGTCGGAGGCTCATCCTACGTCGTCGGAGAGTTCCTGAAAAAGTGCGTTTAGGTGTTTTTAACACTCTCGTAAACGTTTTTTTAAGTCTTTCTTTCGTTATTCTCATTTTTTTTAGGTTACTTTGCAAGTAGATTTAGTAACTTAAAACATTTTTGATATGGCTAACACATTAGAAACAGCGAATCTCTGTGGTTTGAACCGCAAAGATTTTCAAACCACAGTAAACGGAAAAAAGACGGATCTCTACATCTTGAAGAACCGCAAGGGCTATGAAGTGGCTATCTCCAATTATGGGGGAGCCATCTGTGCTATCATGGTGCCAGACAAAGACGGTAACGTCGGCAACGTCATCGAGGGACATGCCAACATCCAGCAGCTGACAAGCGGCGAAGAGCCTTACCTCTCGACACTCATCGGACGCTGGGGCAACCGCATCTGCAAAGGACAGTTCACGCTCAACGGCAAGGACTACCAGCTGTTCATCAACAATGGTCCCAACCACCTGCACGGCGGCCAGAAGGGCTTTAACTGCAAAGTGTGGGATGCACGTCAGATGGGTCCTCGCTCACTGGCCCTCCACCGCGTGTCTTCCTATGGTGAGGAAGGCTATACCGGCGAGCTGGACGTCACCGTGGAGTTTACCTTCACCGACCAGAACGAGCTTGTCATCGAGTACATGGCAACTACCAACAAGAAAACCATTGTCAATCTGACCCACCACGCATTCTTCTCGCTGGCAGGTACTGCTGACCCCACACCAGGCATCGAGGACCAGATATGCGAGATCAATGCCGACTTCTATCTCCCCACCGACGACACCTCCATTCCTACGGGTGAAATCCTGAAAGTCGCCGGCACACCGTTCGACTTCCGTACTCCGAAGGCTTTCGGCAAGGACATCGACGCCGACGACGAGCAGATCAGGTTTGGACAGGGCTTCGACCACAACTACGTGCTCAACAAGCGCGAGGAGGGTGAGCTCAGCTTTGCTGCCAGAGTGACTGAACCCAAGTCGGGACGTACCCTTGAGGTGTACACCACCGAGCCGGGCATGCAGCTCTATACCGGAAACTTCCTGAATGGCTACAAGGGTGCCAACGGCTGCACATTCCCACGCAGAAGTGCCGTATGCTTCGAGGCTCAGCACTTCCCCGACTCTCCCAACCGTCCTTACTTCCCCTCGGTCGTGCTGAATCCCGGTCAGACCTACAAGCAGAAGACCATCTATCGTTTCGGCATTGCAGAATAACCAACAAGAAAAACTGAACTTTTTATGAGCAAACAACAACAAAACGGAAGTATCATTGCCATCGTGACAATGATGTTCCTCTATGCCATGATCTCGTTTGTGACGAATCTTGGCGCACCCATCGGAGTCATTTGGAAAAACCAGCCCGAAATCGGAGGTTCCAACGTGCTGGGCATCATGGGTAACTTCATGAACTTCTTCGCCTACCTGTTTATGGGTATTCCCGCAGGTAAGATGCTGACCAAGGTCGGCTATAAGAAGAGTGCACTCATCGGTATTGCTGTGGGATTCATCGGCGTGCTGATTCAGTTCCTCTCAGGACTGTCCAGCGGTATCCCCGGATTCTGCATCTATCTGCTCGGTGCCTTTGTCTCCGGCTTCTCGGTATGTATCCTCAACACCGTGGTCAACCCCATGCTGAACCTGCTGGGAGGCGGTGGAAACCGTGGCAACCAGCTGAACCTCATCGGTGGAACGCTGAACTCGCTGTCGGGTACGATGACACCCATGCTCGTCGGTGCCTTGATCGGTACGGTGACGGCCGCTACACGTATGGCTGACGTCAACCTCGTGATGTTCATCGCCATGACGGTATTTGCCGCTGCATTCTGCATCTTGCTGTTCATCCCCATCAAGGATCCCGAGTTAGGCAAGGTCACGGCAGAGACCAAGTTCGAGCATTCGCCCTGGTCCTTCCGCCACTGTCTGTTAGGCGTCATCGCCATCTTCGTCTACGTAGGTGTCGAGGTGGGTATCCCCGGCGGTCTGAACTTCTATCTGTCCGACACTTCGGCCAACGGTGCCTGGGTAAATCCCGAGGCTGTGCTCAATGCCGCTACCATCGGTGGTGCCGTAGCTGCCATGTACTGGCTGCTGATGCTGGTAGGACGTATGGTGGGTAGCGCCATTGGCGGAAAGTTCTCTTCCCGGCAGATGATGCTCTTCACCACGTCTGTAGGCATGGTGCTCATCATTGCAGCCATGCTGACGCCGAAGAGCGTGACAGCCACCATGCCGCTGGTGAAGATTCTGGAAGGCACCGTCGAGATGACCACCGTGCCACTCAGCGCCGTGCTGCTGGTACTCTGCGGCCTCTGCACTTCCATCATGTGGGCCTCGATTTTCAATCTGGCTACCGAGGGCTTGGGCAAGTATACAGCACAGGCCAGTGGTATCTTCATGATGATGGTCGTCGGTGGTGGTGTGCTGCCCGTCGTTCAGAACCTGTTTGCCGACTTCATGGGCTACATGCCGAGCTACTTCGTCTACTTGCTGGCCATGGCCTACATGTTCTACTATGCCCTGATAGGCTGCAAGAACGTCAACAAGGACATTCCAGTGTAAATTCGTAACATAATAACCGAAGGTTTTTAACTTAATACATATATTAATATGATGGACATTGAATTTGTAAGAAGCCGCTTTATTAAGCATTTTGATGGCAAGACCGGTAACGTCTATACTTCGCCAGGCCGTATCAACCTGATTGGTGAGCACACCGACTATAACGGAGGGTTCGTATTCCCCGGTGCAGTAGACAAGGGTGTGATGGCCGAGATGCGTGCCAATGGTACCGAAGACACCGTGATGGCTTATGCCATTGACCTGAAGGACCGTGTTGACTTCAAACTCAGCGACCCCGACGGTCCCCGTGCTTCATGGGCGCGCTATATCTATGGCATCTCGCTCGAAATGAAGAAGCTGGGCGTTCCCGTCAAGGGCTACAACATCGCTTTTGCTGGTGATGTACCCCTGGGGGCCGGCATGTCGTCGAGTGCTGCCATGGAGAGCTGCTTTGCTTGCGGTCTGAACGACATCTTCGGCGAGAACAAGGTGTCGCAGTGGGACATGGTGCTTGCCGGTCAGGCTACTGAGCACAACTATTGTGGTGTCAACTGTGGCATCATGGACCAGTTTGCATCCGTCTTCGGAAAGGCTGGTTGCCTGATGCGCCTCGACTGCCGTAGCCGTGAGTTCGAGTATTTCCCCTTCAAGCCCGATGGCTATCGCCTCGTACTGCTCGACAGTGTCGTGAAGCACCAGCTGGCTGGATCGCCTTACAACGACCGCCGCAACTCGTGCGAGAACGTCGTGAAGCATATTGCTGCCAAGCACCCAGAGGGCAAGTTCGAGACACTGCGCGACTGCACCTGGGAACAGCTCGAGGAAGTCAAGGCTGAGGTTGGCGAAGAGGACTACAAGCGCGCTAAGTTCGTGCTCGGTGAGAAGGACCGTGTGCTGGCTGTCTGCGATGCGCTGACTGAGGGCGACTACGAGAAGGTGGGCGAAATGATGTACAAGACCCACGAGGGACTGTCGAAGGACTACGAGGTGAGCTGCGAAGAGCTTGACTTCCTGAACGACATTGCCAAGGAGTGTGGTGTTACCGGTTCGCGTATCATGGGCGGTGGCTTCGGCGGCTGCACCATCAACCTTGTACGTAACGACCTGTACAAGCAGTTTGTGGCTACAGCCAAGCAGAAGTTCAACGAGAAGTATGGCCATGAGCCGAAAGTCTATGACGTGGTCATCGGCGACGGTTCACGCAAACTCTGCTAAACCGTGTAGCATAACGTGACGACAGCCTGACCGATAGCTGATAGCTGTGATAGGTGCACGTCGTCATGATAATAAGCAAAGAATCTTGGGAACATGATTATACGTTCCCAAGATTCTTTTTTTCTGCCAGCCAGACATCTACGATTCCTTTCTTCCAGCCAGACACCAACAATTCCTTTCTTCCAGCCGGATTCCAACAATTCCTTTCTGCCAGCCAGACACCTACGATTCCTTTTTCTGATAGATGCGCCAACCAATAGCTGCTACAATGATACTCATCAAGGGGCAGATGATGTTGAAGAAACAGTAGGGCAGGTAGGTCAGGGTAGGGACGCCCAGCACCGTCGACTGCGTCATGCCACAGGTGTTCCACGGGATGAGCACCGAGGTCACGGTGGCCGAGTCCTCACAGGTACGGCTCAGCAGGCGCGATTCAAAGCCCTGCTTGCGATACACCTCTTTATATATGTCGGCATTGAGTACGATGGAGATAAACTGGTCGCCGGTTGTGATGTTCAGAAAGATTCCTGTGCCGACCGTCGACGTCACCAGGCTGACACGGTTTCTCACCCAGCGTACGATGACCTGCGTCAGACTTTCTATCATGCCGCTGGCCACCATCGATGCACCGAAACACATGGCACACAGGATGAGCCAGATGGTGTTGAGCATGCCAGCCATGCCTCCCGTAGATATCAGTTCGTTGAGCGACGCATAGCCAGTATCGATGCTGGTTGCTCCATAGTAGGTGACGGCCAGTCCGCGAATCAGGTCGACGGCCTGCCACTCTCCGCCTGCCGCCTGGCTGGTTCCCGTGCTAATCTCCGTCAGCAGGTGAGGCTGCAGGATCAGGGCCACGATGCCCGCCATCACCGACGAGAGGAACAGCACGATAAGCGACGGTACCCTCCGTGCGATGAGCACTCCCGTCAGTATGGGCACCAGCAGCACCCACAGCGACACGTTGAATGTCCGCTCCAGTCCCCCCGTGTATTGAGCCACGTCTACGTCGGTGTCACCGCCGTTCCCCAGTCCTGCTACGAAGAAGATGACCATGGTCACGATGAAACTTGGCGTGGTGGTCAGCGTCATGTAACGGATGTGGGTGAAGAGGTCCGTGCCCGTTGCCGATGATGCCAGGATGGTGGTATCGCTCAGCGGCGACATCTTGTCGCCAAAGTAGGCACCGGAAATGATGGCACCTGCCGTCCACGCCTCCGACACGCCCAGTGCATGGCCAATGCCAAGCAGTGCCACACCGATGGTGGCAATGGTGGTCCACGAACTGCCGGAGAGTACCGACACCAGGGCACAGATGACACATGCCGACACCAGGAAGAACTGCGGCGACATGACTTGTACACCGTAGTAAATCAGCGTGGGCACGATGCCGCTGACCATCCACGAGCCAGACAGCATGCCGACACACAGCAGTATCAGCAGCGTGATGGATACCTCGCCGAGCGTATTCTTGATCTGTGCCTCGAAGGTTCTCCACGACACGCGGTAGACGGCCATCGATATGCATACGCATACCGCCATGCCCATCAGCAGGGCTATCTGGCTGCCACCGCTTAACGAGTCGCTGCCGAATAGCGATATCACTATTGACAGGAAAGCAATTAGTACCACCACGGGAATGATGGCTATCAGCGGGTGGGGCAGTGTGACGCCTGTAGTCCTGGAATTACTATCTTGGGATTCCTTTGAATGATTATCCAGCGCCTCCCTTGAATGATTGTCCAGCGCCTCCTTTGAATGATTGTTTTTTGTCTCCATTTAGTTTTTTGTTTATGGCAGCGGCCTTGTCGTGCTCGCCCATGATGGTATATATGATGGCCATATACCGTTGGTTGTACTTGTCGTGTGGATTACGGCGCATGGCTTCCTGCAACAGGGGCATCACCTTGAGGCTGTTGGCCAGCACCTCATCGTGTGACAGCGGTGCCGTGTGAGTCACGCTATCACCTTTCATCTGCATCTGCAACTCATGAAAGGCACAGCCAAGCATGCGTTGGGCTACCGATGGGATGGGATGGCTTGGATGTCCTTCCACTGCCGGAGCGATGATTGTCTTCCAGTCTTCCGTGCTCAGCTTCTCTACGTTCAGCTGTCCCACAAAGTCGAGCATGCTGAAGTTCTGGTCCTCTCTGGCCAGCGTTACGGCTTCGTACAGGATGCTGCTTTGAGCCTTTCCGTCCTTGTCGTCGATGTTGGGCAGTACTCGCAGAAGGGCCTTGAATATCTTCTCTGCTTCTTCGAGGCGTTTTTCCTTGATGCGCTTCTTCAGTATGTCGCTTGCTGTCCAAAACATGCATAGCGTCGTGTACTTTCCCTGATGCACGGCATACATCGGCCGTATGGCCTCGTATGCCTCTTCTATCTTTCCCTGTTTTCGCAGTTCAAACACTTCTTTTACTGTCATGATAATCTTACTTATTTTGTAAACAATTTCCCAACCATTGCCAGCAGTGTGCTCACGGTTTGCTTGTCGGGTACAGGTATTCGGAGATGTGTCTCACCCGTCTTGGTGTCGGTCTCTACAATCGAGTTGACAAGTTGCTCGGTGGCTTCAGGCGACTGGAGTGTCTTGGCCAAGCCCGTGAGGAAGGATATGCCTTGGGCAACAAGTTCTTGTGGCTGGTGGGGAGATGCGTGGTGGCCTGGCGCCGTTGGCGATGCTGACACTTCGGTGCCCTCCGAGGCTTCCGCAGTCCCGTCGTCTTCCGTGATTCCTGCGTCTTCCATGGTTTCGTGGACGTCAGTGGTGGCAGGTGATTCTTCTTTGACGGGTTCCGGCTCGTCTGCCACGTCTCCTGTAGGCTCTTCTGTCGGCACGGTGGCAGTGGCGGGTTGCTCTTTTTCCTCCTCTTCCATCACCTCGCCCAGTGTCTCCATCATCGCGGTGAACTTCGACTCGTTTCCAAGGAATATAGTGTCTTCGCCACCGTCGAGCACACCCTCAAACATGGCCGACTTGAAGCGCAGCTTGCCGAGCATGTCCTCCTCGATGGTGCCTTTTGCCACAAGGTTGATGACCTGCACATGCCGTTCCTGCCCGAGACGGTAGATGCGGGCAATGCGCTGTTCGAGCACGGCAGGATTCCATGGCAGGTCAAGGTTTATCATGATAGACCCCGCCTGAAGGTTCAGTCCCGTGCTGCCTGCATCGGTAGAGAGGAATACTCGGCAATCCGGTTTGTCCGTAAAGTTGTTGATGAGGTCGCGCCGCTTGGCTGAAGGGACACCGCCGTGCAAGTACTCATAGCCGACGCCCATCTTGTCGAGTTCGTAGGCTATAAGTCGTGTCATGCGTTCCCACTGGCTGAAGATGACCACCTTCTCGTCGCCATTGTCGAACACCTGCTGCAGGATGTTCATGGTCTCCGTCACTTTTGTGTCGTAGCGCGACTTCTGGTCGAGGATATAAGTACTGTCGCACACCATGCGCATCATCGACAGGTACTGCAGGAGCCTCTTGCGGTCTTTCTCGGACAGGAAATGCATCTTGCGCCACTTGTAGACCAGCTTGGCTACGTGTTCTTTATATTCGTCGTGAATGCTCATCTGCTCGGTGGTCATCGGCACGAAGAGGTTCTGGTCGGTACGCCGTGGCATTTGTAGTGCTACTTGCTTCTTGGTACGACGGATGAGACGCTGTCGCACCATCTCGCCTATATGGTTCAGATTCTTGTAGCCCACGGTCTTGCCGCCCGGGTCTACCACGATACATTGGTCCTTGAATTGCCAGTAGGGAGCCAGACAGTAGTTGTCGGCAAACTCCATGACGGAATATAGCTCTTCGAGCTTGTTTTCCAGGGGAGTGCCCGAGAGGATAACGGCGTAGTCGCTCTTCACCTTCCGTGCAGCCATCGAGATCTGCGTCTTCCAGTTCTTCAGACGTTGTACCTCGTCCATGACGAGCACCTCTGTATGCAGCTCGCCCCACATCTTCACGTCGTTTGACATGCAGTTGTACGAGACAATCTTGTAAGGTACGTCAGCTGCGTACTGTTCCTTGCGTTTCATGGGATTGCCCTCAATGACGAGCGTCAGCGGGTGTTCTGGCGAGTGTTCATCGTCTTTAACAAATCGTTCTATCTCCCTCTGCCACTGGTATTTCAGCGACGTTGGACAAATAATCAGTATCTGCCCTGCCAACCCCTCACGCCGTAGTAGCTCAGCCGTCCCTATGGCCTGAATGGTCTTACCAAGTCCCATCTCGTCGGCAATGATGGAGCGGCCTTGCTCAAAGGCGAAGCGGATGCCCTGTTTCTGATAGGGATAGAGCGTGACGGTGAGCAGTTGGTCGAGCCGGCTGTCGGTGTATTTCCCGATGAGTTGCTTGCGGAACTTCCTCTCGCGCTGTTCGAGAATGAAGTCGATGGCATCCTGATAGAAACGGAACGACGGGTCGATGGCCACGGCAGCGGAGTATAGCTTGTAGTAGTCGTCGAAGGCATACGGGAACATCACCCCTTCGGCATCAAAGTACTGAGCTGCCAACTGCAGGAACTCATTGCGGTGGTCACTGCCTACGCGAATCTTCACCTGACGGCCTTCGGAGTATGACAAGTAGACCGACGTATAGGCTGGAAGTTCTGTGTGCACCTTCCGTTTGATGTCCTCGTCAATCCATAGTTTTACTTTCTCAATATGCTTGCAAGTGCCGAGCCGCGAAGTCTTGAAATCCATGCACGAGCAGTAGTTCCACGGACTCTGCTCGCCACGGTATACCACCTTGTAGGTTTGCCGTGTCTGTGGGTTGCGCACCTCATATTCCCCTGGCAGGTTGCGTTCGTCGACGGCCGATACCGCCATCGTTTCCTCTCGTGCTATCTGCCGCCGCAAGGCTTGTTGCCACTGCACAAGTGTCATGTTGCCAGGTTTTACCACCCACGATATCTTAGGAATCCTCACGGGCTTCTCCTTTGCTGTGCTCCTCGTTCTCCCCATTGTTGTTTTCCGTTTTGAGCTGATTATTTCTTGTTCTGTTTTTTTTATGCGCAAAGGTACGAATAAGCGAGAACAATACAAAGCAAAAAACACTTTTTTTGCTTTTATTGTCGAGCGAAAGTACCTTCTGTGAAACAAAAGGTACGAATAAGCGAGTGAAATACCAAATTTATTTGAGTATTTCCGAGCGAGAGAAGGTTTAGCTCGACGAAGTCAACTTTCTGTGAAACAAAAGGTACGAAAAAGTGAGTGAAATACCAAATTTATTTGAGTATTTCCGAGTAACGAATTTTGCAGGGCCCAAAATGAAGTCCCGAATAACAAATAGC
>CAMJWJ010000015.1 GCA_946409435.1 uncultured Prevotella sp. | reverse complement strand
CACAATTGGCGAACATTATTTATCACAATTGGCGAACATTATTTATCACAATTAGTGAACATTATTTATCACAATTAGTGAACATTATTTATCACAATTGGTGAACATTATTTATCACAATTGGCGAACATTATTTATCACAATTGGCGAACATTATTTATCACAATTAGCGAACATTATTTATCACAATTGGTGAACATTATTTATCACAATTAGTGACAAAAGAACAGTAATCCACCGTGTCACTCCCAGCAGTCCAGGTCGTGAGCTATCTCCGGCAGTTGGCTGCGGTGGAACGTGGGTTCCTTGATGCCGCGGCGCTTCTGCTGACGGTAGTCGTCGAGCAGGCGGAAGGCATACTTGCCGAGCATCATGATAGCCACGAGGTTGCAGGCGGTGAGGAAGGCCATGAAGAAGTCGACGATGTTCCACACCAGTTCAAAGCTCGCCGCAGCACCGAACAGCACCATCACGCCGCCAGAGAGCAGCCGGTAGACCGTCAGCGTGCTACGGACGACGGACGGTGAGCGATGAATCGTGATGAAGCGGATGTTAGCCTCGCCATAGTAGTAGTTGCCGATGATGCTGGAGAAGGCGAAGAGGAAGATGGCCACCGCCACGAACACCGGTCCTGCAGCACCCACCTCCGACTGCAGCGCCGACTGCGTCAGCATGATGCCGTTCAACTCCGGCACGTTATAGAGTCCGCTGATGAGGATGATGAATGCCGTACACGAGCAGACCAGCAACGTGTCGGTGAAGACGCCGAGCGCCTGGATGAGTCCCTGCTTCACGGGGTGCGACACGGTGGCCGTCGCCGCCACGTTGGGAGCACTACCCTCGCCAGCCTCGTTGCTGAACAGGCCTCGCTTCACGCCAATCATGATTGTGGCGCCAATCGCACCGCCAGCCACCTGCGTGATGCCGAACGCATCGAGCACGATGACCTTCAGCACGTGGGGTATGGCCGTGATGTTCATCACGATGACCACCAGCGCCAGCACCACATAGCCCACGGCCATGACCGGCACCAGCACGGCACTGACATTGGCGATGCGATGGATGCCACCAAAGACGATGAACAGCGCCAGGGCAGCCAGCAGTCCACCCATCAGCATCGGCGGCACGCCGAAGGCCTCCTGCATGGCGCCACAGATGGTGTTGGCCTGTATGGAGTTGTTTGACAGTCCGAACTGCAGGGTGATGAGCACGGCGAAGAGCACCGCCATCCACCGCTGGTGCAGTCCGCGCTGGATGTAGTATGCCGGGCCGCCGATGAACGAGTCCTTATGACGCTGCTTGAACAGTTGCGCCAGCGTCGACTCCACAAATGCTGTGGCCGAACCGATAAGGGCGATGACCCACATCCAGAACACGGCACCCGGTCCGCCCACGGCAATGGCCGTCGCCACGCCAGCCAGGTTGCCCGTACCCACACGAGTGGCCACCGAGACGGCGAAGGCCTGGAACGACGAGATGTGGCGGTGCTGCTCGTTGGCATCCTTCAGCCCGTCGGTTCCCGTCGTCGCCGAGTCCGTCAGCAGCCGCAGCATCTCGCCAATCATGCGGAACTGCACGCCACGCGTCTTCCACGTAAACCACAGGCCGCAGGCCACCAGCGCCCCTACGAGCACGTAGCCCCATACGGCATCATTGATCTGTGTGATGATATCGTTCACTGCTGTCATTACACTTTTTTACAGGCACAAAGGTACGGATATTTGGCGAAATAACAATCGTTTACGCCAAAAAAAACAAATTTTACCACCTTATTATTATAATTATTCGTACCTTTGCAGCAGTAAAACAAATGAATCTACTAAATATTAATATGACTATGAAACTGACAAAGAAACTACTATGCTGCGCCGTGTTGCTCGTCACCAGCCTGACGGCCATGGCACAACAGGAGAAAGTGCTGGCCTTCCCCGGAGCCGAGGGCTTCGGACGCTACGTGACTGGCGGACGCGGCGGCAAGGTGCTGCACGTCAAGAACCTGAAGGACTCCGGCTACCAATCGCTGCGCTGGTCGCTGCAGCAGTCGGGTGCAAAGACCATCGTGTTCGATGTCTCGGGCACCATCCATCTGGAGTCCGAGCTGACCATTCCCTCAAACACCACCATCGCCGGCCAGACGGCCCCCGGCGACGGCATCTGCCTGGCCGACTACCCGTGCGTCATCAAGGGCAACAACGTCATCGTGCGCTACATGCGTTTCCGCTTAGGCAACAAGAACGTGACGAAGGACGGTGCCGACGGCTGGGACGGCTTTGGCGGCTTCGACCAGCAGGACTGGATCATCGACCACTGCTCCGTCAGCTGGTCTATCGACGAGTGTCTGTCGGTGCTTGGCAACAAGAACACCACGGTGCAGTGGTGCCTCGTGGCCCAGAGCCTTGTCAATGCCGGCCACTCGAAGGGTGCCCACGGCTACGGCGGCAACTGGGGCGGCAGCGGTGCCTCGTTCCACCACAACCTGCTGGCCCACCACGGCTCACGCACCCCGCGTCTCGGTCCGCGCCCCACGACCCAGCTTGACGAGCGTATGGACATGCGCAACAACGTCATCTACAACTTCGGCGGCAACGGATGCTACGGCGGCGAGGGCATGAAGGTGAACATCGTCAACAACTACTACAAGCCGGGGCCAGGCTCGCCGACGGGCGACAAGGGCAAGCGCATTGCCGGTGTCGGCGTACGCACCAACAGCTATGTCACGACCTACCCTGCCTACGCCGACGCCCTGCACCTGTGGGGCAAGTACTACGTGACGGGTAACGTCAACTCGAAGTACAGCGACGTGACCAGCAACAACTGGCAGTACGGCATGTACAACCAGATCGATGCCAGCGGTAACGACGGCACCTACACCGCCGCCACGAAGGACTCCATCAAGATCGACCAGCCCATCGAGTTCATTGCCACCACGACGCACAGCGCCCAGCAGGCTTACGAGAAGGTACTGGCGTATGCCGGAGCCTGCAAGAGCCGCGACTCGTTCGACGAGCAGATGGTCAGCGACACGCGTAACGGTCTGGCATCGCACACCGGCACGGGACTGAGCAAGGGCTTTGTCAACTCACAGGACGACAACAAACCCTACAATGCCACCAGCAGCTGGAGCGCATGGCCCACGCTGGAGAGCACTGACGTACCGACGGACACCGACCAGGACGGCATTCCCGACGAGTGGGAAGACGCCCACGGACTGGACAAGAGCCTGAAGAGCGACGGCAACGTCATCACCGAGAGTGGCTACACCAATCTGGAGCTGTATATGAACTCGCTGGTGGCCGACATCACCGAGCAGCAGAATGCCGACGGCGAGCTGATGGGCCGCATCATCCACGAGGGTGAAGACCTGCTGACGGAGTACGAGATCAGCGGTCAGACGTCGAACGGCGACGGTACCTTTGCCGGCGGACTGAAGATCAACAGCTTTACCTCGCCTGCTACGGGCTCGAACGGCACCATCAAGTTTTCCGGCAACCGCCAGTACACCGTTGTACTGCCTGCCGAGGTTCCCATCGACCGGGTGACCATCTACGGCTACGGCAACAGCGACGGTGCAGAGACCTATCTGAAGGAGCTGGCCGGCAAGACGTATGGCGAGACGGACTACGTGTTTCCGGCCCGCGACGCCTCGCCAGCTGCCACCACCCACACCATCACGCTCGACGAGCCGGTGGTCAACAAGCTGACATTTACTACTGGCGGCAGTGCCCAGTCGTGCTGGAAACTGACGCTGCACATCGCCAAGCAGGAACAGGAGAACAAGTGTGACATCAACGGTGACGGCACGGTGAACGCCCTGGACATCCAGCTGGTCATCAACGCCGCTGCCATCACGTCAACGGACACGAAGTACGACCTGAACGGCGACGGCACGGTCAATGCCCTCGACATCCAGCTGGTCATCATTGCCGCTGCTACTGCGCAGTAATGTCTTACAACAGATATATTAAACAACGGATTAAACGGATTTCACGGAGTAGTCTTAAACAACGGATAAACAACGGATTAAACGGATTTCACGGAGTAGTCTTAAACAACGGATTAAGACGGATTAAACGGATTTGACGAATTAAGCAGTGTGGCGGCCATCCTCACGGACGGCCGCCACATTAATTATCAATTATATTTTCTTTTATTTACTGGCCGCTATCCTCACGGACCGCTGATGGCCATTACTAACAATTTTATTCCTGCTGCCATGAGAGGCAGCGAGAAAAACAAAAATACTATTTTCTATATTACAAGTCAAGAATTAGAGAATTTCAGAATAACATCTCTAATTCTCCAATTCTTGACCTTAACTAGTTCTTAATACTCACCGTCGGTGAACTCGAATTCGCGCGACAAGCCTGGGCCTTCGGCATCCTTACCAATCATGCTGACGGCCAGCATCTGCTGTGTCTCAATCTTGACGACCTCAAGGGTCGGATTCTGATATGTCTTTTTCATTGTCTTTCTTTTTTGCTTTAAACTAATACTGTTTCTTTGTCACTAATTGTGGTGAATGCTTGTCACTAATTGTGGTAAATATCGTTCACTAATTGTGATAAATGATATTCACTAATTGTGATAAATATTTTGTCTTCATTCGTGAATTGTATTTATCTCCATTTGTGGATTTTTATTTATCTCCATTTGTGGATTTTATTTATCTAAATTCGTGGATTCTATTTATCCCAATTAGTGACAAACCTTATTCTCCATTCGTGTTTTACTTCACGACGAACTTCTTGCCGTTCATGATGTACAGACCCTTAGTGGGCTGAGCAACACGCTGACCGGCGAGGTTGTAGATGCCGTCGATGGTCTTTGCGCTCTCAACAGCGTTGATGCCAGTAGTCATATCGTCGCCAAATACCATCGTCATGCGAGAACCACTACCAACAGCGTCGGGAGCCAGCGTAGAAGCGAAGTGCAGGTAAGCACGGTTTGCTGCCACGGGCTGACCAGCAGCGAAGTAGAAGCCTACCTGGCCACCGATGTTATTCAGAATCATGTTGGTGTAGTCAACCTCTTCGATAGTCACGTTGGTAGCCACAGCAGCACCAGTACCAGCCACGAGGTCATTGTCGCTCACAGCAGCAGCACCAGTCATCACGGGGATGGCCTCAGTAGCGCCACCATCCTTCACGAGCAGCACGGGAGTACCAGCAGGAACCTCATTAATCGCAGTCAGTGTGCACTCGCCCTTGTCAGTCACCTTAGCCTTGTAAGCCTTGATAGAAGATGCAGAGAAGTCGAGGTCGTAGGCAGAAACGTAGGTAGCCATGCCAGCGGCAGTAACAGTGAGACTCTCGTTTGTAGGCAAGTCGCCAGTACGTCTCACATATACATAGTCAAGATAGCTAGTGCCATCCCAAATAAAGTCAGCAGTAGAAGCGACAACAAACTCGTCGGAGGTTACCTCAACAAGGTTCGTGGCACTAGTGCTTGTGGCCACTTGTACATTATTGGCTCCAAAACTAAAGTTAGTCGATACATTGCTACCACCAGGCTTATAGAAACCAACAGTTACCTGATACTTACCAGCAGGCAGATCCTTATATAATGTCAGGGCACCAGTTGACGTTCCTACAGCCGAGCATGACGAGCGCGTACTTGAAGCATTTGGCGCTGCCTTAGTTGTTCCCTCAACATTCTCGCCTTCGGTATAGAAAACGACACCTGTGATTCCTGAGTCAGTATAGCCTGTAATTTCCTCTGCTTGATTATCAGAAGTTAAAGTGAAATACTGATTATACTCTTTGTTGGTAACTCCTTTAGAATAGAGTGTTCCACCAACAAACTGAAAATGCGGATAAGGTGCTTGCACAGTTTCACCATTGAACTGCCATCCACTATAAGTATAAGGGAGTACAGTCTCTCCAGCCTTTGATGTCACGCTAAAATCATACTTGGCTACTTCGTCAAACTTGACGATAACCACTGTAGAGCCATCCTCAGCAATAGCTGAGGCATTGTCAGAATTGTAGGTCCACTTGTGATAGTTTGCCTTATCGCCAGAAGTACCTGTATAGAAATCAGCCTTGTCTTCAGAAGTAGGTGCTGCGGTCTCACCGACAACACCTGAACGGTCGGTAATGTCAGACTTCAGCTCATTGCCACCAGCATCCTGGAACTTGATGGTGTAGTTGGCAACTTTAACAGCCTGAGTAGTCTGAGTAATCTTGATAGATTTCAACTGTACTCCATTTGGACTTGTAGTAACACTGCTACCTTTTTTATAACCCAATGCAACCGTTGCATAGTCAGGCGTAGAAAGCACTATATTTGTCTGAGTGACATACGTTGTAGCACCATCTTCCGACTTAATGGTAAATGAAGTCATTGTGTTTGTAGCAGTATTGATCTCTGCCTCAATCTTCAGCCAAGTTGACGAAGTGATGTCAACACGATAAGAACCGGCAGAAAATTGAGTCACACTGGATAAATTATCCAAACCTGTGAAGACATAGCCATGTTTCTTGTCCTGGTCGTTCTGAGCAACAACGATATTACCAAAACGGAAATAGTTACCATTACTATTTGAAAAGTATCTTCCAGTATTAGAGCGTCCCCTCCAAATTGCAGAAACATTAATTATACTGTTAGCAGTTGGAGAAATAGTCTTACTTACTTCATAACCTGCGTTATAGGTTGCCTTTGTGGAAATAGAAAAATAAGTTGGTGAACCAGCATCATCAAAGCCCGACACCAGATAATCTTCATTAGTAGGAACAGTCCATGTAGCAAGTCCTTCAGCCGTCCATGCCACATCACTAGTACCATACTCCATGAGGGTAGTTGTGGTCTGTCCCCACGCACTTACTCCCGTAAACAGTCCGGCTGCCACGAGGAGTGTTTTCAAAAGTTTTTGTTTTTTCATACCTTTTTTTGTTTGTTATTAGTATTGTTAATAATTAAATTGGGTTCGCCAACCACTACAGCAAAGGTACGGACATAAAAAATGTGCAGACCTCTCCGTATTCCCGTTCAGGTCTAGCACTACCTACATACATCATACGCTGAAGCCTGCACCTATGAGGTGCGTGCTCCAATGATGTATGATTTGCTCTAAAAAACTCCTTAGTCGAGGTGCTAGTTCGAACGGGAATTGAGCATCGTCCGTGAATCCTTTTCACGGAATCGGCGACAAAGGTACGAAAAAATCCCGAACGTGCAAAACATTCGGGAATTATTTTTATGATTATCCGTAATCGTACCACCAATAAAGTATGACTGAACAATTACGGTTCAATTATGTCAAGCGGCTTGCCTGCTCGCTCCCGCCGCTTCTGCTCCAGCTGTTCTTTGATGTGCTGGCGAGCCAGGGCTATCTGGTTGCGGTAGACGAGGCAGGCTACCAGGAAGTAGGCTAACGTCTGAACCCACAGCACACGATACTCCGTCAGCACGTCGCCCAAGGTGCCACCCATGGAGTTCAGGCGGATATAGGCACGTATGCCGAACGTCGACGGGAAGAGGTACGAGACACCCTGCCACACGCCGGGGATGTTGGACTGCGGCCACGACACACCCGACAGGAACAGCAACGGCACGGAGACGAAGACCATGAGCAGCATGACGTTCTCGCGGTAGCGCACGAGGCACGACACGGTGATACCGAAGAAGATGCAGGCCAGCAGATAGGGCAGCATGACGGCCAGCAGGTCCTGCCAGTGGGCCAGACAGGGGAAGTGGAACAGCCGCGGCACGACGATGGTGAGCCAGGCACCCATGACGGCATAGACCATGAAGTAGCACATGGCCTTGCCCAGCACGATGCGGAAGGTGCCGTGATAGTGCTTCTGCACGGGCACGAGGTCCTGGAAGCGGTTGGACTCACGCGACGTACCGGCCGACAGGCCGATGCCGAGCACGAGTGTCTGTTGCAGGATGAGCATCAGCACGGCGGGCAACACAAAGGAGCCATAGCCGCCGCCGGGGTTGAAGATCGGCACGGCATCGTAGTCCAGCGGCCTGGCCTGTATCTGTTCCTCACGGCGGGTATAGTGGCCGGAGATGCTGACCTGTATCTTTGCGTTCATCTCCTGCGACACCATGACGGCCGTCTGGTAGGCCAGCTTATAGGTGAGCATGAGGCTCATGTCGCAGTAGACGGCCACGGCCGTCTGCTCCATGCGGTTCAGCCGGCGGTGGAAGTCGGAGGGTATGCGGTAGATGGCACTGGCTTTCTGGCGCGCTATGAGCATCTTGGCCTCGTCCATGTCGGCGGCATGATAGGCTATGCGGACATCCGGCGAGGCATCGCACAGCCGGATAAACTGACGCGACATGTGGGAATGGCTGTCGTCGACCACCACCACAGGCACCTCGTGGATCATCTCGTTGTTGTATATCCACGAATACAGCAACGGATAGACCAGCGGCACAAGGACGAAGAAGATCAGCACACCCTCGTCCTTGAACACCTGGCGCAGCTCGTCGCGCCAGATGAGGCAGGCATCATGGGTGCCTTCAATGATGGTTTGTATCAGTCCTTTTTCGCTATTCATCGTTCATTTCGCATTACTCATTACTCATTCCGCATTTCTCATTTCTCATTTAAGGAATGTACACGTATGTCAGCATGGCGTTCTTGATTTTCGGAGCTACCAGCATGGGCAGCAGCATAAAGCCTATCAGGCAGGCCACGTGCCACCAGGCGTCGAGCAGCGGGAATCCGTTGAGGAGCGTCAGCTGGTAGGTCATGTAGTAGTGGCGCAGCGGGAACAGCCAGGCCAGCGAGCGCAGCGGTGCATCCATGCCCATGACAGGGAATGCAGACCCTGCCATCGAGAAACTGAGCACGGCCCACAGCGAGCAGATACTCATCGACATGCGCAACGACGGCAGCAGCCCGAAGGCAAAGACGCCGAAGCCCTGAGCCGGCAGCACCATGAGGAAGCAGAGCAGCAGGATCTTCGACAGGCCACCGGGATGCGGGAAGCACAGCACACCATAGACATACCAGCTGTAGACGAGGGCGATGGTCAGGAACACCAGCGTCTGGGGCAGCAGCTTGCCGGCAAGTGCCACCCACACCCGTCCGCCAGCCATCTCCATCCATTCCTTCGAGCGTCCGAACTTCAGCTCGGTGCCGATGGCGTAGGCCGTGATCAAGAAGACAAACAGCATGATGACGCCCGGCACGAAGACGGTCGAGAGGTAGGCATTGTAGTCGGTGGTGGTATTGCCTATCTGGTGCAGGTCGATGGCGATGGGCTGAAGAAAGGTCTTCACCTGACGGTCGGTAGCACCGCGGGCACGCAGTGTGGCCTGGCCGACGGCTGCCGAGCCAAGCACAGAGATGGTCTTCAGGTCACGGAACAGCAGGGCACCCGACACCATCGTCGTCATCGAGTAATAGAAGGAGATCTTGGGCTGACGGCTGGCCAGCAAGTTGTCGGTAGTACCTTTCGGAATATATAGAAAGGCGTAAATCTGGTTTTGCTGAATGGCTTGGCGAGCAGCGCTGACCGACGGATAGCAGGCCACCACATGGCTGGTCTGGAAAGCGTCAAGACGGCGCACCAGTCCGCGCGAGGTCGTCGTGTTGTCCAGGTCGACGACGCCGACAGGCATCTCTACGGGCTGACCATCGGACATCATAGACGTGAAAAACAGCATCGTCAGCACGGGGAACACCACCATACAGAACAGGTAGATGGGGTTCTGCCGCAGGATGCCGCACTCACGCAGTGCTATCTCGTATATCTGCCTCAGCGTATTCATTTTATTTTAATGAGTAATGAGTAATTAGTAATTAGTAATGAGTAATTATGATTAGACTTATACCGGGAAAATGCCTTTGACTGTTTAACGAGCTATCACCTTTGGCTGTTTAATGAGCAATCGTCCTTGACAGGTTAACAAACAAACGCTAAAACTAATCATAATTACTAATTACTCATTACTCATTACTAATTATCAACGACATTCCCGGGCGAAGTCCTTCCAGCTTATCCAACGGGCGGGCCTTCACCTCGAAGGTCTTCAGGTCGTACTGACCGTTGGCCTTGGTGGCCTTCCATACAGCATACGAGCCCTGGTCCTTCATGTAGTACACCTTCATGCGGATGTCCTTGTTGAAGGCAGGGACAAAAGCCGTAAAGGTCTTGCCTACAGCCATGCCGGCCAGCTGGTCCTCACGGATATTGAACGTGCCCCAGAGGTCGTTCATCACAGCAATGCTCATAATGGGTGAACCCGTACCGACCAGCTCGCCTACCTTGGGGAAGATGTCGGTCACCTCGCCTTCCATCTGGGCCGTCTGTACCGTCTCGCGGATGTAGGAGCTGACTTCCTGAACGGCACCCTTGGCACGACCCACCTGGGCGGTGGCGGCCAGCTTGTCCTCACGGCGCGCACCGTTCTTGGCCATCTCGTACTGGCTTTCGGCAGCCTTGGCCTGTGCCTCCATGGCCTTGAAGTTGGCATACGCCTCGTCACGCTTCTGGGCACTCATGACCCCTTCGTCGAAGAGGCGCTGCACACGGTTGTACGACTTCTCGGCAATCTCCAGACCGGCCTTAGCCTGCTGCATCAGCTGGAAAGCACCCTGTATCTGTTCCTGGCGCGCACCGTTCTGGGCCTTCAGCTCCATAGCGGCGGCAGCACTCTCAACACTCTGCGCCTGCTCCATCTTGGCACGCACCTCGGGGGCATCGAGTATGGCCAGCGTGTCGCCAACCTTCACGTAGTCGCCCTCTTGTACGCGGATTTCAAGTATACGGCCGGGCACCTTGCTTGACACGCGGTACTCGCTCACCTCCACTTGTCCCTGCATCACTTCCGACTCACGGCCGAAAGCAAAGAATCCGATGACGGCCACTAAAGCCACCACGGCGGCAAAACCGATGATGGCCAGCAGAATGTTGTTATGTTGTGATTTTGCACTCATTGTATTTGGTTTTATGATGATGTTACGTTATTACGATGTTACGATATGACGAGGAATCATTACTCCAGCACGCCCAGTGCTTTCTGCAGGTTCACATGACTCAGCTTCACGTCAATCTCGGCATCGATCTTCTCTGACTGAGCCTGTAGCCAGGCTGTCTGGGCCTCAAGGACGGTAGAGGGCGAGATGACACCCTCGCTGAATCCGAGATTCGCCGTACGCAGGTTCTCGTCGGCACGACGGGTGCTGGCCTTGGCCATCTCCAGCTTCTTGTTGGCCTCGCTCAGCTGGAAGGCACACTGGCTGACCTGCAGCTCTATCTTCTCGCGGGCCTCGTCTAACTGAAGCGACGCAATGGTGGTGGCTCCCTTCGAGGCACGTACCTTGTAGGCCACGTCGCCCCAGTTCCATACGGGGACACGTACCATCACACCGACATTAAAAAAGCCACCGAACTTCTTCTCCCATCCGTTGAAGGGGTTGGGATTGCTGATGGCATAGCCACCCATGAGCATCACCTGCGGCAAGTTGCCGGCCTTCAGCAGATGCGTCGTCTCGCGGCTCATGTCCACCATGTTGCTCAGTATCTTCAGCTCGGGGCGGTTCTGGAAAGCGGTCTCTGCACTACTGGATATGCCTGATGTCACAGTGACTCCGGAGAGGTCGTCGGCAGCCTCGTCGGCCAGCGTCACCTGCTCGTTGACGGGCAGTCCGCACAACTGACAAAGCAGCATCTTCGACAAAACCAGTCCGTCGTTCACCTTGGTGAGCGTCATCTCGGCCTCGTTGACCTTCACGCTGACCGACAGACCTTCGGAACGCGTGGCAACGCCCTCCTTGATCATCTTCTGCACGTCGCCGTCGAACTTCTTCACCAGGTCGTAGTAGCTCTGTGCCAGCTTCTGCTTGTGATGCAGCGAGACCACCTGCCAATAGGCTTTGTCTATATTAAATAAGGTGGACTGTCTGCTACCCTCTGCCGAGTTGGCGGCTATCTGTTCGCCGATGTCGGCCATGTTGTTGAGGGCTTTGATGGCACCACCCATGAAGATGGGTTGTGTCAGCATAACTGCGCCAGCAAAGATGTTGCGGGTGTCCGTTCGGAAGTCGCTGACAATCTGCTGACCAGCCCCGTCAAGCACACCGACAGCCTTGGCCATATCGCCCGCTAACGCAGCCTGCAGTTCGGCAGGCAACTGTGCGACATACGATCCAATCTTCGACTGTACCTGCGACATCAGTCCGGTACCGAGGTTGCCCAGCACCGACTTCTGGCCGTCGTTCAGGATACTGACCTCACGGCTGGTCCACTCGTAGCCGCCAAACAGGTTGACATGCGGCAGATACTTGGTACGCGCCGACTTGCGGACATTGGCTGCCACCTCCTGCTTGACACGCGAGACGGCCAGCTGCTTGTTGTTTTGCAGTGCCAGCGCCCTACAGCTGTCTAAGTTGAGCAACCGCTGTGCACTGACGGCAGAGCAGCCACCAGCTATCAGTAAACAAATGGTTAAGAATTGTCTATACATATTATTTCTCGAACGTGAAATTACGCTGGCCTATCATGCGACCATCGGCAAAGACGCTGACGTTGTAGGTTCCGCCAACAAGTGTCTCGTCAGCATCACGCACCATCGAGACGGGAGTCTCCTGACCAGTGTACTCAATAGACTTCTTCATCGTCCACGCCAACTGACGGTTCTCATAGGCAAACGTGCCGCCACCACTAAGGGCCTCACCCGTCGGAGTGATGATGCGGACATAGAAATCACGCATGCCGTTCTCTGCCGTGACGTTGCGCGAGATGGTGAACGACACTTCCAGAGCACGGGCCTTCTTCATGTGCTTATTATCCTTGCCACGCTTGTTCAACGGAACAAGGCGGATGTTGGCTGCATTCAGCTGCGAGGCAATGGCGACCTTCTCCGACAGCGACATGTTGCTGGACACCAGTGCCTGGTTCTGCTGGTTACTCTGCTCCAGCTCGCCACGCACACGGCTGTTCTCGTCCATCAAGGCAGCATTCAGCTGGTTCAAGGAGTCGATCTGCAGCACATACTGGCGAAGAACGGCACGCACGGTAGCCAGCTCTTTCTTCAGTCGTGTTATCTCGGCGGCATCGTTGGCCTTGGTACGCTTCAACTCCTCCAGCAATTCCTTGGTACGCTGCTGCTCACGCGTCAGCTGGGCCAGAATGGAGTCGTTGTTGATGCGAGTCTTCATCTCGCTGTACTGGTCGGCAAACTGCTGGTACTCGTTTTCCATCTCGACCTTCTCAAGGGCGGCGAGTTCCAGCATGTCTCTATTGACCTGTTTCTCTTCGTTCAAATTATAGCCTAAGTAGGCAATACCTGCCAACAGCAGCACGATGATTCCTGTCAAAATCTTCTTATTCATAGCCTTCATTTTTTGCAAAATCGGTGCAAAGATAATTTTTTTCTGTGAAAAGAACGAAGAAAAGTTGGCTGTTTAGATTTTATTTACTATATTTGCATCAATATTAACGATATAACGACCAATAACGATGAAGAGAGAAAGCCTGTTGTACCGGATTTACGACCTCTACTACGACGGTTTCCGCCACATGCAGCTGGGCAAGACGCTCTGGGCTGTCATCCTGGTGAAGCTGTTCATCATCTTCGTCGTGCTGAAGCTCTTCTTCTTTCCCAACTACCTGAAGGAGCATGCCGAAGAGGGCCGCGAGGCCGACTATGTAGCTAATGAACTGATAGAGCGATCGGGCGGGCAGCAGCAACCGTAGCGGCATTGATGACGGCCTGAATGTCCAGTGCATTGACCTTTCCGTCGCCGTTGATGTCGTACCTTGCCTCTTTCGACTCCACCACTGCAGCATTGATAACCGTCTGGATGTCCAGCGCGTTGACCTTTCCGTCCATGTTGGTGTCGCTTGTCGGCATACCGGCGTAAAGCCTTCCGTAGCCCCGAAGTTGTGACCCCTCGTAATAGCTGAACGCGATGACGTCTGACATCCTCTCATTAGGAGCCGTATATGATAGCATGGTGCTGTCTACCGTCACCGTTCCATACTGTGAGCCAGCATATTCTATCCGGTATGTCTTGGGCAGCCCCGTCTCAATGGTCACGGTCTCCCCTTCTCCTACTACATGGAACGACGGGGGAACAATGTATGTGACATCCGAATCCATTCCGTTGCTTATCGTCATCGCCGTAGTCCCTGCCAGTTTTGTATCAACGGTAACAGAATGAGTTGTGCCGTCAAGCTCAACATTCTCACATACCGCTCCACCCATGAGTTTCACAGCCGATGAGCCATTACTTAGTCCGCGATATGTTATCACGGGACGGTCTCTGCTATCTATTGTGACATACAGCTGACAGACGTCAAAGACGCTTTCCTCAACCGACTGCTGTCTGTTCATACCAGTCAGTGTGAAGCGGCAACGGCCAGGGAAGAGCAGTGCGGTAAAGTCGGTGATAAAGTTGTAGCCAATGTCCACCATCATCCTATCCGAATGGCTGAAGGCCAGCTTGTCAACATCTTTCAGGAAATTGTTTTTCAAGCTAAGTACATGCAGCTGGTCCAGTTCTGCCAGAGGCCCCACGTCGGTCAAGCAGTTATCGCTCAAGTCCAGTTCCTGCACGTTGGGAAGACACAACACATCATAGGCTGTTCTGATCTCTAAGCCCGACAGATTTATTCTCGTAATAGTATCTGTCTGTGTCTGTTGCACATCTTCATCAGCACCAAGCCCCAGGTGGGCTTTCACGCCGCGTTCGAAGCCTTCCGAGACAAAGGTCACCTTTTGCGCCTCACACACCGTGACCGCAAGGACAAGAACGATTATCAATGCTATTTTCTTCATAACAGATTAATTCTCTAATGTCAGTATGTCAGCCAAATTCTCAAAGTGCTGCCAGGTAGCTCCCGATTCAAACTTGATGGTGTATTGGTAGGTGTTGCGGCCACCGAAGACTTCAAAGATGGGCTGCTCGAACTCAACCCCCTTGCCAGCACTCATCAGTGGAACCGTCGACTTACGGCCGTTCTTCCATGTTATCTCCATCCACATCCGCTTGAACGGTTTGCCCACATCCAAAGCCCCATGACCCAACTCACCGTTGTTCGGCCCGTTGAGGAAACCTACCTGCTTCAGCATCAAGCCATCGTCAACTGCGACAGGCTCCAAGAATACCGTTGCAATATCGTTTTCGTCATTGCTGTCTTTGTCGATGACCTTCACCACGGCATCACGAATCATGGTCAGACTTCCCGGCTTGCGTTTATCGAAATTGAAGTAATCGTCCGACCAATTAGGACTTACCATGATTTTGAAGTCAATATACCGATTGTACTTATATTTCTCCTTGTCGTCATCTGTCAATGGGATATTGTCCCTCAGCATCATGCCGGAGGTGTATTGGTAGTTCTTCTCACCTATAGCAAGTGCTGCCTGGGCAAAGGACTTGGTAACGTGCATATAGGTTTCCAGGATGCTTGTAAAAGGAGCGCCTATCTTTTTACCGGCCAGCTCTATTACCTTATCTGCACAGTAGAAGACCTTATCGTATTCCGAGGAGGCATTCAGCTCCTCATAGTCACGAATCGTCTTCAAAGCATTCATCGCAGGTTTCAGATACGCATCCACACCTTTGGAAATATTCACCACAAGGTCGGCTACCACATTGTCACGGAACTTATTAATAAGCTCTATAGTGGAACAATTCATAATCTGAGACATTATCCGATTCAGAACTGGGTCAGCCAGCATCTCATCAACCGTCATCTCGTCTATATGGTCACGAAGCTTCAGCAGGTTCAAACTCTCTGAGAACTTTTTGTCTTTAGCAGCCAAGTCCTCGCAGTATTTCTTCAAGTCACCAATCTGTCCGTCAAGTCCCTTGATGGTACAGCACATGGCGAGGATAAAGTTTGCCGCATACTCCGCATTCTGCATCTCCTGCAGGTCAAGTGCATTGGCCAGGCTGCTCTTGTCTATCTGGCGCTCAAAGGGGAATGCCGTTACATTATAGTCGGCAGTCGGGATAGCCAGCGACTTTACCTCGTCCTCTGTCTCGGCACCGTCTGTCCATCTGCCGCTTGACTCCAGATAGAAGTGGTAATAGTCGCGTTTGTTGTCAGGGAACACGTTGCTCAACGGAATCATGACTTTCTTCGGCATTTTGCCACTAATGCTGACACGTTCCTCAGTCGTGGAGTAGAACCAAATCCGCTCTGTCTGAGGAGTCGGTGCCACACTCCCCGCCAATACAGCAGCATCGCCGTCGCCGGCTGTTGTACCCCCCTTGAGTGTCCCTTTCAGCAGTTTCTTGTAGTTACTGTCATTGATGGCTTTGAACCGAAGTGTTCCGCTCCAGGGACGATTGGAACGGTTCTTGACGCTAAACACCAAATAGCCACCCTGCATATCAACATTGGAGACAAGCGACAGATCGAAGAGCATGTTGTTTGGTTGCAGCAACTCCTTGGGCACACCCGTGAGCACGACCTCATTATTGCCCTCCTCGATAGTCACCGTCACAGGCTCTATCTCATTGAAGTCGTCATTGTCCACACTCAGTGTCAGTACCGTACCCACAGGGAAATCCAGGGTGCCGAAGCGGCTGGCATCGAAATAGGTATGCCTCAGGAAGACACCGTCCTTTTCTATCCTGACTGAAGCCGGATTCCATGTGTTATGGGTCTCACCGTACAACGGGTTGCCGTTTGTAGTTAGCGCATAACCAGTGATATAGCCGGTCTGCTGTGTGGAGGCACCCTGTTGGCTGGCGACGCTCACACTGACATTGGCAGAGCGAAGGCTCTGGCGTACGCCGTTGGCATCTCTGTAGACACACTCCGCATAGTACTCGTACTGCCCTTCTGCCGGTTCATCGACGTAAATGATGTCCGCAGGATACACCCGAGGTTTCCTACATATACGCCGCTGGGCACCGGTAGCGTCGACACGCGTGATATGATAACTCTCGTCGTTGGCCACAGCACTTAGCGTCAGCGTCACTATTCCCTCATTCTCAATGGCGTTCAGGGTCAGCGTCGGGGCAAGGCGTTCTGGCACGGTAAACGCAGCTGACTCGGCAACACTGGTACCCAACGAGTTCCAAACCTTTGCCGTCACGGTATGACTGCCCGCCTTCAGGCTGCTGGCATCAACAATATGGGTGATGTCCTGTAAATAGGGAGTACCTATCATGTCGTATGACACAGGCTCTTGATCGTCTACGGCTATACTGTAGGAGGTCAATACCGCATCCGAGCCATCGCCATCATATCGGGAATGGGCGATAAAGGGAGTCGAACTGACGGCACCCTTGGCCTTGCCATCGGCCATGACAATACGATAGTTCAGGCGGTGAGCCCCTGCAGAAACACCATTGAGGTCGACGTCCTGGGAGAAGTGGTAGCCACCAGACACAGCTTTCCCCTCCAGCATCTTAGAGTGCTTGAAGTCATCGTCAATCCAATACTCGACTTTAGGAGTTGTCCCTGTACTCACGATGACCGGTACAGAGCCGACAGCAGTGGCTGCGCTGCCCGTACTGCTGTAGGCACGATAATTCAGGCGGTAGACACCCATCGGCAGATGGCTAAGATCCAAGTCTTTGATGAAATGGGCCATGACATCATTGCCTTGATACACGTCGATCGTTTTCTTGCCCAGATAGTTATCGTCTACCCAGTATTCCAGCTTGTCGACATTGCCCGAACTCACCTTAAGAACTACGGCAGAATATACAGCACTGAATGCCTGTCCCGGACTGGCGACTCGTATGTTTACCTGATGAAGGCCGGGGGAAAGACTGGTCATGTCGAAAGTCAGGCTCTCTACCTCACCGTCAGCATCCAAAGAATAGGATTGGCGGTTTTTGTAGTCGCCGTCAAACCAGTATTCCAACTGGCGGCCACTGCCGGCTGGCCGTTTGAAAAACGTCGTGGTGCTGATGGGCGAATACGCATATTCACCTCCCCTTTGAGCCACCCGGATGTGCAACTGGTGTACCCCTGGTTCCAGGCCCTCTGTTGAGATGTCAGTCGAGATGCTTCTTTCGTCACCGCTAATGGCAAATCCCGTTTTACTGTCCTTGTCGTCATCAAACCAATACTCCCAAGAACTTAGCTGTTGGGCAGGAAGGACTGCAGGGAACAGTACAAACAGACTTGTCAACAGACAATGGATGAATCTTCGATTGATCATATTTCTGTTGATTAACCGTATACTACTCACTTGCCTTCACCGCTATACTAATATGCAACATGCCCGAGGCATCTGTCTTGTCAGGAATGTTCTTCAGCTTGATATAAGGTACAGGAGGCAGTGCACCGTCACTGAAACCCGTGCCTCCATAGATGCCACATACACTTTCATAACTTTTATATCCGTCTTTAAAATGGAAATTACTTGAAGGATTAAGACCAGAATAATACTCAAAAACATTTGCCCAACTATCATCTACCACATTAATAAAGTTGTTACCCCACCCGGTTCTTGACATATTGTACGACACCTGACAATTATTCCCATCGTGAGGATCGCTTGTATCCATAATAACATTGCCATTTATGACATCATTGTCACAACGCCGAATAGCTTTACTCCCCTCATATGAAATACTATGAGAGCCAAAAACAATGTTATAAGAAATGGTTCCATTATCCAAGTCCCAAATAGTTTTGCAAATATTATTGGTAAAAGTTGCGGAAGAACCAGAAAAAGATGATTCCGAACGAATATAGTTCTGGTTTATTACTGTCTCATTACAATTAACATTATTTGCAATAACAGCATTCAAGTTGCAATACTTCACAAGAATTCTGTTTACAGCGGTCTCCGCCGTGCCAATATTTACATTGCCGTTGATGTAACAACCCATCACGGCACTACCGTCACTGTTACTGTCAAAGAAAAGGTTGCCGGCAATCAATGTGCGCCCATCGACATTGTCTGACTGCGCATTATGACCGATACCGATGATGGTCAGTTTCTTGGTAATCTTGACGTCGTCGGCAATAGTAAAACCACCGCCAGGCAGGTAAACGACGCTACCAGGATCAGCCCCTGCTATGGCTTCTGCTAAAGTAGCATATATGTCCGTTGAACCATTCGACACCACAGCTATCTGCTGGGCAAATGTCGTTACTGTTGCCACGAGGGCAATTACGAGGGTAAAGATTTTCTTTTTCATTACTATTATCATTTAGAAATTATATTACTTCAAATAATAACACAGCAAAATTAGAACTATTTTCATCTTTGTCTGCAAAGATATAAATAATTTTAATAACAACCAAATATTTAAATAAAAAAGGTAGATTTTACTTTGCGGTTTAGCAGATTTTTCGTAAATTTGCGAGCAAATATTTAAAACCGAAAAATACTATGACTACAGACCTGTTTTTGAACATCGACGCCAGTGCCATCAACTGGGCAAGAGCACAGTTTGCACTCACAGCAATCTACCACTGGCTGTTCGTACCGCTGACACTCGGACTGGCCGTCATCATGGCCATCTGCGAGACATTCTGGTATCGCACGCAGAAACGAGCAGCCGTCGGTACGGCTGTTGACACCTTCTGGCGCGACACGGCACAATTCTGGCAACGACTCTTCGGCATCAATTTTGCCATGGGTGTGGCTACGGGCATCATCCTGGAGTTTGAGTTCGGCACCAACTGGTCGAACTACTCCTGGTTCGTGGGCGACATCTTCGGCGCACCATTAGCCATCGAGGGCATCGTGGCCTTCTTCATGGAATCGACCTTCGTGGCCGTGATGTACTTCGGATGGAAGAAGGTGTCGCCAGGCTTCCACCTGGCTTCCACTTGGCTGACAGGACTCGGCGCTACCATCTCGGCATGGTGGATACTCGTAGCAAACGCCTGGATGCAGAACCCGGTGGGCTGTGAGTTCAACCCCGACACCATGCGCAACGAGATGGTCGACTTCTTTGCTGTAGCACTGTCACCCTTCGCCGTCGGCAAGTTCTGCCACACCGTCATCTCGGCATGGATTATCGGTGCCGTCTTCGTGGTGGCCGTCTCGTGCTGGTACCTCATGAAGCGCCGTGACGTGCGGCTGGCCAAGGAGAGCATCAAGATAGCCAGTGTCGTAGGACTCGTCGCTACCCTGGGTGCCGCCTTTACGGGTCACATCAGCGGTCAGCAGGTAGCCAAGGCGCAGCCCATGAAACTGGCTGCCATGGAGGCGCTTTACAACGGTGGCACCGATCAGGGGCTGACGGCCGTGGCATGGGTGAATCCGCTGTGCCAGCCTGACTATGCCAGCAACGACGCGCCTCCGCTGAAGATTGACATGCCCTATGCGCTGAGTATCATGGCTACCAACGACCCGCATGGTTTCGTGCCCGGCATCAACGACATCCTGAACGGCTATACCAAGCCCGACGGCACTCATGAGCTGTCCGTCGACGAGAAGATGGCTCGTGGCCGCCTGGCTATCGAGGCACTTGCCGCTTTCCGCAAGCTGAAGGAAGAAATCAAAGGAAACAGCGAGAAATATACCGACGCAGCACAGAAGGCAGCAGCCGAGGCATCACTTGCGGAGCTTCAGGCCACACTGAAAGAGAACATGCCGTACTTTGGCTATGGATATGTAAAGAACAAGCACGACGTGGTGCCATACATCCCGGTCAACTTCTGGGCGTTCCGCGTCATGGTGGGACTAGGCTGCCTGTTTATCCTCTACTTTGCCATCCTGCTGATGATGGCCTACCGCATACCATGGCTTTCGGCTATCATCCGCCGGCTGTTAGCTATCATCTGCGTGATACCTGAGACGGAGGCCGACGACCGCTGCGACATTGCCAACCTGCCCTCGTGGCACTACTGGGTGGCTATTGCCTTGGTACCGCTGGCCTACATTGCCTCGGAAAGCGGCTGGCTCGTGGCTGAGTTCGGCCGTCAGCCGTGGACCATACAGGACATGCTTCCTACATGGGTGTCAGTCAGCGACATCGGTGGACCGGCTGTCGCCCTGACGTTCTTCCTGTTCCTGTTCCTCTTCACACTCATGCTGGCCGTAGAAATCAGCATCCTGCTGAAGCAGATCAAGCGGGGACCGGAGTATAGCACTCATTAATCATTTCACATTTCTCATTTAAAACACTGATCATGACATACGAATTTCTTCAACATTACTGGTGCTTCGTCGTGGCACTGTTAGGCGCCCTCTTAGTATTCCTGCTCTTCGTACAGGGAGCCAACTCGTGCATCCGGTCCCTCGGATGGACAGAGGAGGGCAAACGGCTGGTGCTGAACTCGACGGGGAGGAAGTGGGAGTTTACCTTCACCACGCTGGTCACCTTTGGCGGAGCGTTCTTCGCCTCCTATCCCCTGTTCTATTCCACCTCGTTCGGCGGAGCCTACTGGCTGTGGATGATTATCCTCTTCACCTTCGTCATACAGGCCGTTAGCTATGAGTTCCAGAACAAGCTGGGCAATTTCCTCGGTCCGAAGGTGTTCCAGTGGGGCCTCATCCTCAACGGACTACTTGGTCCGCTGCTGCTGGGCGGTGCCGTAGCCACCTTCTTCGAGGGTAGCAATTTCATTGTTGCCAAGGAGAACCTGGTTGACGTTGGCTCATTCACTCCCATCATCTCGCGTTGGGCTAATGCCTCGCACGGGCTGGATGCCCTGCTCAACCCGTGGGTGCTGATATTCGGACTGGCCGTGATGTTCCTGGCCCGCACGCTGGGCATCCTCTATGTGATGAACAATGTCAACGACGAGGACATCCGCTCGCGTGGCTCGGTACGGTTGCTGGGCACTGCCATCCCCTTTGTGCTGCTGTTTGTGGCCTATCTGGTACATCTGCTGTTGAAAGACGGTTATGCCTACACCGATGAAGGCGTCATCTACATGGAGCCGTACAAATACCTGCACAACTTCATGGACATGTGGTATCTCCTCATTATATTTATAATAGGTGTAGTGCTCGTACTATTCGGTATTGGCAAGACCATCACGTCGAAAGACTACAACAGCGGCATCTGGCCTGCCGGTATCGGCACCGTGCTCACCGTGCTGGCCCTGCTACTGACGTCGGCATGGAACCACACGGCTTACTACCCCTCCACGGCCGACCTGCAGTCATCGCTGACCATGCAGAACTCCTGCTCCAGTGAGTTCACCCTGCGCACCATGTTCTACGTGTCGCTGCTGGTACCATTCGTGCTGGCCTACATCGTACATGCCTGGTGGTCTATCGACCGCAAGAAGCTCGACCGTCAGGAGATAGCCGACGGCCACGCCTATTGATGGCTGTTATGTCACTCCTGCGACAAAAAGAGAGAAATCATTTTGCTGTTTTCCAAATTATTACTACCTTTGCACGGCTTAACCGGTAACAACACACAACAGACAGAGTACGGGAGCTGAAAGATGACAACAGGAGAGACAAAAAGGAGGCGGCTACAGCAGCTGCACGAATGGCGGGTAGAACACGTGAGCGACAAGATGTTTCTGCTTGTCCTGGCATTCGTGGTGGGGCTGCTGTCTGCTGTTGCAGCCTACGTGCTGCACGGACTGATTAACACGATCGTGTCACTGCTGACGGGACATTTCCAGACCGACACCTACAACTGGCTCTATCTCGTGTATCCCGTTGTCGGCATCTACCTGACCAGCCTTTTCGTTCGCTACATTGTCAAGGACAATATATCGCACGGCATCACGCGCATCCTCTATGCCATCTCGTCGAACCGCAGCAGGCTGAAAGCCCATAACACCTGGTCGAGCGTCATCGCGTCAGCCATCACCATTGGCTTTGGCGGTTCGGTAGGTGCCGAGGCACCTATCGTACTCACTGGGTCAGCCATCGGGTCGAATCTCGGGCGGCTGCTCCAGATAGACAACAAGACACTGATGACACTCGTAGGCTGTGGAGCAGCAGGTGCCATTGCCGGCATCTTCAAGGCTCCTATAGCAGGACTGGTGTTTACGCTGGAAGTACTGATGATTGACCTGACAATGGCCTCGTTGCTACCCATTCTGGTCAGCTGCGTCACGGCGACGTGCTTCACCTACATCTTCAGCGGCAATGCCGTTCTCTTCTCGTTCCACCTCGACAGCGACTGGACTGTCGAGCGTGTGCCTGCCAGCATCTTGCTGGGCATCTGTTGCGGACTGGTCAGCCTCTATTTCATCCGTACGATGAATGCCTGCGAGGATGTCTTTGCCCGATTCAAGGACAAGCCCTACGTGAAGTTAGCTATTGGCGGCGTTATTCTGAGTACACTCATTTTCCTATTCCCGTCGCTCTACGGCGAGGGCTACCATGCCATCAACCTGCTACTCAACGGGCGTACGGAGGCTGACTGGAACCAGCTACTGGACGGTTCACTGTTCTACGGCCACCCTGAATACCTTATTATATATATAGGACTGGTACTGCTGACGAAAGTATTTGCCACTTCAGCGACCAACGGCGGTGGAGGCTGCGGCGGTACGTTTGCACCCTCGCTGTTCATCGGATGCTTTACGGGGTTCCTCTTCTCACGGCTTTGGAACATCCATGAGGTAGGTGTCTATGTGCCAGAGAAGAACTTCGCCCTGTTAGGCATGGCAGGCGTCATGTCGGGCGTTATGCACGCTCCGCTGACGGGCATCTTCCTCATTGCCGAGATTACCAGTGGCTACAACCTCTTCATGCCGCTGATGATTGTCTCGGTAGCTTCCTATCTGACCATCATCATCTTCGAGCCTCACAGCATCTACGGCATGCGGTTGGCCAAGCAGGGACGCCTCGTCACTCATCATACCGACCATGCCGTGCTGACGCTGATGAGCCTCGACTCGGTCATCGAGCGTGACTATCAGGCCGTCGCGCCTGACATGGAGCTCGGTCAGATGGTCCACAAGATCAGCCGTTCGCACCATAATGTGCTGCCTGTGACCGATGCTGCCGGCACGCTGCTGGGCGAAGTCAACATCATGAAGATTCGTCATGTCGTGTTCCGCACCGAGCTTTATCACCATTTCACAGCCAGCCAGCTGATGGTGCCTCCCGCTGCCGTGCTCAGCGACGACACCCCCATGTCGGAAGTCATGAAGTCCTTTGACAGTACCCATGCCGACTGGCTGCCCGTCCTTGACAGCGACCACCACCTGAAAGGCTACATCTCCCGCCGTCGCATGTATAACATGTACCGCAAGATGGTTCACGACCTGAGTCAGGACTAAGGCATTGTCGTCAGAACGGGAAAAGCGGAACAACAGCATAACGGAATAACAAGATAACAAGATAACGAGATAAGAAACAACAAAAATGACGAAGAACGACCTGCGAATCGTGTTTATGGGTACACCGGAGTTTGCCGTAGAAACCCTGCGCATGCTGGTGGACAACGGTTATAACGTGGTAGCCGTGGTGACGCAACCCGACAAGCCGGTAGGGCGGCACGGCTCCGTGCTGCAACCCTCACAAGTGAAGCAATTTGCCGTAGAGCATGGACTACCCGTGCTCCAACCAGAAAAGATGAAGGACCCTGCATTCGTCGAGCAACTACGCTCTTACCGTGCCAACCTTCAGGTGGTGGTAGCCTTCCGTATGCTGCCCGAAGTGGTATGGGCGATGCCTGAGTTCGGCACCTTCAACGTACACGCAGCCCTACTGCCACAATACCGAGGGGCAGCCCCCATCAACTGGGCCGTCATCAACGGCGAGACGGAAACTGGCGTAACGACATTCTTCCTCGACCACGATATTGACACCGGTCGCATCATCATGAAGAAGCACTTCCCGATTCCAGACGATGCAAACGTGGAGTACGTCTACGACGGGCTGATGCACCTCGGCGCAGCGATATGCCAGGAGACCATCGAAGCCATCATCGCTGCTGACGGCCATCCCGCTACCATCGCTCAGGACAGTGTGGCAGACGGTTCATCCCTCCGCCCTGCTCCGAAGATTTTCAAGGAGACCTGTGAGATTGACTGGATGCTGTCTGCCAAGCAGGTGTACGACTTCGTACGCGGGCTGAGTCCTTACCCCGGGGCCTGGACTACGCTGAAGGACACATCGGGAAAACAGACCGTGCTGAAAATCTTCAAGACGCGCAAGACAGGCATCAAGGCTACTGCACCCCGCGAGATTACCATTGACGGCAAGCATCTCTACATCGCAGCCGCCGACGAGCTACTGGAGATTCTGGAGCTGCAGGCCGAGGGCAAGAAGCGCATGACTGCAGCTGATTTCCTGAACGGCATGCGTGAGAAAATAAAAATGCAGAATATTTTTTAAACAAAATATAATAAATAGGTATCTTGCTACGTTTGTTAAATAGAAACTCAAACAAGAATGCCTATGCAGAATTTTACCCAAGAAGATTTTCATCCCAGTCCATCGACCATTCTGTTTATCAAACAGTTTGCTCGCATGTGTAACACAAAGCAAAGTATGACTAATGGCTACACTGGTATCCCCGTCGTTGCTTGCTGCTGACTTCCTGCACCTCGACAGTGAGCTGGACATGATTAATCGCAGCGAGGCCGACTGGCTGCACCTGGATGTAATGGACGGTGTCTTCGTACCGAACATCTCGTTCGGTTTCCCCGTGCTGGAGGCTGTTGCCAAGAAGTGCAAGAAACCGTTAGACGTTCACTACATGATTGTCCACCCCGAACAGTATATCCAGCAGACGGCACGCCTCGGTGCCATGATGATGAATGTCCATGTGGAGGCGTGTACCCATCTGCACCGTACTGTACAGGAGATTCATCAGGCAGGCATGAAGGCTGGCGTGACGCTGAACCCGTCGTCACCAGTGTCACTGCTCGAGGACATCATCGGCGACGTCGACATGGTGCTGCTGATGAGCGTCAACCCCGGTTTTGGCGGACAGAAGTTCATCGAGAACACCATCCAGAAGGTGCAGCGGCTACGCCGTCTGATCGACGAGCACGGCTCAAAAGCACTCATCGAGGTTGACGGGGGTGTACAAGGCGACACAGCCCCTCGGCTGGTGGCTGCCGGCGTAGACGTGCTGGTCAGTGGCAGCTATGTGTTCAAGAGTGCGACCCCTGAACAGACCATTCACGAGCTACGCTCGCTTCAATGAGTAACGAGGAATGAGTAACCATTTCCCATTACTCATTCCTCATTTCTTATTTGGTGACACAGTACACTCTATAGCTCCAGATTCAGCTGAATCTTGTGCAGTCTGGCCGTGCGGCGCATGTTAATCAAGGCATAGCGCATACGGCCCAGCGACGTATTGATGCTGCAACCTGTCGTCTCGGCAATCTCCTTGAACGACATCTCCTGATAGAAGCGCATGTACACCACTTCACGCTGTGGGGCGGGCAGTGTATCCATCAAGTGACGCACGTCATTCAACACTTGCGCATTAACAAATTCATTCTCGCGGTTGATGTCCATCACCTCGTCGCTGCTCAGGTTGCTCAGGTCGTTGTCCTCGGTAGGCTCCACAATATGAGTGCCGCGCTGCTGACGATAGCTGTCCATAATGATGTTATGGGCAATACGTGTCAGCCAGAACGAGAACTTGCCGGAATCCGTGTAACGGCCTTCCTGCAATTTAGTGATTACCTTGACAAACGTATCTTGGAACACGTCATTAGCAACTTCGGGGTCTCTTACCACGAAGAGGATGTACGAATAAAGCTTTTGCTGGTTGCGAGCTAACAACTCATCAAATGCCATATTATCTCCATCAACGTACTGCAATGCCAACTGTTCGTCGGTAAAGCTGGAATAGTCCTTCATTTTCTTTTCTTTTTTTAATGAAGTAGAGTTGTGTCGATAGGCAATTGTTTTATTAAGTTATTAACTATTGTTTCCTATAAGCACCAATGAGAGGACTCTATTGGTGGCGTTTTATAAAGCCAACATCGTTAACTTTTTTTATTATCGCGACTGCAAAAGTATATATTTTTATCAAAATGACCAAATATTTCGACGAAAAAATCACATTTGTCATGAAAATGTCGTACCTTTGGGGCAAATTATTATCCAAAAGACGCTGACGAAATGCTGAATCTTTTTGTACCAGGCCGCTTGTGCCTGTTTGGAGAGCACACCGACTGGGCAGGACACTATCGGACGATGAATGCCGACATCCTGCCAGGAGCTGCCATTGTAACAGGTATCGAACAGGGCATCTATGCCGAGGTAGAGAAGTCGCCTACCTTTGAGATGTATAACGAAGCCCCAGAGTTAAGCGACGTATGGAGTGACTTCTCATGCCGCATGAACGAGTCGGAGCTGAAGGCAGTGGCCCGTTCGGGTTCCTTCTTCTGCTACTGTGCCGGTGTCGCCTCCTATATGCTGGAATGGTATAAGGTGGGCGGTGTGCGCATTCGTATCACGAAGATGACGCTGCCCATCAAGAGCGGGCTGTCAAGCTCGGCAGCCATCTGCGTGCTGGTGGCACGTGCCTTCAACCAGTTGTACAAGCTCAACCTCAACACGCTGGGCGAGATGAACATCGCTTACGTCGGCGAGCTGCGTACCAGCAGCCGCTGTGGCCGTCTGGACCAGGCATGTGCCTTTGGTGTGAAGCCCAACCTGATGATTTTCGACGGCGACGAGATTGAGGTAAAGCCCCTCAACGTCAAGAAGCCCCTGCACTGGGTATTCGCCGACCTCGGCAGCGAGAAGGACACCATCCGCATCCTTTCCGACCTTAACAAGGCTTACCCCTTTGCCACCACCGAAGCCGAGCAGAACCTGCATAAGGCGCTGGGCGAATGGAACCATGAGATGATAGAGCGTGCCATGAACTACATGGCCACAGGACAGAAAGAGGCTTTAGGACGGCTGATGACCGAATCAGAAGAGATGTTCGACAAGTTCATTGCCCCCATGTCGCCGGCCTTATGGGCTCCCAAGCTACATGAAGTGCTGAACGACCCGAAAATCCTTCCGCTGGTGTACGGAGGCAAGGGCGTTGGTTCACATGGCGACGGCTCGGTACAGTTCCTGGCCTGCAACGAGGAGGCACAGCATCAGCTTGTCGACTATCTTAACGCCCAAGATATGCGGGCCTATTCGCTGACGCTACATCCCGTACATACCGTCCGCAAGGCCATCATCCCCGTAGCCGGTTTCGGCACTCGGCTCTATCCCTCCACGCGTTCGCTCAAGAAGGACTTCTTCCCCATCCCATGTGCCGACGGCAAAGTACGCCCGGTCATTCTCATCCTGCTGGAAGAACTGGTGAGGAGCGGCATCGAGGAGATATGCCTCGTGCTTGGCTCGGAGGAGGAGCGCGCCCTGTATACAGAATTCTTCGAGCGCCAGCTCAGCGACGAGCACATGAGCAAGCTGAACGCCGAGAATCAGGAGTACGAGAACCACATACTGGACATTGGCAAACGGCTGCACTACGTCTATCAGCACGAGAAGCGTGGCTTCGGCCACGCCGTCTACCAAGCCGCCGAGTTTGCGAGCAACGAGCCGGTGCTGCTGTTACTGGGCGACACGCTCTACCGCTCAAATACCAACAAGCCCTGTGCGCTGCAGATGATTGAGAAGTACGAGCACTACAACCAGCTCATGGTCAGCATCCACCCCATTCCGCTGGCCGAGGTGAGCCATTACGGCATCCTGTCGGGCGTATGGGAGAACAAAGAGCACACCCTGCTCAACGTCGACACCATGAAGGAGAAGCCCAAGGCCTCGTATGCCGAGGAATTTCTGGGTGTGCGCAACAGCGAAGGAAAGAAGGAGTACTACTCCGTGTTCGGCCAGTACATCCTGACTCCCGAAGTGTTCGAGCAGCTTGCCCTTGACATCAGCAAGGCCGATGCCGAGGGTGACAAGACGAGAGAGATTGAACTGACTGCAGCCTTGGAAACCGTACGTCAGAAGCATGGTATGATTGGTATCTGCCTCAACGGCACGATGTACGACATGGGCAACCCCAGGGCCTTGCGCAACTGTGTCTTATCCTTTGCTGAATAAATCATGTGGCATCATATCGCCCTACCGACATATAAACGCAATTACAACATTTTAATATTTAGCACATGAAAGGTATCGTATTAGCCGGAGGCAGCGGCACACGCCTCTACCCCATCACGAAAGGAGTGTCGAAGCAGCTGATTCCCATCTTCGACAAACCCATGATCTACTACCCTATCTCGACGCTGATGCTGGCAGGTATCCGCGAGATACTTATTATCTCTACACCCTACGACCTGCCGTCGTTCAAGCGACTGCTCGGCACGGGCGAGGAGCTGGGCGTACGCTTCGAGTATGCTGAGCAGCCAAGTCCCGACGGGCTGGCACAGGCATTCATCATCGGCGAGCAGTTCATCGGCAACGACTGTGCCTGTCTGGTGCTGGGCGACAACATCTTCTATGGCGGCGGATTCACCGGTATGCTGAAACAGGCTGTGAAGAGCGCCGAGGAGGAGGGCCGTGCCACCGTCTTCGGCTACTACGTGAACGACCCGGAGCGCTACGGCGTCGCTGAGTTCGACAAAGACGGCAACTGCCTCTCCATCGAGGAGAAGCCTGCCAAGCCTAAGTCCAACTATGCCGTGGTAGGGCTGTACTTCTATCCCAACAGCGTTGTGGAGGTGGCTAAGACCATCAAGCCTTCGGCACGCGGCGAGCTGGAGATTACCACCGTCAACCAGATGTACCTTCAGCAGCACAACCTACTGGTTCAGACGCTCCAGCGCGGTTTCGCATGGCTCGACACGGGCACCCACGACTCACTCAGCGAGGCTTCCACGTTCATCGAGGTCATCGAGAAGCGCCAGGGACTGAAGGTAGCCTGTCTGGAGGAGATTGCCTACAAGCGTGGCTGGATAGACAAGGAGCAACTGCGCCGGCTGGCCGAGCCGATGGCCAAGAACGACTACGGCAAGTACCTGCTGAACATCTGCGAGAACAAGTAGACACCTGCCGACGCTAACAGCCCGAACCACTCATGGCACGCCGTTTTACCAATAGTAGGTAGAGCGCGTGCCATGTTTGCTGCACTACCCAATAATGATGATTTTCGCTACCGACCTATTGCATAATTCTTGGAAAATGCTTACTTTTGCACTGTCATAGTAAATAATAAGGTACGCGATGAAAAATCTGAAGATGTATGAGTCTACCGACAAGATGGTGACACTCATCAAGGACAACTACAGCCTGCTACAGGCACTCGGCTCGTTTGGCATCAACCTGGGATTCGGCGACAAGACGGTGGAAGAAACCTGCCAGATGAACGGCGTAGACACCTATACCTTCCTGTCGGTGGTCAATTCTCAGATCAACAATTCCTACAGCTACGAGGATGACGAGCAAATCAGCATCCCCACCCTGCTGCACTACCTGAAGGCTGCCCACGCCTACTACCTGGACTTCCAGCTGCCCTTTATACGCGACGAGCTGAAAGACTGTCTCAACGACGACAACCAACTGGGGCACCTCATCATGAAGCTATACGATGACTACGCCCAGGAGATACGCCGCCATATGAAATACGAGGAGAAGACGCTCTTCCCCTACGTGCAGTCGCTCATCGACGGCCATCCGGCCAGCGACTACAACGTCGAGACCTTCTCGAAACACCACGAGCAGACCGACAAGAAGCTACGCGAACTGAAACTCATGATCATCAAGTACTTGCCCGTCGACGCCCACCATAACAACAAGCTGACGGCCACTCTCTACGACATCTACAACAACGAGGAGTGGCTGCACAACCACGCCGAGGTCGAGGACCGTATCTTCACACCGGCCATCCGCCGGCTGGAGCGCACCGTCAAGCAGACCGACGTAGCCAAGAACATCTCGTCGATGGTCTTCAAGAGCGGTCAGGAGTCGGGCGAGACGTTGTCGGAGCGCGAGAAGGACGTCATCACTTGTGTGGTACAGGGCTTGCAGAACAAGGAGATAGCCGAGCGGCTCTTCATCTCCATCAACACCGTCATCACGCACCGTCGCAACATTGCCCGCAAGCTCCAGATCCACAGTCCTGCAGGCCTCACCATCTACGCCATCGTCAACGGACTCGTCGACATCTCCAGCGTCAAGCTATAAAACATCTTATTGGTTTACTCACGGATAATGACCACTTCACCGTCCGGCCGCAGGCGGATGATGCTGCTGGGCTGGTGTGGCTTATGCTCCTGACGGCGCGACCAACAGACATAGTCGACAGACTCCAGCAGTTCCGGGGCGATGTCGCAGTAGTTTTGGGCGGCGGGCTTACCGCTGATGTTCGCCGACGTACTGACCAGCGCTTTCTGGAAACGATAGCACAATTCCTTCGAGAAAGGCTCTTGGGTGATGCGCAGCGCTATAGAGCCGTCGTCGGCAATGAGGTTAGGAGCCAGGTTGACGGCTCCGTCGAGTATCAGCGTCGTGGGCTTGCAGCCGCTATCCTGCAGACTGTCTATCAGCTGCCATGCCACATCGGGCACATTGCGGACATAGCGTTGCAGCCGTGCATCGCTGTCAACCAGGCAAATCAGCGCTTTCGAGTCGTCGCGCTGCTTGATGTCATACACGCGTTTCACCGCCTCGGCATTGGTGGCGTCACAACCTATTCCCCAGACGGTGTCTGTCGGGTAGAGTATCACCCCACCCTGTCGCAGCACCTCTACTGCATTCTTAATATCTTGTTCACGAGACATAATGACGCTTCGCTAATGAATAATTAATAATGAATAATTAATAATGAATAATTAAATTATTTCTTAGGTCTATTTTTTGACGTTTTAATTGAAGATATGAGTAATCTTAGTAATTCATCAATGTCATGCTTTAGCGACGCATACATTTTTGTGTCCAGATAATGAGTTTCCGAAAGGAGCTTTAACCAATAAGAGGTTTCTGATGCTTCCTTCAACGAGATACTCAGTTTACTCACAAAGTCAGAAGCACTTTGGGCATAAATACTCTCATGAATATTGGCACCTATACTTGTACCACAACGCACGAGTTGTTTTGACATAACAAACTCCTTTTTGCTGTCTGTTAAGAACTTGTAGCAATTCACCATCCTTATTGAGAAAGCAAAACTCTTTTCAGCCAAAACGTTATTTTCGCCACCCATTTCTATTAGCTCTTTATTTAATTATTCATTATTCATTATTAATTATTCATTAGAATCAAAATTCACTTGTAAAGTGAAATTTGATTCGCTCAAAGTCTTGCTGCGCCATCGACAGCACATAGCCCGAGTCGGCCAGGAACACGTCGCGGCCCTCCTTGTCCTTAGCCATGTACTGGTACTTGCGCTTCTTGAAGTTCTCCAGCTCACGCTCGTCGTCACTCTCTATCCAACAGGCCTTGTACAGGTGGACGGGCTCCCAGCGGCAACGGGCGTTGTACTCGTTCTCCAGACGATACTGGATGACCTCAAACTGCAGCTGACCCACGGTACCGATAATCTTACGGCCGTTGAACTGGTTGACAAACAGCTGGGCCACACCCTCGTCCATCAGCTGGTCGATGCCTTTCTGCAGTTGCTTCGACTTCATCGGGTCGTCGTTCTCGATATACTTGAACAGCTCCGGCGAGAACGACGGCAGACCGCGGAAGTGCAACAGCTCGCCTTCGGTCAGCGTGTCGCCTATCTTGAACATGCCACCCGTATCGGGCAGTCCCACGATGTCGCCCGGCCATGCCTCGTCGATGGTCGACTTGCGCTGGGCCATAAACTGCGTAGGACTGGAGAAGCGCAACGTCTTGCCCTGACGGACGTGAAGGTAGGGTTGGTTGCGCTGGAACCGGCCGCTGCACACCTTGCAGAAAGCGATACAGGAACGGTGGTTAGGATCGATGTTGGCCGTAATCTTGAAAATGAAACCCGTAAACTTCTGCTCCTCGGGGTCCACCATGCGCTCCTCGGCCTTGGTGGGACGGGGCGATGGGGCTATCTCGACAAAGCAGTTCAACAGCTCCTGCACGCCGAAGTTGTTCAGCGCAGAACCGAAGAACACGGGGGCCACCTCGGCCGAGCGGTACGTCTCGACGTCGAAGTCGGGGTAGACGCCGCTGACCAGCTCCAGGTCGTCGCGCAGCTTCTGGGCATCCTGCTCGCCGATGTGGTCGTCCAGCTCGCTGGAGTCAATCTCCACGCTCACCTTCTCCGTCACGCGCTGCTTGTCGGGCGTAAACAAGTCGAGCTTCTGCTCATAGATATTGTATACGCCCTTGAACTTCGCTCCCTGGTTGATAGGCCAGCTCAGCGGGCGCACATTGATTTCCAGCTCCTTCTCCAGCTCGTCCAGCAGGTCGAAGGGGTCGCGGCCCTCACGGTCCATCTTGTTGACGAAGATGATGACCGGTGTCTGCCTCATGCGGCACACCGACATCAGCTTCCTCGTCTGCGTCTCCACACCCTTGGCGGAGTCCACCACGATGATGGCTGAGTCGACGGCCGTCAGCGTGCGGTAGGTGTCCTCGGCAAAGTCCTGGTGACCCGGAGTGTCCAGAATGTTCACCTTATACTCCACGTCGGAGCCGTCGGGTGTGTAGTCAAACTCCATCACCGACGTACTGACCGAGATGCCGCGTTGCTTCTCGATGTCCATCCAGTCCGACGTTGCCGTCTTCTTGATTTTGTTGTTCTTCACTGCACCAGCCACCTGTATCTGTCCGCCGAAGAGCAGAAACTTCTCCGTCAGCGTTGTCTTACCGGCGTCAGGGTGCGATATGATGGCGAATGTTCGCCTGCGTTCTATTTCCTGATTCATCCTTTTTGTTTTGACGCTGCAAAATTACCACTTTTTTTCGCAATCAACAAGAGAAATACCTAATTTCTCCAGTTCTTGCACTGTTTTCTTGTACACTACAACCTCATATCAAGAAATTTTTTTTTGTTGCAAATCTGCCATTTCTGCAACACTCGCTGATAGTCAGCGGGTTAGGCGGAGCAGATTGGGTGCAGTAGTGACAGATTCAGGGCAAAAACAGCAAAAAAGTGGCCAAGTTTCGATGTTTTTTCACTTGGATGATAGCACAGTGGGCAACCACACACGAAAATGATTTTCCCACGATGGGAAAAAAATTTTCCCACGATGGGAATGTAGCTTTCCCACGATGGGAATATAATTATTGACTGAGTACACTTTAACAAGTCTGTCATCCTCGGCCTTGGCGAGTGTCGGTGCAGCCCCCACTCTCTTTACCAACTCATTTTTGCTGTCTGAAATGTTAAATTTCAGAACAATCTGTCACCACTGCCACCATTCTGCACCTGCTTAACCATCTGTCTTACAGTATATTGCAGTAATGGGTGCAGAGGTGCAGATTTATATTAAAATTTCTGGTAATTATTATTCATTATTCAGCTGAGCAACTGAGTCAAGAACACGTCGGAGCAAAGAATCAGTACGCTCGACGTGACGACGGCATCGGTTGATGCCTTGCCGACATTGACGGAGCCACCCTCGACGGTATAGCCGAAATACGAGGGGACAGCGGAGATGATGAAGGCAAAGAAGAGGCTCTTGATAATCGACATCCACACAAACCACGGCTGGAAGGAGTGCTGCAAGCCCAGCGTCAGGTCGTCGGGCACGATGATGTGGCCGATATAGGCCGTGCCGTAAGCACCGACAATACCCATGGCCGACGAGAAGATGACCAGCAGGGGCATGATGGTCA
>CAMJWJ010000014.1 GCA_946409435.1 uncultured Prevotella sp. | reverse complement strand
CACGCAAACTCAGGTGTGGGAAGTGTGGGAAGTGTGGGTTCTTTTTTCCTTTCCCAACTATACACGCGCGCGCAAAGGGTGACGCAACACCGAAGTCAGGAGCTATACACCTTTTTTTGAGCAGTTATTTTGTTTGTTAAGAAAATGTTACTATATTTCCTGACTTCGGCGTTGCGACACCCACTACGCGTGTGCGCGCAGGTAAAGTGTTTCTCTTGTAATAATGAGTGGATTGATGAAATTGTTCAAGCATTGATTGGTGGAAATTACTCATTGAGTAATATTTGCCAGAGGCCTTCTGGTTGCAAAAACTCATTGAGTAATTTTCGCCAGAGGCTCACTTTCCAGTAAATTCTCTCGAGAATTTGCCGGGAAAGCATGGTGTGGTTTTGCTCATCCGTGAAGTGCAACATGCGGCTGAGGCTACTGGAAACGTAATTAGGCTTGCAACGCGCTGCGAAATAACGGGTTGCAAATTAGGTTTATTCCAGCCCCATGGCTTCTCTTGCAAATAGCGAGAAAACATGCTACCTTTGCATTCCAAACTCCTATTTGTGGAATAATTCGGTTCTGTGTCATATTCAGAGAATTTCCTTAACTATTCGTAGGGCTACCCATTAATCTGAGAATTTACTGTTGAACGAGGCTTGTTTAGTAATTTTTAACTTTAAAAATTTGCTGCTGTTAAAGATAGTCTCAATAAAAATTCGTATCTTTGCAACTAGTTTGTGCGCAATATTGTTTAAATACTAACCAACCTCTATATCCTATGAGAAAGACCAATGATGACTCATTCGTAAGTACAAGTCATCGGAACATGTTGTTCCTATGGCTGACCATGCTTTTGTGCCTCATGGCACAAAGTACGTTTGTACAGGCCGGACAAAAGAAGGCACCTTCCCGGGCCAGTATCTACTCCTATTTACCTGATGGCTATCAGCAGGTGGGTACCACACAGCTGTACTACAGGCAATCCAACGATGCTATCGACATGATGGGCTTCTACGACGGCAATTACTATTCGTCCACATACAGCGACTACGGTTATAAATTGTCGGTACAGGTGGGTGATGGCGATGCAGTACGCGTAGATTGCATCAACGGAACAACAATCGACGGTGTCACAGTGTTACCCTCCGTGGAGCAGCAGGGTGAGTTGGCTCGCATCTGCTATACGGTGAGCAACACGACCGATGTGGATCTCGTAGTATCGCTTGGCACCCATGCCGACGTAATGATCGGTAACAATGATGCTGCGCCGATTTCACGTCGTAAGGACACGCTTGGCGAGACTTACGGCCTGACCATGAAAAATGGTTACGATGCTGCTCAGTTGTGTGTGCTCTTCGGTAACGGTCTGGCCGGTGTGACGGCCGTAGACGATTTCTGGTTCGGCCAATACTCGACGAACAGTGATGCCTACCAGATGGTGGGTAACTACTCTGAGGGCGGCTACTACATGGAAGAGAACAGTTCTTATGACAGTGGTATGGGGTGGTGCTGGAAGAAACGCACTGTCGCTGCTGGCAGTACAGTGGTGTTTGCGTATCTCATCGGTGTCGGCGATGTCAATCTGGAGCCGAACTCGTCGTTTGAGGTGACTCCTGACGACCCAACTGGATGGAATGACTTATCACGACCTCACCGTCTGTCGTTGAACGGTTCGTATGAAAGTCCTGCAGGACTGGACGGTGTCATTGAATACGCCGTGGAGGACAGTGAGGAATGGACAGCCCTGACTGGCACGTTGGCTTCCGGTGATAACTTTACCGCTACCATTGTGGCTACTTTTGATGCCACCAAGGAAACGCATGTCATCCGTTTCCGCACAAGAGACTTGGTGGGCAACACAACGATGCTCCATCCGATAGAATATCCAGACGTGAGTTCACACGTGTTGACTGGTGTCGAGAACAAGACATTCACGGGTGACTCACTGTACCAGACGCTTGCTGTTTGTGACCTTGGAGAGGGGAGATACGTGTTGACAGGCTACCGAAACAACGTCAATGCCGGCACGGCATCGTTCAATATAGAGGGTGTATTCCCCTATACCATCGGTCGCAGGACATACACCTTCACCATTAGCCCACAGGTGCTTACGGGTGATGTTGTGCTTACGCTGGACGGGCAACCTGTCGTCTACAACGGACAGCCTCAGACGCCCGACTGGCAGTTCTCCAACGAGAGCTATGCCAATCTTGAGGCTGACAAGGACTACACGCAGACATGGAGTAACAACACACAGCCTGGATTAGCGACGCTGACGGTAACAGGTAAGGGCAACTACGCTGGCGAACTGACGGCAACATTCAACATCGACAAGGCACAGCTGACTGCAGAACTCTTCATGATACGATTGCCAGAGACAGATATCACCTACGACGGGGACGCACATGAAGCCATCGTGCTGGGTGTTACGGGCGATGGCATAGGTGAACCAACAGTCACCTATCTGAAGCAGGGAGATACGGAGGCCACTACCATACCGCCTACTGAGCCTGGCGACTATACAGTCTATGTGGCATTTGCCGAGGGTGACTGCTACTATGGAATGGAACCAACGGCAGTCGGTACGTTCACTATCTACCAGTTCAGTGCTGAAGAGTGGGGCATCCTCCAGACGGTATTGTCTGCTCTGACGAATATGGAATGGGCTCAACCTTGGGACGTTACGCAAGGTATGAAGAGTGTGGCATCGCTGCAGGGGCTGACTATCGAGAAAGGCCATGTGATAGGGCTTAACCTCAGGGGCCAGAACCTGACCGGCATGTTCCCATACACTGTCCTGGCACTACCACAACTGAAGAAGCTCGACTTGAGTAACAATAATCTTACTGGTGACATCGGCCTCTCTACGTATGCTTTTGCCCAAAAGAATCCCAACATGATGACAGCCTTGCAGGAGATAGATTTGTCGCAAAACCAGCTGACGGGCAACATTGGCATCTTTGCAAACTGTTTTCCTAGTCTGACATCGCTCATTGCAAGCAACAACTGTCTTGAAGATGTCATCCCGATGATACCCACCACGGTGACAACGGTTGATGTCAGCGCACAGACTATCGCACGTGTTGTGTCGCTGAATTCGGGTGACTTCATGAATTTCGAGACACTGGCTACGAAAATTCCTACTGTGCTTTTGTATAACCACGAGCTGCAGACATATATTACCAGCAACCATTTGCAGATTGTTGCCAATGGTGATAACTGGAGCTGGGGCATGGATTTGGGCATTGAGAACGGCAAGATAGCCTACACTTTAGTAAATAACAATGTATACTACGGCGAGAGCGGCGACACCCTTAATGTCATGGTCGTCAATCCATCGGGAGGCTTTGAGGGCAGTTCCTTCCGCGTCAAATTCACCTTTGAAGAGGGTGATAGCAATTTCGACGGACAGGTAAGTGTGCTCGACCTGCAGACCGACATCAACTACATCCTGGAGAACTACTCATGGCGGCCGTATAATTTCACAGCGGCCAACCTGTGGCAGGATGAGACCATCAACGTACAGGATGTCATCTGTATGGTTAACAAACTGATGGAAACTGATCCGGATACAGAAGAGCAGGCGGCCGGTGCAAGGAGAGCCGCACCTGCCGAGACAGCAGAGGCAACTGTGTATGTTTGCGACGGACAACTCGTTATCGACGCCTGTCGTCCTGTGGCAGCCTTTGACATCACGCTCAGAGGCACCCATGCCTTTACGTTGTCCAATAGCTTGGAGCGCTTGGGTATAATAGTCAGCAAGAAGATTTTGCCAAACGGCATCCGCCTCATCGGCTACGCGATGAATGGTGCTACGCTTCCAATTGGCATGACGACGCTGGGCAGCGTGGGTCAGAACGTGGCAACGGTACATCGCGCCATGCTTGCAGATAGTGAGGCCAATGCTGTAGGTGTCTCATATGAGGGTGGTGCGACGGGCATCCTTTCAATTGACAATTCACAATTTACTGTTGACAATTACTACGACCTTCAGGGACGCAGAGTGAGCGGCAAGTGGCGTAAGGGTGTCTACATCAAGAAGGGTTACAAGATCATGAAATAAGGGAAAATCAATCCATACATAGTTATGAAGACAACAAGATATTTCTTCCTCATAGTACTCATGGTACTCTTTGGCATGAGTACACAAGCACAGCAGCGAAATGTGCTGCAAGTGCCTGATGTCAGTGTAAAGATTGGCAATGTACAATTGCCTGTCAGTATTGAAAACACCGACGAGATAGTAGGTGTACAGTTCGACCTGCAATTGCCCGACGGAGTGACAGCCGAAGCCGTCGGAACATTGAATAACCGCAGTGACGGACATTCTGTCACCGTTCGCTTGCTGAACAACGGTATCTACCGTGTGCTGCTGTATTCACCTCAGAACAAGCCGCTACGCGGACAGTCGGGTGTAGTGATGTACTTGCCCGTGACGATACCCGATTCTTTCGAAGAAGGTAGTGAGCATGCTCTTGTCATCAATAATGCCGTGCTCGGCAAGGCAACGGGTGAGAATGTACTCACCGACATTGTAGCAGGCAAGATACACGTTTCAAAGCAGCCTGACCTCACTATCACAGACCTTAGCAGCGACAAGGTGACGCTGAATCCTGGAGACAGAATGATGGTTTCATGGCAAGTGAAGAACATAGGAGAACTGTCTACCAATGGCGGATGGACCGAACAGGTGATGCTGGTCAGCGACGATGGAACACAGAGCAAACTCATAGCCACCACCCGCTACGATAGCAGTATCGAGGCTGGCGGCATTGTAAGTCGTCAGGCAGAAATCGTACTACCCACAATGTTGGGCATCGATGGTCAGACACGGCTACAGGTGCGCATGGTGGCCGACAGCGATACTGGAGAACCGACTTCGGCACAGGGTAATAACACTCTGATGAGCAATGACCTGATATTTATTAATAAGGTTTTGTTTTTAGAGCTATCCCCCAAACGGGTCATTGAGAATAGTGGCACACAGATTTCCCTCAGACTGAGCAGAAGTGGCAGCTGGCAGAATGAAGAGACATTTACGGTGACGGCAACGGCCGACAGTCGACTAACCGTTCCGTCTTATATCACCATTCCAGCTGGACAGTCGGGTGCTGTGGCCTACCTACCCTTGACTGACAATGACGTACTTGACAACACCCTTAACGTCACTGTGGCTGTCGAGGGTAATGGTTACGCAAGTGTCAGCAACGAGGTATATATTGAGGACAATGAACTACCTAACTTGACAATGACCGCCTCGCAGTCTGTTGTTAAAGAGGGTGAAGCGTTCCTGCTGACAATCAGTACAGATATACCAGTAAAGGAGGCACTCAGCATCAACCTGTATTCTGAGAATACCAGCCGTTTCAGCTTTGCTCCTACGGCAGTCATACCTACTGGTGAGAGTAGCGTCAATGTAGAAGTGACAGCCATCAACGATGAGCAGCCAGACCTGATACTTACGAACGCCTTCACAGCATACGCTCCTGCCTATAACAAGGCCGAAGTGTTGGTTTTACTTGAAGACGACGACATGCCAGACATTCAGATGATACTGACCCCGTCGGAAGTGTCTGAAGGTGCTGGACCGCAGTCTGTACAAGGTGTTCTGAGCCGTACCAGTAATATCGACAAGAAGGTAACTGTCAAACTCAGTGACGATGCACCGTCCGGTACGCTGTTCTACACGACACCTACAATAGTCATGCAGCCGGGCGTTGAAGAGGTGGCCTTCACCATGGGACCCGTGGATAATGCTGTGGTCGATGGTGAACGTATCTACACCATCACGGCGGCAACCTATGTCAGTTCCTGCTCATGTACGGTGGGAATAGGAGAGGCCAACAGCCTTGGCAGCGTCCAGGCCAGTCTCACCATCCTCGATGACGACGGCCCCGCATTGGGGCTTACCACGTCAGCAACTGTTGTGAAGGAGGGACAGGAATTGGTGCTGACCGTACAACGTAACACAATTGATCTGTCTCAGCCGGTAGCTGTCACTCTGAGTAGCAGTAACGATGACAAACTTGCATACGACAAACAGATTGAGATTCCAGTTGGTATGCAGTCGGTGGAGGTAACTGTCCAGGCAGTCATGAACGACACGCCTGACGGCAACACTACCGTCAGTTTCACAGCAATGGCTGACGGTTTCTCACGGTCTACCTGCTGGATTATGATTACTGATCAGAACAAGCCTGATGTTACCATCAGCAGTTTTACTATGGTTGCAGACCATGCGTTTGCTGGTGGACAGTTGGATGCTACAGTTACCGTGCGAAACAACGGATTCTATGCCTTTGCAGCACCGATGAAGGTCACTGTGTTCACTGCTCTCTCCACATCGCCTATCGCCACAATGTATTATAACAACGATGTAGCAGTAGGCGAAGAGGTTACTCTGAAGGGCACTTTACGAATACCGTCAAGCGTCGCTGACACAAAGGTATATGCCATTGTCAACGAGGATGGTTCAAGGGATGAACTGCTCACCACCAACAACAGGTCGGAGGAGTTGCCGCTGAACATTCTTTCGCCATATACGGTTACGGTGACAGTCGACGGCAACACGTTTGAACCGGGAGCCGACCTTACCATTAATGGTAAGGTGGTACCTGCTGACCCATCTATTAGTCCTGTTGGCAGGGAGATTGAAGTGTACATAGTCAATAGCGGTATACGCCAGACTTCATTGTTGGTGATTGACGATGATGGTAAGTTCGTTAAGACCCTTTCGCTGCCAGAAGGACAGACAGGACACTTCATTGTCGGTGCGTGTTATCCGGGTGAGAATAAGGATGAGGCGATGGTCGAGTTTGATGTCTATGGCTTGAAACTCACAGACTATAGTCCTATCAAGGTGGAATGTGCTGTGGGCGACCCCTACAAGCTCTCTGTCCAAATTATCAATCCATGCTCACAGCAGCTGACAGGCGTTCAGGCTGAACTGACACAGAAAATAGACGGCTGTGATGTTCAGTTGAATGTTCCTGAGATTATTGATGCCAGTGAGAAGGTGATGGTGGAGGCTGTCATTACGGGACAGCAACCGTCAGAGGAACTGAAATGGTATAACATGACCATCCATGTGACTTCGGCAGAGGGTGCCGTTCTCGATATTCCTGTCTATTACTACTGCGCAGCCCAGCGACCCACACTGGTTGTCGCTGGTGAGCAGACCCCCTCGTTAACACTTCCCGCAGGCTACGTGACGGATTATCATATCATTATCACCAATCAGGGTAAGGGCGAGACGGGTAATATACGTTTGGCAGTACCCGACCAGACTTGGTTGACATTGGCCACGCCAATGGTGATGCCGTCGCTGGCGCAGAATGACTCGGCAACCATTATCCTACAGATGACGACTGACGGGATGCAACTGAACTACAGTAAAACCGTTAATATCGGTATCAACTGCGACAATGGTGATGGAACATTCGTTCGTATGGATGTGTTGCCTGTATCGGAGATTACTGGACAACTAAAGGTCGTTGTGGGCGATGAATTTACCTATAATACAGAGAAGGCTCCCTTCGTAGCTGGTGCAGAGGTCGTATTGCGTAATCCGTCAACTAACGATGTGGTAGCTTCGGGTACGACAGACAATAATGGCATCTTTGAGACGGAAGTGAATGCGGGCTACTATTTACTGACGGTGAAAGCTGAGAAGCACGATACCTACTCGTCGTCTGTTTATGTGAAGGCTGGCCGACAGACTAATCAGGATGTGTTCCTGCCTTACCAGTCAATCACTGTTGACTGGACTGTGGAGCGCACTACTGTGGAGGACGAGTACAAGATAGTCACTACTATGGATTACGAGGTCAACGTGCCTGCACCTGTCGTTGTATGGAATTTCCCAGATACCCTGCCAGAAGAGGACCACATTCTCTATGTGTCGTGTACCAACAAGGGTAAATTGCCGGCATACAATGTGGTGCTGACGATTCCCGCTTCTGACGAACACTTCACGTTCGTTCCCTTGAGCCGTACAAGCTATGAGCAGTTGAATCCTGAGAGCGCACTTGTGTTCCCCATCCAAGTGACGTTTAATAAAGAAAGTAGCTCTGGTAGCGGTAGTTCTGGTGACGGAAGCAATGACGGCGGATCTGGTAATGGAGGTAACGGCGGCAGTGGCAGCGGTTCTGGTAACGGAGGTAATGGCGGCAGTGGCTCTGGTAGCGGAGACGACGGTAGCAATCCTAGCACTCGTTGTATTAGGTGGACAGTAAGAATCCCCACAGAATATGAAGAAAGAATCTGTGTCAATGGCGTGTGGCAGACAGTTAAGAAATACTATACTAAAGAATACAATTTCCAGAAGGGTAACTGTAAGAACTCAGGTGGTGGCATTGGTGGCGGCATCGGTGGCGGCATCGGTGGCGGCATCGGAGGCCCCGGTGGTAGTGGAGGCCCCTCATATGGTGGTTGGGTAGGTGGCGGATCAGCCACGACACCTGTTCTCAACTGCAATCCATGCGTTCCCAAGGTCTTGCACCGTTTGGCTGAGTGTGCAGGACAATGGATACCGTACTATTCATGTGCCAAGGAGGCCTATGGCGAATGGGTAGACAACGGCAATGGCACCAAGACACTCAAATGCTTCGTCATGGAGACTGTTCCAGGTTTGAAGTGTGCTGCTGACGGTTACCAATGTGCCAAGTGGTCATACGACCAGGGCAGTCTTACTCAAGAACAGCGTGACGAGTGTCTCGACGGACTTGTTGGCGACTGTATCTCAGAGGTTGCTCCTATTGTAGATTGGTTGTACAAAGCTTACAAGTGTTGGAAAGCCTTTACCGCTCCTTGTGGTTCAGACATTGATGGCGACGACTGGTGGCGCAACAGCCCCCGCAGAGTACAAGCCAATACACCTTCGTTCATGTCGGCATTCCACGATAATACCATCGGTGTTATCGAATCAATGTCTGCCGTCCGCAATATGTACATTGACCGCTATGGCGACGAATCCTGGACGCAAGCTCCCACACGACAGGTGAAGGAATTGCGATATGCTGAACTTGACATGCCAGTGACTGCTACCATCGGGCAGTTGCAAGAAGCTCTTGGCAAGTATCGTCCTGACAACATCAGTACTGCCGTATTCGATAAGTACATAGAGCGTGTGTACAACACCAATCAGTTGAGGCAAGGCAAAACGGTAGACTCGGATAACCACATTCACGAGGAGTTGTGGATTGCCGCTATGGATTCTGTTGTCAAGGCTCAAGAGTATGCATTGTCGAAGGGTTACGAGAATGTGGCTGAACTGTATGAGGATGAATGTAACACGCTGATGGAGAAGGTTAATGAAGCCTCCTCAGCAGTGTGTGCTACTATCACGTTGAAGATTGAGCAGAGGATGGTAATGACGCGTGAGGCATTCCGTGGTACGCTGACCGTGACCAATGGCAACGAGACGACTGCCATGACCGATGTTAAGTTGAACTTAGAAGTGAAAGACGCTGATGGTAACATCGCCACATCACATGAGTTCCAAATCAACGCCGAGTCGCTTGATGGCTTCAATGGAGAATTGGACCTAATGGCAGGATGGAACCTCGAAGCTAAGGCTAAGGGTGTAGCTACGGTATTGTTTATTCCGACGAGATATGCTGCAGAAACCGAGCCTAAAGAGTACTCCTTTGGAGGTGCGCTAACCTATGTTGATCCATACACAGGACTGGAGGTGACCCGTGAGTTGACTCCAGTGACGCTTACTGTCAATCCGTCTCCAGTGCTCGACCTGACCTATTTCATGCAGCGTGATGTCATTGGTGATGATCCTCTGACAGACAGGATTGAGTCGTCGGAAGAGGCTGAGTTCGCGCTGCTTATCAATAACAAGGGTTATGGCGATGCCACTAACGTGAACATTTTGACAGCCCAGCCAGAGATTATCAGAAATGACAAGGGCCTGAAAATTCGTTTTGACATTGTTTCGTCGCAACTGAATGGCAATGAGAAAGTACTGTCATTCAATTCGGCTGTAAACAGCGACTTTGGAGATATATCGTCAGGAAAGACGGCATACGCACAGTGGTGGCTGAAGTGTGACATGCTAGGCCACTTTGTCAACTACAACGTTGAGGCTACCCACGTGACAAGCTATGGCAACAAGGAACTCTCACTGCTTGGTGACGTGAGTATTCATGAACTGATACGCGGTTTCACTGCAACAGCAGGCGAAGCAGGAAGTGTCCGTGGATTCCTGGTGAATGATATTCCTGATGCCAATGATACACCCGATGCCGTGTACTTTACTGATGCAACGGTGAAACCTGTGACAGTAGTAACCGATGTCATTCCTGTTAAGCAGGGTGACAACGAATACCTGCTGAAGGTGAACCCCGACAGTACGGGCTGGAACTATCTTAATATCTATGACCCGACATACGGCCGTCAGCAACTGACCAAGGTGATAAGGCAGAGTGATGGTGCCGAGATAGCACTTGATAACGTTTGGCAGACCGATCGCACGTTGCGTGACGGACTGGAGCCACTGTACGAATATCGCCTTCATCTCATTGGGCTGATGGCCAAGGAGGGCGAAAACTATCTATTGACATTCTCGGCTAAGCCTGAACTGGAATTAGCAGTGGAAAGCATAAATGGATTGCCAGCTGAGGATGAAGTGCTTTTAGGACAATTGCAGACGGTCAACGTTAGATTCAATAAGGAAATCGATGAAGTAACGTTTACGAGCGATGACCTAACCATTACTTGTCAAGGTGTGGCACTTCCTGTTAGTGAAGTGACCATCGAGAAGCTGGACAGCAAGGAATACCGTCTTAATCTTTCGCACGTTACTACGGGTGACGGACTCTACATGTTGACAGTTCAGACTGCAGATATTACTGATATGGATGGCTTCAATGGCGCTGACGGAACTCAGGTGTCGTGGATACAATACATCGACGGCAAGGTTGGGTTACAGATTGCCGCATCGCCTGCAAAGGGTGGTACAACAACACCGGCCTCTGGCCGCTTCAACTTTGGTGAAAAGATCAGTCTGAAAGCAACACCAGCCGAAGGATATGACTTCGTGAAGTGGCTTGACGGACAGCAAGAGGTGTCTACGGTTCCTGAGTTCGATTACGAATTGAAGGGCGACGCCTCCCTCACGGCTGTTTTCAATCTGAGACGTTACTATGTAACGTTTAGCTTTGATGAGACCCAGGGAACCGTGGAGAATGCTATCAGCAACTTCTACGACCACGGCACAAAGCTACAACTGCGGGCTGTTCCTAACGATGACTACATGTTCAGTCTGTGGAGAATGGATGGTATACCATTGGGCAGTGATGTGGAGTTGTCGTTGACTGTTGATCATGCGATGAAGGTGGAGGCTCTTTTCAGTGAGAAAGCACCGACAGGTATAGAGACAATCAGCAATGATCCGTGTCAGGTGAATATTGCCCCGCTACCTTTGCGTGAATACATGTATGTCACAGGTAACTTTAGTAATGTCTATAGCTTGAGTATCTACGACATGCGTGGCATGAAGGTAATGAAAGCTACCAGTGTATTGGCTGGACAGCGCATTGCTATAGGCAGACTCAATGCTGGTATCTATTATATTCTGTTGGAAACAGACAAGGGTACCTGCCGTGTTAAGGTTTTGAAACAATAAGGTTTATTTGGACTTTTGTGAGAGAGGATGTGCAATTGCACATCCTCTCTTGCTACGCTGACTACCGAATTCAGAGCATTGGCAAATAGGTATGTTCATGGCTTTTTCTACTCGATAAGGTATTGCCATAGACAATAAAACGGGCTACCCTGCGTTATTAAGAATGTTATGCGTAAGAAGCTGAAACTGATATATGTCGTCGTGACGGTGCTGCTGCTGACTGGCTGCGGTGCCGAACAGGCTATGAAGAAGGGCGACAAGTTCTATGCCCTCGGTGAATACTACGATGCTGCTGCCCAGTACAAAAAGGCCTACTCGCAGACGCCTGCCAAAGAGCGGTCGCTCAGAGGTGAGCGTGCACTGAAAATGGCCGAATGCTACCGCAGGCTGAACTATACCCAGAAGGCCATTGCCGCCTATAACAATGCCATCCGCTACAAAAAGACCGACTCGCTGACGTACCTCCATCTGGCCCAACAGCAGATGAAGGACGGTAACTACAAGGAGGCTGCGCGTAACTTCCAGGCTGCCATCGACGACATGACGACGTGGTTTACGCGCCCTGCCCATGTGGAGGAACAGCCTCAAGTGTCCGCCAAGTCGGCCAAGATGACCAAGAAAGAGAAGGCCAAGCAAGCTAAGAAGGATCGGGCCGCGAAGGCCAAGGCTAAACGTGAGGAGGCAAAAGCTAAACGTGAGCAGACTAAGGCTAAGCGCGAACAAGTCAAGGCTGAAAAGCAGCAAGCCAAGGCCGAAAAGCAGCAAGCCAAGCATGAAAAGAAGCAGGATAAGAAACAGACAGCCCAACAGGATAAGAAGCAGGCTGACAAGCAACCTGAAAAGTCGGGCAGTAAGGCCAAGCAGCAAGACGAGAAGGAACGTCAGCCAGACCTGACACCATGGATAGCACTGGCACGGACCGGACTACGCTCGGCCGAGCAGGCTCCCAAGTGGAAGGCAGCAGGTTCACGATATACCGTCAAGCGCGAGAACTTCTTCAATTCGCGGCGTGCCGACTACTCACCCATGCTGTCGGGCGAGGACAGCAACCAGCTGTTCTTCACCTCTACACGCAACCAGGCCAAGGGCGACGAGCTGAGCGGCATCACCGGAACGAAGAACGGCGACATCTTCGTCTCGCAGAAAGACGAGAACGGCAAGTGGCAACGCCCCGAAGTGATAGACAGCGAGCTGAACAGCGACGGCGACGAGGGAGCATGCTGCTTCTCGCCCGACGGCCGTACGATGTACCTGACGCAGTGTAAGACGGATGCCAGCTATCCCCGCTATGCCAACATAGCCACCAGCCAGCGCAGCGATGCCTCGTGGGGCAAGGCTGCCGACCTGCAGCTGACGCGTGACACGCTGTCGGCCTTCGCCCATCCCGCCGTATCGCCCGACGGCCATTGGCTCTACTTTGCCAGCAACATGCCTGGCGGCGAGGGTGGCTACGACATCTGGCGTATCAGACTGACCGACAGTGGGGTAGGTGGCGTCGAGAATATGGGCGCCCCCATCAATACCTCTGGCGACGAGCTGTTTCCGACGTTCCGCCCCAACGGCGACCTCTACTTCTCGAGCAACGGCCACGAAGGCATGGGCGGACTGGACATCTACATCGCGTCGCCCATCCATAATGCACAGTCCATCGTACAGAGTGCTGATACTGCCGCCACGCAGCCAGTCTTCGAGTTGAGTCCCATGAACTACGAGCTGACTCATCCCGGCTATCCTCTCAACTCGCAGGGCGATGACTTCGGCATGACCTTTGAGGGGCTGAACAACCGCGGATTCTTCTCCAGCAACCGCGGCGACGGCAAGGGGTGGGACCACATCTACTCGTTTGAGAAGCCTGAAGTCATCCAGACCGTCAAGGGCTGGGTGTACGAGGCCGAAGGCTACGAGTTGCCCGAGGCACTGGTGTATATGGTGGGCAACGACGGCACCAACCTGAAGCTGAGCGTCAAGGGTGACGGCTCGTTTACGCAGCCCATCAAGCCCGGTGTTGACTATGTGCTGCTGGGAACGTGCAAGGGATTCCTGAACCATCAGGAGACGCTGCGCGTCGACAGCGTGGAGGAGTCGCAGGAGTATGTCCTGCAGTTCCCGCTGGCCAGCATCACGGCACCGGTGATGATCGACAACATCTTCTACGATTTCGACAAGGCTACGCTGCGTCCCGAGAGCACCGAGGCGCTCGACCGGCTGGTGCTGCTGCTGAACGAGAACCCCAACGTGGCCATCGAGCTGTCGGCCCATTGTGACTACAAAGGTCCGGCCGAATATAACAAGCTGCTGTCGCAGCGTCGTGCCGAGGCGGTGGTGGCCTACCTCATCGAGCATGGCATCGAGGCCGACCGGCTGACCCCTGTAGGCTATGGCAAGGAGAAACCCAAGACCATCCGCAAGAAGCTGACGGAGAAATATCCCTTCCTGAAAGAGAACGACGTCTTGACGGAAGAGTATATCAAGACGCTGACGGAGGAACAGCAGGAGCAGTGCAACCAGCTGAACCGCCGTACGGAGTTCATCGTGCTACGCACGACTTACGGCCTCACCAACACCAACAAACAGCAGGCCGAAAAGGACGGAGGCCAGCATGAGGGGGTTGATGCTGAATGACTCGGCCATCAGCGTGCGCAGCATCACCTCGAAGTGGGTGGTCAGCAGCTGCCAGCCGTCGAACACCACGAACAAGACGCAGAATACGGTGACGCAGAACAGTGTCCACAGCCGTGTGAACCAGTTGATGCGTGACGGCAGCCGCCGCATCACGCGCTCGGTGAAGCCGTCGTCGGCTATCTGCTGTGCTGCTGCCTCGCTGAAGAATTGTTGTAGCAGCAGGTCGTTATTGTCTTCTGTCATATCCATTCTTTCTTAAATAGTTTGCCATTTTCTCTTTGCCACGCGAGAGGTGCGACTTCACCGTACCCTCCTTCATGCCCGTAATCTTTGCCACCTGGCGGATGTCGTAGCCGTCGATGAGCTGGAGCGTGATGCACGACCGCTCCTCGGGTTTCAGCAAGGCCAGTGCGCCATAGAGGTCTATGCTCAATGAGGAATGGGTGGTGAGCAGTGAGGAATGACTGGCGGCACGGCCGTCGCGGATAGCTTCACTCACGTCGCTCGTCTCCATCCGCTCGTTGCTCATCTTGCGCCGGTAGTCGTAGAACACGTTGTAGGCTATGCGCATCAGCCACGTCTGAAACGACGCAAGCCCCCGGAAGGAGGCAATGCTGGTATAGGCCTTGATGAAGGTGTCCTGCGACAAGTCGTCGCTGAGCTGACTGTCTCCCAGTGTCTGGTTCAGGAAGAACCGGCGCACAGGCGACTGATAGCGGCGCACGAGCTCGTCGAAAGCCCTGCGGTTGCCCGATATCGCCACCTGCGCAACAAGAGAGAAGTCTGGTGTCATGACCGTTTATACTTGGCTGATCTGGTTCTTTGCGGGAATGATGATCCACGCTACGATGTAGAAGGGAATGCCGGCGAAAGCCGTGAACAGCGTCAGTGCTGCATAGCCTAAGCGAACGGCCACGGGGTCGAAGTCCATATACTCTGCGAATCCTGCGCAGACGCCGCCCAGTATGCGGTCGTCACTGCGGAAAAGTCTCTTTGTCATAGTTGTATAAATTTAATGAATACTCAAATTGCTGATACTAATCACCGTTGTGCGGATAGCGGGTCAAAGGTCGGCGCTCCTGTCCTGCATGTTGCCCCTGCGCTTTGCCGTACGTGAGGCAAACACCTTGCCCAGGCCGATGCAGAACACCAGAGCTCCGATGCCGAAACCGACGTTGCCGGCGGCATAGCCGAGAAAAATCATCAGTCCTACGCCGACAAAGCACTGGCGCATGCCCTTCTGGTATTCCTCGTCGGTGCTCTCCTGCCTGTCTTCCAGCAGCTGGTCGGGGATGGGCTGCCCTTGCTGAACGGCCATCTGGGCCAGTCGAATCTTCTCCTTGCGGTTCTTGTTGATGAAGTAGAACAGGGCGATGATAATCAGTACGGGAGCCAGCACGAAGAGGATGAAGACTACAGCAAGGACGAGGAGCATACCAGCCATGTCTTTGCCGTCTATGCTGTCGAACAGTTGGTGCATGATGCCACCAAGACTGTCGTCATCCAGTTCGTAGGTCGTCGTCCGCGTGCTCCAGGGTGATGTCCTCGTGGTCACGGTGACTGTCTTTCTTTGCGAGGTCGCCGTGTCGGTGCCCGCGTCGGTGCTTGTCGTGTCGGAAAATGCCTCAATGGCATCCTTGTTCGTCGAGTCGGCCAGCGCGGTCTGCTGTTGCGGCGTGTGGCGGTGTCTCTGCGAAGCAGCCTCGGTCCCCATCGTGAGGGCCAGCAGCATGGTCATTGTAATCAGTATCTTTTTCATAGCTGTTTTGTTTTGTATTATACCTTAATGTTTTGTCTATTTTTACTTGTTAGACGCAATAAGTAGCAATTTAGTTGCAAAGGTGCGATTTTTTTTTTAATTTTGCAAGCAAATGGCACAATTACCTGTTGCATTCACTGATTATACCCGCCAAATGATGGGTGAGGAACGCTTCGGACGCTATCTGCATGCGTTTGAGGAGGAGACGCCTGTGAGCATACGTCTGAATCCGTTGAAGACGGCGGCGCGGGCTGATGGTCAGGGGTGTCTTACGGTTGTGGACGGTGAGCCTGTCCCCTGGTGTGAGCAAGGCTTCTATCTGGCAAAGCGCCCCAACTTCACCATGGACCCGCTGTTGCATGCCGGTTGCTACTATGTGCAAGAAGCAGCGTCGATGTTTGTGTGCCATGTGCTGAGACAGTATGTCGACCGTCCCGTCAGCATGCTCGACCTGTGTGCTGCTCCGGGCGGCAAGTCGACGGCCGCCATTGCCACGCTGCCTGCAGGCAGTACGCTTTGCGCCAACGAGCCGATACGTCAGCGCGCCAGCATCCTGAACGAGAACATGACGAAGTGGGGCTGGCCGGGATGCACCGTCACCAACAACTATCCCCAAGCCTTCCGCAAGACGAAGTCGCGTTTCGACGTCATCCTATGTGACGTGCCTTGCTCCGGCGAAGGCATGTTCCGAAAAGACGAGGCGACCATCCGTGAATGGAGTCCGCAACATGTAGAGAAGTGCTGGCAGTTGCAGCGTAGCATCATTGCCGACATCTGGCCATGCCTGAACGACGGCGGACTATTAATATATAGTACCTGTACATTTAACACCAAGGAGAACGAGGAGAACGTGCGGTGGATTGTGGAGGAATACGATGCCGAAGTGCTGCCTGTCGAGGTCAGTGCGGCGTGGCATATCACTGGTTCGCTGCTTGAGGGATTTTGTGAGCCAGTCTACAGATTCATTCCCGGCATTACCCGCAGCGAGGGCCTTTTCCTCTGCGTGCTGCGCAAGAAAGGTAGCATGAACCAGCTGAAAGACAGCAAGAGTCAGCAGAAGCGTCACCGTAAAACTGCGGATGCGCAGCCTCTTCAGCCTGCCGGTCTTCCGCAGGCGGACTTGTCATATTATGAGGCTATCAGCTATCTGCGTGGCGAGGCATTACACCTGCCAGAGGACACACCTCGTGGATTGGTTGAGGTGACTTTCCTCGGTCATGTGCTCGGACAGGTAAAGAATGTCGGTACGCGTGCCAACAACCTGTACCCTAAGGAGTGGCGCATCAGGACTACCCATATCACTGACGACTATACGCCAATTCTTACAGTTCATAGTTCTTAGTTCACAGTTCATAGTTCACAGTTCATAGTTCATAGGTGGCTGTCGCAGCAAAGTGTAATCAAAGAAAACAAATATCAAATATCAAAGAATCATGAGGCAATACTTAGACATACTCGACCGCATTCTCAAGGAAGGTACTCAGAAGGGCGACCGTACCGGCACCGGAACCATTAGCATCTTCGGCACGCAGAGCCGCTATCCCCTCAGCGAGGGGTTCCCCCTGTTGACAACCAAGAAGCTGCATCTGAAGTCTATCATCTATGAACTGCTCTGGTTCCTGCAGGGTGACACCAACGTCCGTTACCTGCAGGAGCATGGCGTGCGCATCTGGAACGAGTGGGCCGACGAGCATGGCGAACTGGGTCCTGTCTACGGTCATCAGTGGCGCTCGTGGCCTGACTACGACGGTGGCGTGATTGATCAGATACAGTATGTCGTCGACCAGCTGAAAAACAATCCCAACTCGCGGCGCATGATTGTCTCGGCATGGAATGTGGCGGAGGTCAATAAGATGGCGCTGCCACCGTGCCATACCATCTTCCAGTTCTATGTAGACTATCCTGATGGGGCTGATGGGAAAGGGCGTCTCTCGCTACAGCTATACCAGCGCTCGGCCGACACATTCCTCGGTGTACCGTTCAATATCGCCTCTTACGCCTTGCTGCTGCAGATGATGGCTCAGGTGACGGGCTTTACGGCCGGTGACTTCATCCATACCACGGGTGACACGCATCTCTACCTGAACCATCTCGACCAGGCCCGTCTGCAACTGACCCGTGAGCCTCGTCCGTTGCCCGTCATGAACATCAATCCCGACGTGAAGAGCATCTTCGACTTCCGCTTCGAGGACTTTGAGCTGACGGGGTATGACCCGTGGCCGCACATCAAGGCAGAAGTCAGCGTATAGTGGAAACCAGCAGGGCAGGGTAGTTACTCGGCAGCGTCGGCACGGACATAGTCCACGAAAGCATAGCGGAAGGCATGCTTCTCGTCCTGCTCGTGCTCTTCGCGGTTCACTTCTCTCCATCCGCTGTAGTCGGGAAAGAAAACATCGGCCTCAGCAGGTGTGTCGTCGACTTCCGTCAAGCAGAGGCGGTCGGCCACAGCGAGAGCCTGCTCGTAGACACTTGCTCCACCTATTATATATACCTCTTCATCCTGTCGGCAGCTGGCCAGCGCCTCCTTCAGTGACGCATAGACGTCACATCCGGGAAACATCCTTTCTCTCACTTCCTGCTTCTCGTGGCCATAGGCGCTGCTGAGCACCACATTCCTGCGATTGGGCAGCGCTCCTTTTGGCAGCGACAGGTAGGTGTTGCGCCCCATGACGATGGTGTGGCCTGTCGTCAGCTGCTTGAAGCGCTTCAGGTCGTTGGGCAGCCAGTATATGAGCTTGTTCCGGTAACCGATGGCTCTGTTTCTGGCCACGGCGGCAATCATTGTTATCATGTCGTTGCGTGTCAGCTTAGTCGTTATAGTCTGCCGTCAGCTCACAGATCTTGACGACGACCTGCATGGCTTTCTCCATCGACTGGATAGGCACAAACTCGTAGGGGCCGTGGAAATTGATGCCGCCGGCAAAGATGTTGGGGCAGGGGAGACCCTTGAACGACAGCTGCGCACCGTCCGTGCCGCCACGAATGGGGCGCACCTTTGGAGCTACACCACAGTCCTGCATGGCACGTAGCACCAGGTCGATGACGTGCATGGCGTCTGGCTCTATCTTCTCCTTCATATTATAATATTGGTCGCTGACCACACAGGTTACGGTGCCCTCGCCGTACTGCTGGTTCATCTGTTCGGCACACTTCTGTATGAAGCGTTTCCGGTCTTCAAACTTCTCGCGGTCGTGGTCGCGGATGATGTACGACAACTTGGCCTGCTCGATGTTCGACGTGATACCCAGCAGGTGGTAGAAGCCCTGATAGCCCTCTGTTGTCTCCGGCGTCTCGTCGGCAGGCAACATCTTGGCAAATTCTGCAGCCAGCGCGTTGGCATTCACCATCTTGCCCTTGGCATAGCCAGGATGTACGCTGACACCCTTGATGCTGATCTTGGCTGAGGCGGCGTTGAAGTTCTCAAACTCCAGTTCGCCGACGTCGCCGCCATCCATCGTGTATGCCCACTGGCATCCAAACTTCTCGACATCGAAGTGGTGAGCACCCATGCCTATCTCCTCGTCGGGGTTGAAGGCTACGCGTATCTTGCCATGCTTGATTTCCTTGTGCTCCTGCAGGTAAACCATGGCCTGCACGATTTCGGCAATGCCTGCCTTGTCGTCGGCTCCCAGCAGTGTCGTGCCATCGGTGACGATGAGGTCCTCGCCGGTATGCTGAAGCAGTTCAGGAAACTTCGTCGGACTCATGACGATGCCTTCGCTCAGCAGGATGTCCGAGCCGTCGTAGTTGTGGACTATCTGCGGCTTGATGTCAGCACCACTGCAGTCGGGGCTGGTATCATAGTGTGATATGAAGCCGATGACAGGCACATCGCCCTTGATGTTAGCCCGTAGCGTGGCGTAGATGTAGCCCTTGTCGTCCATCTCTACGTCCTCAAGGCCTTCGCGCTCCAGTTCTTTCTTCAGGTATTCGGCAAATAGCAGCTGCTTACTTGTACTTGGCACCGTCTGGCTGTCCTCGGCCGACTGTGTGTCATACTTGGTGTAGTTTAAGAAACGTTCTGTAATATCCATTTTTGCGGTTATATTATTTATTTTGCAAAATTACGAAATAATTATGAACTATGGGCAATGTACTATGCACTTTTTTTATTACCTTTGCAAAAAATTAAACAATCAGCATATGGGAATTGTTATTGGAATAGATGTGGGCATCTCGACCACGAAGATAGTAGGACTGCGCGACGGCCGGGTGTTGTCGCCTATCCGCATCACGGCAGCTGATCAGGTGACGTCGCTTTACGGTGCCTTTGGCAAGTATCTGCACGACAATAAAGTGCTGTTGTCTGATGTGGAGCAGGTCATGCTGACAGGTGTCGGCGCGGGCTACATCAACGAGCCTATGTATGGCATTCCTACTCAGAAGGTCGATGAGTTCTTGGCCGACGGTCTGGGGGCACGTTTCGAGAGTGGCCTGTCGAAGGCCATTGTCGTGTCGATGGGTACTGGCACGAGTTTTGTGCAGTGTGATGAAGACAACATCCGCCATATCGGTGGGCTGGGCATCGGTGGCGGCACGTTGCAGGGGCTCTCACGCGTCATGCTGAACACCCGTGATCCAAAGCAGATACAGAGCCTTGCCATGCAGGGTGACATCCATAATATCAACCTGCAGATAGGCGACATCTCCACCCATCCATTGCCTGGTCTTCCCATGGATGCCACTGCTTCGCTGTTCTCGAAGGCTCAGTATGATGCTCCGAAAGAGGATGTGGCACTCGGCATCATTGTCATGGTGCTTCAGACTATCGGCTCTGCTGCCATCCTCTCGTCGCTCAACACCGACATCAAAGACTTCGTGCTCATTGGCAACCTGACGTTGCTGCCACAGTGCAAGGAGATATACCCCATGCTGGAGAAACTGTACGGCGTACACTTCCACATTCCAAAATATGCGGAGTTCTGTACAGCCATAGGCGCAGCACTAAACTATAATAAGTAAACGATTCTTTGGTGGCTGCTGATGTAGGTGGCATTAGCAGTCATCATCAGCTTATGACGGGCGATGCTTGTCGAACTTGTGGAGGATGAAGTTGAACGCCTCCAAGCCAACAAGCACCATGAGTGTGCTGCCAATGCTGAGCACGTACATGCCTCCACCGCAGGCCAGTCCGATGGCGGCAGTGACCCACACGCCGGCAGCCGTGGTCAGTCCTACAACGACATTTTCTGTCTTGCGGAAGATGATGGTTCCTGCACCGATGAAACCGATGCCGCTGACCACCTGTGCCGCTATGCGTGACACGTCCCAGCGATGTGCCTCTGAAAAGGGCACATCGCTGAAACCGTAAGCCGATACTATCATGAATAGTGCCGACCCCATAGCCACGAGGAAATGGGTGCGAAAGCCTGCCTCCTTGGCCCTGTACTCTCTTTCAAGTCCTATCAGGCCACCTAAGATGGCGGCAACGAATATTCGCAAGAGAAATTCCTGTTCCATATCGTCGTCTTAGCACGGACGCTTCTTGGGCAGTTTGAACACGTCCTGCACCTCCTTCATCTGAGCCTCTGTCATGCCGTCTGGCTCGGAACCCATGTTGCGGGCACACATGTAGATGTTGGCTGCCTTACAGAGCACGTCGGTCTGGTCGAAGGCATCCATGATGTCGGTGCCTACAGCAACGGTGCCGTGCTTCTCCCACATGACGACGTCGTGGGTCTTGATCTGCTCCAGGGTAGCCTGGGCCAGTTCTACTGAAGAGGGCAGGGCATAGGGTACGATACCGATGCCTAACGGTGCAAAGGCCAGCGTCTCGGGAATCATCGACCACAGTACGCGGGTCATCTCGTCGCCCTTCAGGAAGCGCTGGATGTGGCTCATAGCCACCAGCTCGATGGGGTGGGTGTGCAGTGTGGCCTTGTAGCACGAACCAGTCTCCAGCAGATAGTTTTGCAGTGCCAGATGGGTGGGCAGCTCCGAGGTGGGAACCACTGGCTCGTCGGCAATCACCTCATAGCTGGCGCAGTCGTCGCAGATACGGATGATGCTACCGTTCTGCATCGGCCAGCGGGCCAGATCACGCATACGTTTGCCCGTTCCTTTGCAGTAGAAGTACTTGCCTTTCAGCAGGGGCAGTGTCATACCTATCTGCTTGACGGGAGCGATGGCCTTCATGGCCTTGCATTCGTCGTCCATATACTCAGTGACGTTTACCGTGATGTTGCCACCGTTACGCTCGGCCCATCCTTTCTGCCACAGGTAGCCGGTCACTTCAGCTACCTTGTCAATCTCCTGCTTCAGTGCAGGACGCCCTTCTAAGATGCTTTTCATACGCTCTGTCTTTAGTGTAGTTTGTTTACTGTTCTGTTTTTATCTCGTTGTTTTGTTGTTCTGTTGTTTCGATTTGTCGTTATATCGTTTTCACGTTATCACGATTTCTTGTCATCTCGTTTCATCGCTCGCTATTCAAATACCTTGAACTCATAGCCTTCCTGCTGGAGCCACTCGATGGCCTGTGGCAGTGCGGTGCGCAACTTGTCGATGCTCTTCAGTGAGTCGTGGAAGGTGATGATGCTGCCCGGTCGGGTGTAGTGCTTGACATTGTAGAGCACGTTGGCTGCCGTCATCCATTTTGAATAGTCGCGAGTGACCACATCCCACATGACAATCTTGAATTTCCGCGAAAGCCATGCATACTGGCTTAGACGCATCCATCCGTGAGGCGGCCGTACCAGGTTGGTGTGCAGGTAGGCGTTTGCTTTTTCGATGTTGTAGCTGTAGTCACGGATGCTGTGTCGGAAACCGCTGATGTGGTTGTGCGTGTGGTTGCCGATGCGGTGCCCTTCTTCAACGACTTGCTGATATAGTTCGGGATGCTTTCTCACATTGTCGCCAACCATGAAGAAAGTAGCCTTGATGCCATACTTTCTGAGCACGTCGAGGATATATGGCGTTGCTTCGGGTATGGGACCGTCGTCGAAAGTCAGGTAAACTGCCCGTTCGTTACGGTCCATACGCCACAAAGCCTTTGGGTAAAGCCATCGTAGCCACTTAGCCGGTTGCTCAATAATCACCTCTTATGCTGTTGAATGTCGTTTGATTCTATGGTGAAGTTTATTATACTCCTTGAATTACTGTCAAAGTCCGAGGTCTCCGCCGCGTTGCTCGTAGACGGCAGCCATAGCGTTAAGCTCCTTCATCATCTGTTCAGAACGCTGAGGATCAACGGTATCGGCAAGGGTGGCCAGTTGCTGCATGATATAGATTTGTATCTGACAGTCACGCTGTGACGACTGGAAGCGGTAGCTATCAAGCGAGCAGTACCAGCGCAGATACTGTGCCGACGTCTTCCACATGTCGTTGATGATGGCCATTGCTTCCTTCTTGTTGCCCATCGTTGCCCACGTGCGTGCCATGTCGAGCGAGCCTGACGAGTAGTTGTGGGGCACGTTATAGGAAGGCACCATCTTGGCTGTGTAGCGCAGCACCTCCTCAGCCTTCTTCTCGTCGCCCTTGGTGAGCAGTTCGAGAGCCAGACGTGCCATGATGCGGCGGTGGGTGTAGCACATGCGCATGACGGTCTCGTCGATGTAGATGCCTTTCTTGTCGATGCCTCCGAACTTGAAGCGGTGCATGATGTTGTCGTAGGTCTTCTCAGTGTCGAAGTTGCTGACACCAGGTAGCGTCTTGCCACCGATGCTGGTCGTGAACGGCGTGATGCGGTAGGCCAGACCTTCAGTGATGGTGTTGTCGCCCAGGTTGATGTAGTTGTCTTCACCTACCGAGACAGCTACATAGATCGGACGCTCCCAGTTACACTCAGCCAGCATTTCCAGTATCATGAGGTCGCCCTTGTAGAGGGCGCTCTTTCCCTTCAGTGAGATGACCATGCGGTCGGGTATGGAGTCGTTGGCCATGAGCATACCGCTACGGCGTACGGCATCCTTGTCGATGGTCATGTACAGCGTGTCGGTGGGAATGATGTGCAGGTCGGGATTGGTGGTGCGCACCCAGTACTTCAGCACGTTCTTCAGTTCGAAGGGGTCGTCGCCGAATTGCTCGCGGGCCTGTTCCGGATTCTGCTTGTACAGTTCCAGCACGGCTTGCTTCATCTGCGGCTCTATACGTACATACTCGTTGGTGCCTGCACAGTATTCAATACGTTCCCACGTGATGGGTACCGACGGTGAATCGTAGGCAGGGCGTCGCATCTGGTCGATATACCAGTCGGTCTGCAGGTAGCTGAGATTGCAGACACGGGCATCAGTACGCACTCCCTCGACATCCTGGTTGTACCAGAGCGGGAAGGTGTCGTTGTCGCCATTGGTATAGATAATGGGGTTGCCCGTCTGCTGACACGAGTTCAGGTAGTTCTGACCGAAGTCACGGCAGGTGTATCTGCCCGAACGGTCGTGGTCATCCCACGTCTGCGATGCCATCTGTATGGGTACGAGCAGACAAACGATACTGACAATGGCAGCAATGGCGGCACTGTTGACTTTTATCTTTGCCCTCAGCATCTCGATGATGGCTGCCACGCCGATGCCACACCAGATGGCAAAGGCATAGAACGAGCCGGCGTATGCATAGTCGCGCTCACGAGGCTGCGAAGGTGTCTGATTCAGGTAGATGACGATAGCCAGACCCGTCATGAAGAAGAGGAAGAACACCACCCAGAACTGTCGGATGCCCGTCTGGTCCTTCGGGTTGCCGTGGTGCTTGGCCAGCGACTGCCAGAACAGTCCGATGAGTCCTAACAGCAACGGCAGGCAGTAGAATACGTTGTGTCCCTTGTTCTCTTTCAGCTCGTCGGGCAGCAGTGACTGGTCGCCCAGCCGCCAGTTGTCGAACCAGTCGAAGCCGCTGAGCCAGTTGCCGTGCTCAGGTTCGCCATTTCCCTGCAGGTCGTTCTGACGGCCTGCGAAGTTCCACATGAAGTAGCGCCAGTACATGAAGTTACACTGGTAGGAGATAAAGAAACGCAAGTTCTCAAACTGGTTGGGCACCTTGACCGTTACCATCTCGCCACAGCGGTCGAACGTCTCCTCACGGCCGCTGATGCTACCCATCCACGACTCGTACTGTGCGCGGTGGGTCGAGCTATACATGCGTGGGAACAGCATGTTCTGTGCATATTTGTATTCGTCCTTGGTTCGTACCACGAAGTACTCGTCTTTCTCGTCGGGCGATGCCTTCTCCTTGCGCTGCCATACGGGGTCGCCCTTGGTCATGACGGGCTTGCAGTACTCGCCATCCTTCTCCAGTGCCACCTGTGATGAGTAGGCGGGGCCATAGAACAGCGGGCGCTGTCCGTACTGCTCGCGCCCCAGGTATTCGCCCAATGTGAAGATGTCCTCGGGCGAGTTCTGGTCCATGGGTGGGTTGGCTGACGAGCGGATGACGATGAGCGCGTAAGACGAGTAGCCTATCATCAGCATCAGCATGCAGAGCAGCGACGTGTTCTTTACGCGTGCCGTGACAAGCGGCTCCTTACCCTTCTTGTAGCCCAGCACAAACCACAGCACTATCAGCACGATGATGCCGATGATGGCGGCTGTCCATCCATGGCCGTAGAAGGGTATGCCGAGCATGGCGACAGCCAGCAGGAAGGCTGCGTTCTGACGCTTCGTGTTCTGAACCTGGTACGTCTCGCGGATGGCCCAGATGATGGTGCCGATAAGCAGGACGATATAGACAATCTCGCCCGTGTTGAACGGACAGCCCAGCACGTTGACAAATAACAGTTCGAACCATCCGCCGACCTGTACGATGCCAGGCACGACACCGTAGAGCACGGCTGCCAGGATGACGACGCTGATGAACAGTGCGATGAGCGAGCCTTTCAGGTCGCGCTTCGGGTCATCGGTGGGGAACTTGCGGTAGTAATACACCAGCACAATAGCCGGCAGACACAGCAAGTTCAGCAGATGGACGCCGATGGAGAGTCCCGTCATATACATGATCAGCACCAGCCAGCGGTCAGCATGCGGCTGGTCAGCCTGGTCTTCCCATTTCAGAATCAGCCAGAATACGACGGCCGTAAAGGCTGACGAGTAGGCATACACCTCGCCTTCTACAGCTGAGAACCAGAAGGTGTCGCTGAAGGTGTAGATGAGTGCGCCCACCAGTGCTGAAGCCTCAATGGCTATTACCTTGCTCCACGACAGCTCGCCGAGCGTGGTGGCACTGCGGAAATCCTCCTGCTTGACGAGCAGGCGGCGCACCAAATGCGAGATGGTCCAGAAGAGGAACAGAATGGTGGCTGCCGACAGCAGTGCGCTCATCATGTTCACCATGAGGGCCACCTGTGAGGGATCGCTGGCAAACTGCGAGAACAGATTGGCTGTCAGCATGAAAAATGGTGCACCGGGTGGGTGTCCGATTTCGAGTTTGTAGCCTGTGGAGATAAACTCAGGGCAGTCCCAGAAGGATGCTGTCGGTTCGATAGTGGAGCAGTACACGATGGCGGCGATGGCAAAGGCCAGCCAGCCCATGATGTTGTCCACGATTCTGAATTGTTTCATTGTCGTTGTTTGTGAATTATCGTGCAAAGGTACATATTTTAAATGAGAAACGAGAAATGAGTTATGAGAAATACCCGTGCCTTGGTATTTTTTAACGTTTCTCTTTCATTCTTTTCTGTTTATAAAAGTACTTATCACAGCAGCAGGCTGGCTCCGTAGATGAGTACGACGTAGCGGAGGAACTTGCCGAGGGCAATGCTCGTCAGCGAGATAGGGATGTTGGCACGCATCAGGCCGAGGACGATAGTGATGGCTGATCCGAGAATGGGTACAAAGGCGAAAAAGCCCATCCATGCTCCGCGGCCCCCCATGAATCGGGTGGCCTTATCGAGGTCTCGCTGCTTGACGTGCAGGTACTTCTCTATCCACTCCAACCGTCCCTGCCGGCCGACGAAGTAGTTGAACATGCCGCCAGCCACATTGCCTATGGTACCGTAGACGATGAGTAGCCACGGGTCAAGTCCGGCAGCTAAGAGTCCTGTCATGACGGCCTCGCTGGAGAAGGGGAAGAACGAGCCGGCCACGAAAGCCGTGACCAGCATGCCCCAGTAGCCGTAACTGATTAGAAGAGAGATGATGTACTCCATACGTTATAAACCGTGATGAGCAGTGTGGCTGCACTAAGGAAATAGAACATCATGTTGGTGTAGCGTGTGGAGGTCAGCGCGATGAAGTGGGCGATGAGCGGCGACGTGTTGATGATCATCAGACGGAGCAGCATGTCCTGCTGGTTTGGCTGGATGACAATGAACACGATGGACAGTAGGTTCATCCAGATGAAGAAGCCGATGAGCATGCGGATGCGGATTTTGTCGTTGAAGCTCTTGCGCAGAAAGTGTACGATGCCAATCAGCGTGGACACGAACAGAAGGGCCAGCACGACCATGAAACTGATGCTCAGACGGGCGTAGTTGACAGGGAACACAAAGTCAGTCAGTCGGCTGAAGTGGTCGACAAGTTGGGTGAAGTTGGCCTTGTAGACCAGCCATGAGCAGAGAAACCAGTAGGGCGTCAGCAGACCTAAAAGTGAGGAAAACCAGGTACGCCAAGACAGCGACATCAAGTTGGTACGCATCAGCAGCCAGACGAACGGCAGGAAGAAGACGATGTGTACGTCGGCCATGCTGGCCAGTCCAAGCATCAGGAAGGCATAGTACGTCTTGCCGACGGCCGTCTTGTCCTGATAAGTCTGAAAGAGCATCAGGTAGGCTGCTACGACAAATAGCTGCAGGAAACCACCGCGGATGCTGGGTATCAGGAAACAGGCGACACACGACAGCATCAAGAAGGCACAGCTGACCATCCGTGAGTAGATGCGCAGGAGTGCGTTCTGGTTGTTCAGTTCGACCATGAGGAAGGTCGTCACGGCAAAGCAGCCGAGCTGCACCCACCAGTGATGCACGGTCAGTCCGCACAGCAGCCAGACACCAATGGCAAAGACTATCGCCACCGGCAGTGTCAGCTTGCTCTCTGCTATCTTGTTCTGAACCTGCTTCTTCGGCATTCCCAACTATTAACTATTAACTCTGAACTCTGAACTCTGAACTCTGAACTCTGAACTCTGAACTATAAACTCTGAACTGTGCTATAGGTCTGCCCCGATGTCACGGCGGAAATAGCGGTCGGTGAACTCAATCTTCTGGGCAGCCTCGAAAGAGCGCTGTAGCGCCTCGGCCTTGTCCTTGCCGTATGACGAGACAGCGATGACGCGGCCGCCATTGGTGACTACCTGACCTTCCTTTACCGTGGTGCCGGCGTGGAAGACAACGGTACGTACCTGTTGTCCGCTTCCGTCACCTATTTTGTCAATGCCGCTGATGGGGTAGCCTTTCTGGTAAGCCTGCGGATAGCCACCGCTGACCAACATGACGCAGACAGCAGCCCGCTCGTCAAACTCGACGGAGTATTGGTCAAGACGGCCTTCGGCCACACCCTCGAACAGTTCCACGATGTCGGACTTCAGACGCAGCATGACGGTCTCAGTCTCGGGGTCTCCCATGCGGCAGTTGTATTCGATGACCATCGGCTCCAGGGTGTACTGTCCGTCGGCTGTCGGCCTTTTGGCGTTGATGAGTCCGAAGAAGATAAAGCCCTTGTAGAGGATGCCTTCAGCCTTCAGTCCCTCGACGGTGGGCCGTATGATACGGTCGTCAACCTGCTGCATCCATTCGCTCGTGGCAAACGGTACGGGACTGACACTACCCATGCCGCCCGTGTTCAGGCCGGTGTCGCCCTCGCCGATGCGTTTGTAGTCCTTGGCCTCTGGCAGTATCTTATAGTGGTCGCCGTCGGTCAGCACGAAAACGCTGCACTCGATGCCGCTGAGAAACTCCTCAATGACCACGCGGTTGCTGGCATCACCGAACATGCCGCCCAGCATATCCTTCAGTTCCCGCTTGGCCTCGTCAAGCGTAGGCAGTATCAGCACTCCCTTGCCGGCACACAGTCCGTCGGCCTTCAGCACGTAGGGTGGCTGCAGTGTTTCCAGGAATGCGCAACCTTCCTGTAGGGTAGAGGGAGTGAAGGTGGCATAGCGGGCGGTGGGAATGTGGTGACGCTGCATGAACCCTTTGGCGAAGTCTTTGGAACCTTCGAGTACTGCACCCTGCTTCGACGGTCCGATGACAGGAATGTCCTTGGTGCGCGGGTCGGCCTTCATGTCGTCGTAGATGCCTTTCACCAACGGGTCCTCGGGACCAACCACCACCATGTCTATCTGCTGCTCTACGCAGAACTTTTTGATAGCCTCGAAGTCGTCGGCCTTCATGGCTACGTTCTGCCCGCACTGTGACGTGCCGGCGTTGCCTGGGGCGATGAACAGCTTGCTGCACCGTGGGCTTTGGGCTATCTTCCACGCCAGGGCGTGCTCGCGGCCGCCACTGCCTAACAGCAGGATACGCTTGGCCTGCACGGCCTCGCGGAATCGTTCCATGAGCCATTCTTTCTGGCCGTCAATGGTCATGTTGCTGTTGTCCAGCTCGATGGCGTCGTCGGCCTTGCGCAGCGGCGACACCTCGCGGTGCGAGTCGATGTAGTCGCGCTCCTGCACGTTCTTCAGTATCTCGTCGTAGTCGGCCTCCATGCCCTTCTGCTTCAGCTCGTCGAAACGGCGCTGGGCACGCACCTCGGCCGAGGCGGTGACGAAGATCTTCAGTTCGGCATCGGGGAACACGACGGTGCCGATGTCGCGGCCATCCATCACGACACCCTTGTCCTTGCCCATCTGTTGCTGTTGGGCTACCATGGCCTCGCGGACAAAGCCCAGTGTGGCAATGGGGCTGACGTGGTTGCTGACCTCCATGGTACGGATGTCGTGCTCAATCAGCTCACCGTTCAGGTAGGTGTCGGGGCGCCCTGTCGCTGGGTTGAACTCAAACGAGATATGTATGTCGGCCATCTGGCGACGCAGCCCATCTTCGTCGATAGCACCGTCGGTGAACAGTCCATGACGGAGTGCGTAGAGGGTGACGGCGCGGTACATGGCACCGGTGTCGACGTAAACATAGCCCACCTCGCGGGCCAGGTCCTTGGCCATCGTGCTCTTGCCGCACGACGAATGGCCATCAATAGCTATAGTAATCTTTTTCATAAGGAATAAGTGACGTTGACTAATAGTGAGGATGCCGAAACGTGGTACTTGGCATAGCCCAGCTGTAACTTGAAGCGCTGCAGCTGGATGCCACCGCCAAGCGACAGGCCGGCACCGTGGTTGCTCTTACCTTCGTCGTCTTCTATCTTCATCTCGCTGGAACGGCGGAAGTTGTAGCCGGCAGCCACATAGATGCCGTGGCCGAGCAGCAGGTCGGCACCGACAGCCAGGTGCTTGATGAATCCCTGGTCCCAGTTGTTCAATCTGTACAGGGTAGCATGCAGGCGCAGCGGTGAACCGACGAGACGCTTCGAGACACCTAACTGGACGTCTAACGGGATGCGCTCAAACTCGTCGTCATAGGCTGATATCTGTCCGCCAAGGTTCTTGGCAACCAATGATACCGACCAGTTGCCAATGCTGTCTACGTAGTTGAGTCCCAGGTCGACGGCAATGGCAGCAGAAGAGTAACTCGCAATCGAGGAAGATATGAAGCGAGCCGTGATACCACCGTTGATCTTGTTGCTAAGCTTGTAGGCAAAGGTGCCTGCCAGCGCAATGTCCTTGGCAGAGAATGTACCCAGGTCCTCGTTGTCGATGGTGGTTTCTTTCATCGAACCGTAGTCCATGTATTGTGCGCTGACACCCCATGACGCCTTGTCCTTCACAGACCTGACAAACGAGGCAGAAGCCGTCTTGGTGCCCTCCATGTAGGTCATGAAGTTGAGGTTGATACTGTTGCTGCTCACCTGTCGGATGAGAGCAGGATTGTGGAAGATGACCGTCGGGTCGTCGTCGGTCAGTGTGATGTTGTCGCCGCCAAGCGCTGCTGCATGAGCACTGACAGGCAGCCTCAGGAAGCTGTATACCTCCTTGCTCTCCTGCGCCTGTACGCTGCAGAACGACAGCAACAATATGCCGATAATGAATGCTTTTTTCATCTATTTTGTTATTTCCGTTGCAAAGTTAGTGTTTTTTTATTAAAAATGAGTAACTTTGCACCATCAAAAACGGAATATTGCGTAATTTATTGCAATAAATGGAACAAAAGAAGACACTGCAGGCTGATATGGAGCAGAGACGAACCACTGGTTTCCTACTGGGGCTGGTCTTTGTGCTGGCTGTCTGCTACGTGTCGTTGGAGTGGTCGTCAGCTGATGCTGTCGACGAGGTGGAGCCCATTGACCTCGACGAGTTGATGCACGAGAGCGAGCTGGTGCCGATGGAGAATCTCGAGACCGTCACGCAACTGCAGGAGAAGCAGCTGGTCGAAAAGGCTGAACAGCTGAACGTGGTCGACGATGCCATAGAGCAGCAGGAGACCGAAGAACTGCTGGAAGGCGAAGGCGAGGAGGACGACGAGACGCTGCTGAAGGACCTGCAGCAGCAGGAAGACGACAAGCCGCTGGCACCGCTGGACGTCGACCCGGCCAATCCGCTGAACTTCCATGTCGTAGAGGATCTGCCGAAATATCCTGGTGGTGCCGTTGAACTGATGAAGTGGCTCACCCGTAACCTGCGCTATCCGCCTGGGGCACGCAACCGGAAGATACAAGGCAAGGTGGTGGCGGTATTCTATATCGAGAAAGACGGCTCGGTGACGGGTATCAACATCACCCAGTCGTTGTCGCCGGAGTGTGACCGCGAGGCGTTGCGTGTGCTACGCATGATGCCGAAGTGGGAACCTGGCATCCAGAACGACCAGCCGTGTCGCACCAAGGTGTGCATACCCATCGTCTTCAAACTCTAATATCTCGGTATTCCGATATTCCATTATTCCGATATTCAGAAAAACAAGAAAAGATATGAAACAACTGACATCCAACGAAATCCTGCAGATGGTCAACCAATACCTGGACCAGCTGCCCTACGACCGCCAGCCGGCATCGCTCTATGAACCTGTCAAGTACGTCCTGTCGCTGGGCGGCAAGCGCATACGCCCCGTGCTGATGCTGTTGGGCTATAACCTATGGCAGGAACAGCCAGAGAAGATACTGATGCCGGCATGCGGCATCGAGACGTACCATAACTATACGCTGTTGCACGACGACCTGATGGACAATGCCGACGTGCGGCGCGGCCATGAGACCGTACACCGCCGCTGGGATGCCAACAAGGCTATCCTCTCGGGCGACTCCATGCTGGTGCTGGCCTACCAGCGCATGCAACAGGTGCCGGCCGACAAGCTGCAGCAGGTGATGGACCTCTTTACCGTTACAGCTCTGGAGATAGGCGAGGGGCAGGAGTACGACATGGCTTTCGAGACGCGCAACGATGTCACGGAGGAAGAGTACATCGAGATGATTCGCCTGAAGACGTCAGTGCTGCTGGCCTGTGCACTGAAGATCGGTGCCCTTCTGGCCGATGCTCCTCAAGAGGATGCTGACCGGTTGTACCGGCTGGGCGAACAAGTGGGACTGGCTTTCCAGTTGCAGGACGACCTGCTCGACGTATATGGCGACCCAAAGGTGTTCGGCAAGGCTATCGGCGGTGACATCACGTCGAACAAAAAGACCTACATGCTTATCAATGCTGTCAATCGTGCCAATGACAGTCAGCGACAGGAGCTGGACCGCTGGCTTACAGCCACTACGTTCGACAGGCAGGAGAAGGTGGCCGCCATTACACGCCTCTACGACGAGATAGGCATCCGCCAACTCTGCGAGGAGAAGATCAATCACTACTTTGGACTGGCTCGCACGACGCTTGCCGAAATCAATGTCCCTGACGAGCGGAAGCAAGCTTTGAGCGACTACATGAATGAACTTCTGCATCGTAACAAGTAATTTTCGTTTCTCATTTCTCATTTTACATTTCTCATTTGAACTACATTGATACCCACTGCCATTTGGATGGCGAGGAGTTTGCTATAGATCGTGAGTCTGTCGTGCAGCGGGCCCGTGAGGCTGGCTGTACACAGGTGTTTATTCCGGCCATCGACCTGAAATCGTGCAGCACGGTGCTGAATGTCTGTCAGCAGTTTCCCGACTTCTGCCGGCCTATGCTTGGCTTGCATCCCGAAGAGGTGCGCGACGACTGGCGTGAGGTATTGACCGAGATAGGACATCTCATAAAAGACCAAGCTCATAGTTCCAAGTCTAGGGTCCTGGCCATCGGCGAGGTAGGCCTTGATTTCTATTGGAGCCGCGATTACGAACAGCAGCAGCTTGAAGCCTTTGAAGAGCAGGTCCGCTGGTCTGTGGAGACTCGTCTGCCCCTCATGATACACTGTAGGAAGGCGCAGAACGAGATGGTGCAGATATTAAAAAGGTACGCGCGAGAATTACCGGGAGGCGTGTTCCATTGTTTTACCGGTAACGAGCAGGAGGCACGACAGCTGCTTGAGTTTGATGGCTTTGTGTTGGGCATCGGTGGCGTGCTGACTTTCAAGAAGAGCAACCTGCCTGCCACGCTGTCAGGGACAGCTGCCTCGCAGGCTCATCTGGTTGCGTCGCAGACAGGTGCTGAACTGTCGCGCCCCACCGTTCCGCTCGACCGCATCGTCTTGGAGACCGATGCTCCCTACATGGCACCTGTTCCCATGCGTGGCCAGCGCAATGAGCCAGCCTTCATCCGTCATGTCATCAGCCGGTTAGCCGAGGCTTACGGCGTTTCCGAAGACGAGGTGGCAGCGCGTACCAACGCTAATGTGGCCCGTGTCTTTGGGCTGAAATGATAAAGAATATTAAAAGTGAAAGCATTTTTCATTTCTCTTTCCTCATTTCCCATTTATTTTATTACCTTTGCACCCGCTTAGAGAGAAATCACAATTCCTTCAGTGCATGTAACACGGGGGAGGGTGGTGGAGACATAAGCATTTCGATGGTTTTGGAGAGGTGCTCGAGTGGTTGAAGAGGCACGCCTGGAAAGCGTGTAACCGGCAAAACTGGTTCGCAGGTTCGAATCCTGTTCTCTCCGCAGAAAGAATAGGGTTCAAAGCTTCGAGGTGAAACCTCGGGGCTTTGTTGTTCTCTCCGCAGAAAGAATAGGGTTCAAAGCTTCGGGTCAGCGTAAGCGAGTCTCCATTGATATCCCATTTTTTTGTTTCTCTTCACTCTCTGCCAAATATTCCACAATGGCGACACTTGCATCGATATCGTGAATCAACATCATGGCCGTTTGCCGTTGGGCCTGCTCAGCCTGGCGAACTTCGATGTAGTGCGCCGTACCGAAGGTGAGCACGATGGAGATGGTGGTGGCAAGGATGGTCATCAGCAGTTCCTTCACCATGCCACCACCAGTCAGTTTGCGCCCGAACTTGGGCATCTTGAATTTCACGTTCAAAATGGTTGCTACTCCTGCGCTCCCCTCAAGGGGAGGGGCAGGGGTGGGGTTTCTCCTCCCCTCCTTCGAAGGGGTCGGGGGAGGCCTTATTTCTTGTTCTTCTTTGCTTTCTTCATGTATTTGCGGTATGCCTCGACCATCTGCTGGCGGCGCTCGGGCGTGACGGTAATCAGCTGTACATTTGTGTCGTCATCCAGCTTGATGTCGTATTTGGTGTCTCTGTTACAGTAGAAACTGTATTTCACCTCGGAGTGCAGGTCGTCAGTGACCTTGCCGTCGTCACAGCAGTAGTATACCAACTTTTGGTCTCCCTCCGTTTGGTCTCTTTTCTTCATCCACTCCGTCCACCCCATGAGAGGCTTCTCGATGTTCCACTCTTCCCAGGAAATCGGGATGTACTTCTTGCCGTCGATGGTCAGTTCTATGAGTTTGTCGCCGAACATATCCATGTATTTCGACATCAGTTTGTCGTACAGCATGGCCGTCATATAGTCCGTGTGCTCTATTCCCTGCTTCTTGTTCTTGGTCAGATGATTGCGTAGTTCCGTCATGTAATACAGCGACCTTTCATCCTCGTCTTTCGTCAAGCTGAAAAAGGCGCCATACATGTCGAACACAAATGAGTAGCCATCGTCCTCACCCAGGCGCACGCCCATCTTTTCGGCATGCCTCATCGCGTCTATGTAGAACAAGGCGCGGTCCAGGTCTTCCTTCCCGGCAGCTATCGTCGCCAGCATCATCCCCGCCGCAGGTACCACCGAGTCGGGTACCTCCTTTTTAAGGTCCATGGCAAGGTGAAAGAGACGCTCAAAGTATTTCT